>VGIF01000023.1 GCA_016868015.1 Betaproteobacteria bacterium
GAGAAAACGCTGTTCAAATCGAGACCAGAAAAAATCATCTGTTATTTATTTACAATCAACCAATTAGCACGTTTCGGGCACTCAACGTCCGGACACTACTGATTTTTATTTTTGCTCAGACGTGCTTTACGAAGTGGTTTTAGCGGCAACGCATGGTATAAACACGGCGCTGCAATGCGTGATGCGCGGTTGCGACTTTAACTGAAATTGCAAGGGGTCCTCATGGCTTTGCCACAGAATTTGCGCGCGCGGCTGCGCCTGCCGGTGTTGTCCGCGCCGATGTTTATCGTCTCAGGCCCGCAGTTGGTGATCGAGCAATGCAAGGCCGGCGTGATCGGTTCGTTCCCGGCGCTAAACGCGCGCCCGCAGGAAGAACTCGACAAGTGGTTAACGCGCATCGAAACCGAACTCGCGCAATATCAACAAAAAAATCCCGGCAAAAAAGTCGCGCCCTTCGCGGTCAATCTCATCGTCAACCGCGCCAACCAGCGCCTTGAAGCCGACACCGAAACGCTGATCAAGCACAAGGTGCCGATCGTCATCACCTCACTCTCCGCGCCGATGGACATCGTGCCGCGGGTGCACGCCTACGGCGGCATCGTGCTGCACGACGTGATCAAGGTGCGCCACGGCGAAAAAGCGCTGGAAGCGGGTGTCGATGGTTTGATCGCGGTGTGCGCGGGCGCGGGCGGGCACGCGGGCACCACCAGCCCATTTGCGCTAGTGAATGAACTGCGGCGCATGCACAATGGCATCCTCGTGCTGTCGGGCGCGATTACCAACGGTTCGGGCATCCTCGCGGCGCAAGCGATGGGCTGTGATCTGGCGTATCTGGGCACGCGTTTTATCGCCACGCAAGAATCGGCGGCCAAGCCCGGTTACAAGCAAATGATTGTTGATTCCAAGGCGACGGATATCGTCTACACGCCGTTGTTTTCTGGCGTGCACGGCAGCTACCTCGCCGGCAGCTTGCGCAACGCCGGGCTTGATCCGGATAACCTGCCCACGCCGGAAACGTCGGGCTTGTACCGCAGCCGCGAAGACCGTCCCAAGACCTGGACCGACATCTGGGGTGCCGGGCAGGGCGTAGGCAATATCGACGACATTCCAAGCGTGGCGACGCTGGTGGATCGCCTGGAGCGGGAGTATCGCGAAGCGCGGCTACAGTTGCTTGCGGGAGCCGCGGCATGAGCGCAACCAAATCGGTAGGCTGGGGTGTGGTGGGCTTGGGCTGGGTGGCGAACGACTTCGTCGGTCCGGCCATCGACAAAAGCGCGGGCTCGCGCATTGTCGCGTGTTTGGGTAGCACGCCGCAGAAAACGCGCGCCTACGCTGAGAAATTCAAGGTCAAAACCGCGCCCACCGATTTAAACGCGCTGCTGCACGACCCTGGCGTGGACGCGGTCTACATCGCGCTGCCCAACGCCCTGCATCACGAGGCGGTGCTCGCTGGCGCGCGCGCCCAAAAAAACATGTTGTGCGAAAAGCCGTTTGCGATGCGCGCCGATCACGCGCGCGAGATGGCGGCGGCGTGCAAAGCAGCGGGCGTGGTGCTGCGCATCGCGCACCAAATCCGCATGGATGCGGCAGTGGCGCGCGCGCGTGAAATCGCGCTCTCCGGCCGGCTCGGCAAAATCGTTGCCGTCGAAGTGGAGCGCACCTCCGCCTCGCCGCCACGCAAAACCTGGCGCGCGGACAATACGCAAAGCGGGGTGATGTACGATGTCGGCGTGCATTTGCTCGATCTCGCGCAATGGGTGACCGGGCAAAAATTTGTCGAAGTGAGTGCGTTTACCCATCCCGATCGGCGCGATGGCCACGCCGACGACACCTTTAGCGTGTTGGGCCGTTTGCACGGTGGTGCGCACGCTCGGGTGCGCGCCACGCGCGAGGTGGCGCACGGCGAAAACAATCTTTTGATCGAAGGCTCCGAAGCGACTCTGGTGACGTCCGCGCTGCGCTGGGCCACCGAACATGTGGTGACGGTGCGCGATAAAAACGGCGCGACGGTGGAGCGCTTTGCCGCAAGCCCTGCCTATGAATGGCAGATTCAGTCGTTCGAGGGTGAGCTGCGGGGCCGCCGCGGCAACCTGCCCGATGGCGAGGACAGCGCTTATACCGTGGCGGTAACCAACGCCATCCTGCAATCCATCGACGAGCGGCGGATTGTCCCGGTCACGGCTTGAGTCCTTGTGCAGGCGATTACGGGAAACGCGTATGCCCGGGCGACGGCGGTGCCGTATTGTGGTAAATGAGGTGTTTTGATCGTAATACCGGCTAAAACGCGCTCGCCGGATCGGTGATTTTGCCTTGTCATGACAATCGTGCTTCTGTGAGGATTAGCCGGTAAAATTTTTGTGAACAATGCAAAGGTAGTTATTTATACCGATTAAACGTGGTTGCGGGTGGCGCATAATCAGCGCGACCGATATGCTCTTGGTATTGCTATGACAATGCGCCACGGTCTGAAAAAGGGATGTGTTGCGTGCGCTTAAAACTGAAACACGGGACTTGAGGGCCGGCGTGAACGACGGAGACATGCGGCAACCCAAAGACGACCTCGATGCGCGCATTCATGCCGCGCGCATTTTGGTGGTCGACGACAATCCCGATCAGCTCTATTTGATGGAGTTGATGCTGCACAAGCATCACTATCGTAATGTCGAGGTGACGGCGGACCCCACGCAAGTGGCCTCGGCGTACGCCGCAAACCCCTACGATTTGATTCTGCTTGACATGGAAATGCCGGTGATGAACGGCGCCGATGTCATGCGCGAACTGAAGTCGCATTTGAAGGGCGAATTTCTGCCGGTGATCGTGTTGACCGCGCACGACGGCGCTCAAGTGCGTTTGCAGGTGCTGGAAGCTGGCGCGCGCGATTATATTTCCAAGCCGTTTGTCGAAGCCGAATTCGCGCACCGCATCCGCAACCACCTTGAAGTGCGCATGCTCTACAAGGAGCGCGAACGCCAAAACGAAATTCTCGAGTTGAAGGTGATCGAGCGCACCGAGGAACTGCGCGAATCACAAACCGAAATCCTGCGGCGGCTCGCCAAGGCCGGCGAGTTTCGCGACAACGACACCGGCAACCACGTGACGCGGGTGTCGCACAGTTGCCGCGCCTTGGCGCGCGCGGCCGGGCTCGATGCGCATCTCACCGAAATGATTTACATGGCAAGTTCCTTGCACGACATCGGCAAGATCGGCGTGCCGGATCATATTCTGCTCAAAAAGGGGCGTTTGACCGACGACGAGCAAGTGATCATGCGCCAGCACGTAGAGTTCGGCGTGGAAATGCTGGGCAATCACCCCGCGCCGGTGTTGCAAGTGGCGTGCTCGATCGCGCAAAACCATCACGAAAAATGGGACGGCACAGGCTATCCCGAAGGCTTAATAGGGGCGGCGATACCGGTGGAAGCGCGTATCGTTGCGATTTGCGATGTGTTTGATGCGTTGACCTCGGTGCGGCCTTACAAGGTGGCGTGGACGGTCGAGAACGCCGTGGCGTTTCTACAGGAAAACGCCGGCAGCCACTTCGATCCGAACTTGGTCGAACTCTTCATCAAAATCCTGCCGGAGATCGAAGACATACGTGCGCGCTTTGCCGACCCGGTGGATTTGCATAAAATGCCGCCGCGGCGCACGGCGAGTTAAGCGGACCGCGGCACCAGGCCACGGATCCAAGACCAAGAATTGGTGGGCGGTACTGGGATCGAACCAGTGGCTTCCACCGTGTGAAGGTGGCACTCTACCGCTGAGTTAACCGCCCGCGCGAACTACGCGAAGGATGCATTTTACCATTCCTGGCCGTAAGCCCGCAAACGCGTGGGCTATAATCACCTTTGATTTTAATGGGCTTGGCGCGCGAGTGACGGCGTGCAGGGTGACACACGATATGACGCAAGCAGTGAAGCGGGTGTTATGGGTGAGCCCGGCCTGCCTTGCCGGCGCTGCCGCGCAAGCGCAGGCGCAATCGAGCGATGCTTACCCGGCGAAGCTCGTGCGCATCGTGGTACCGTTTGCCGCGGGCGGATCCACCGATTTGTTGGCGCGCAGCGTGGCGCAACGGCTGAATGAAGCCTGGCGCCAGCCAGTAATCGTCGAAAACCGCGCCGGCGGCGGCGGTATCGTCGGTTCGGAGCTTGTGGCGCGTGCGCCGGCCGATGGTTACACGCTGCTGGTGGGCACCGTCACCACGCACGGCGTGGCGCCGAGTTTGTACCGCAAGCTGCCATTTGACTCGCAGCACGATTTTGCGCCGGTCACCGAATTCGCGCTGATCCCGCAAGTGCTGTCGGTGCATCCGTCGCTACCGGTGAAATCGGTGAAAGAGCTGGTCGCGCTCGCGCGCGCGCGGCCAGCCGAATTGAACTACGGCACTGCGGGCAACGGCAGCGCCTCGCATATGGCGATGGAATTATTTCAGTCGGTAGCCAAGGTGAAATTGACCCATGTGCCGTATAAAGGCACGGGCCCGGCGCTGGCTGAATTGCTGGGCGGGCATTTGTCGCTGATGTTCGACGTGGTGATGACCTCGCTGCCGCACATGCAAGCGGGGCGCTTGAAACCATTGGCGGTGAGCAGTTTGCAGCGCTCGCAAGCCGTGCAGCAACTGCCCACGGTGGCGGAGTTGGGCTATCCGGGCTTCGAAGCGATTGTGTGGTTCGGCTTGTTCGCGCCGGCCAACACGCCGGGCGATATCGTGAAAAGAATCCACGAAGAAGTGGCGCGCTCGCTGCGACTGCCCAAGATGCAAGAGCTGTTAAGTTCGCAAGGCCTGGAAATTGTCGCCAGTACGCCGGCGCAATTTGGCGCGCGCGTGGCTGCCGAAATCGCCAAGTGGCGCAAAGTGATCAGCGACGCGGGGATCAAAGCCGAGCTCTAGGTGATATATATTAAGTATTTGATTTTAAACAATATTTTTTAAAACGTGTACCGTATTGGGATTGACGTCGGCGGCACTTTTACCGACTTTACGCTGCTCGATGAAAACGGCGGCAGCGTATATTTTCATAAAGTCGCTTCCACGCCGCGCGATCCGTCAGAGGCGATTGCGCAAGGCATCGCCGAGCTGCTGCGCGAACACCAGATCACGCCCGCGCAAGTGTCGCACGTCGGGCATGGCACGACGGTCGCCACCAATCTCATCATCGAGCGCAAGGGCGCGCGCGTGGGCTTGATCACCACCAAAGGCTTTCGCGACGTGCTGGAGATCGGCCGCCAGGTGCGCCCGCATCTTTACGATTACCGCGTGGTGAAGCCGCCGCCGCTGGCGTTGCGTCAGCATCGGCTAGAAGTGAACGAGCGCATCAACGCGGCGAGGTGCTGACGGCTTTGGACGAAGCCGAAGTCGAAGCAGCGGCGAAAACGCTTAAGGCCGCGGGCGTGGCCGCGGTTGCCGTTTGCTTTTTGCACGCCTATCGCAATCCGCTGCATGAGCAACGCGCGCGCGAAGCCGTGGCGCGGGTATTTCCCGCAGCGTATTTGAGTATCTCGCACGAGGTGTTGCCGGAGTTTCGCGAATACGAGCGTTTATCCACCGCCGTGCTCAATGCCGCGGTGGGGCCGCGCATGCAAGCGTATCTCGAACAGTTTTTGCGGCGCGTGAAGGCACTCGCGATTACGGTCGAGCCCTACACCATCCATTCCAACGGCGGGCTGATGTCGGTGCGCGCGGTGCGTTCGTTCCCGGTGCGCACCTGTTTGTCAGGGCCGGCAGCGGGGGTGGTGGGCGCCGCCGAGATCGGGCGCGTCGCGGGTTACGACAACATGGTCACTTTCGATGTCGGCGGTACCTCCACTGATGTGTCGCTGGTGTGGCAAGGCAAGCCCTTGTTTTCCTCGGATCGCGCGGTTGCCGATTATCCGTCGAAAACGCCGATGATTGACATCCACGTCATCGGCGCAGGCGGCGGCAGCATTGCGTGGATGGATGACGCCGGTGCGTTGAAAGTCGGGCCGAGGAGCGCCGGCGCCGACCCTGGCCCGGCGGCGTATGCGCGTGGTGGAGTCGAGGCGACGATTACCGATGCGCAAATTTGTTTGCATCGCTTAAATCCTGTGTCGCTGCTCGATGGGCGCGTGTCGGTGAACGAGGCGGCGGCGCGCAACGTGATCCACGATCGTGTGGCGAAACCGTTGGGGTTGACGCTGGAGCAAGCCGCCGAGGGGGTGATCCGCATTGCCAACGCCAACATGGCGCGCGCGATCCGTGCGGTATCGACCGAGCGCGGCTATGATCTATCGCAATTCGCGATGTTTGCGTACGGCGGCGCGGGGCCGCTGCACGCCGTGGACATCGCGCGCGAATGCGGTATTCCCACGGTGATCGTGCCGCAAGAGCCGGGCACGTTATGCGCGCGCGGTATGTTACTGACCGACGTGAGCTTCGACTTCGTGCGCAGTGAAATAGCGCTCGCCGACGCGGCAAGCTGGGTGCGCGTGTGTGCGCTTTTTGATGAGATGGAGCGCGAGGCCTCGGACTGGCTCGCGCGCGAGCAAGTCAAGCCGCACGAGCGTGCATTTCACGCCCATATCGACGCGCGCTACGAAGGGCAGAACTTCGAGGTGGTGGTGCCGATGCCGGAGATCGACGAGGGCGGATTGGAGGATTTCCTCGCGCGCTTTCACGCCGCGCACCAGCGCGAGTACGGCTACGATGTCGCAGGAAAGGCGGTGGAAATCGTCAACTGCCGCGTGCAAGCCGTTGGCCGCGTGCGCAAGGCGCCGCTCACCGAGTGGGCGGTGCATGGCAGCTTCGAGCAAGCGCGACGCGGCGCGCGCAGCGTGTATCACGGTGCCGCGCAAGGCTGGGTGGAGACACCCGTGTACGCGCGTACGTTGTTACCTGCGGGCGCAACGCTTGCCGGGCCGGCAGTGATCGATGAAATGAGTTCGACCACGTTGCTCGCGCCGGGGCAGCATGCATCTATCGACAAAGTTGGTAATATCGTTATTGAATTAGGCGTCAGGAGTGAGGCGTGAGGCGCGAGTTGCACGACCCCATCGCAATGGAAGTGTTCTCCAATCGGCTGCTGTCGATCACCGAGGACATGAACAACACGCTGGTGCGCTCGTCGTTTTCGACCAACATCAAGGAGCGGCGCGATTGTTCGGTGGCGCTGTTCGATGGGCGCGGGCGCTTGATCGCGCAGGGGACGCAGATTCCGCTGCATCTGGGGTCGCTTAACGGTGGCGTGGCGGCGGTGCTGCGCCATTGCCCGATCGAAAAAATGCGCGATGGCGATGTGTTCATTTGCAACGACCCATACCTCGCCAACGGCACGCACATGCCCGACATCACGCTGGTGACGCCGGTGTTTATCGGCGGTGCGGTGGAGTTTATTACCGCGTGCATCGGCCACCATGCCGACGTCGGCGGCGCGGTGCCGGGCTCGATTGCCGGCGGTTCGCGCACGGTGTTCGAGGAGGGCATCCGCCTGCCGGTGATCCGCATCGTGCGCGCGGGCGAGCTCGACGCGGATTTATTGAACCTCATCACCTGCAACACGCGCGACCCGCAAGAGCGCGCGCTCGATCTCAAGGTGCAAATCGCCACCAATGCGCGCGGCGCATTGGCGGCGCGTGAGCTGGTCAAGCAAATGGGCATCGAGGCGGTGCGCCATTCGATCGAGGACATCATCGAATATACGCGCCGGCGCATCCGTAATCGCATCGCCGAATTGAAGCGCGGCGACTACACGTTCACCCACTACCTCGACGACGATGGCATGGGTGGTGAGCCGGTGCCGATCACCGTGCGCGTGCGCATCGCGGGCGACACGCTCGATGTCGATTTCGCCGGTTCCGGCGCGCAGGCGCGTGGGGCGATGAACGTGCCCACCAATGCGCGCGATGCCTGCGTCTATTACGCGGTGAAAGCGCTGCTCGATCCAGAGCTGTTGCCCAACGCGGGGCTGTTCAACGTGGTGAACATTCACGCGCCAGCCGGCAGCATCGTCAACCCCGATCCGCCGGCGGCGGTAGGCGCGCGCTCGATCACTTGCCAGAAAGTCGCCGGCGCGATCTTTGGTGCGTTTCGCGGCGTGATGCCGCCCGAGCGCGTGATGGCCTCGGGCAACGACGTGATACCCGCGATTGTGTTTTCGGGCGAACTTACGCGCCGCCGCGGGCATTATGTTTATCTCGAAACACTCGGCGGCGGCAGCGGCGCGCGTGCCGATGGCGACGGCATGGATGCGGTGCAGGTGCACATGACCAATACCTCGAACCTGCCGGCAGAGGCGCTGGAAAACGAGTATCCGTTGCTGGTCGATGAATACGCGCTGGTGCAAGATAGTGGCGGTGCCGGGCGCATGCGCGGCGGGCTGGGGCTCGCACGGCAGATCCGTGTGCTGGCGCCGGGCACGATATTTTCGGTGCGCTCGGATAGTCACACGGTCGGTGTGCCGAGCGGCGTATTTGGCGGCGGTGATGGGCGGCGCGCGAAGTTGATCCGCAACTATGGCAGGCCCGATCAGCAAGAGCTGTATTCCAAGGTGGCGCGGGTGGAGATGAAAGTGGGCGAGTCGATGCGCATCGAGACGCCGGGGGGCGGGGGGTATGGCGTGCCGGGTGAACGTGCGGCAGGCGCTGTTGCGGACGATGTGGCCAGCGGGCGGGTGTCGCCTGGGGTGGCGGAACAGCTTTACAGTAAAGAGGCTTAGCTTGAGCATTATCGTGAACCTGTGGGCACAGCATGCAAACCTATCCTTGTCGTTCCCGCCCAGGAATGTTTTAGTCCAGGGCGGAAACGACACGGTGGTTTTATGTCTCTTGTTGCAACCGGTTACAAGATCGGTGTAGGAAATGCCTAAAAACATCACGATCATCGGCGCCGGCATCGTCGGCATTGCCACCGCGAGCTATCTGCGGCGCGACGGCCACGAGGTCACCGTGGTCGATATGCGCCCGCCGGGCGAATACACCTCGTTCGGCAACGCCGGGATTTTGAGCCCCGGCTCGTGCGTGCCGCAGGCGTTGCCGGGCGTGCTGTCTAAAGTCCCCGGCTATTTGTCTGATCCGCTGGGGCCGCTGGCGATAAGGCCCGCGCATTTCATCAAAGCGCTGCCGTGGTTTTTGCGGCTGGTGCTGGCCTCGCGCCGTTCGCGCGTTGAACAGATTGCCGATGCGCTGCGCCCGCTGTTGCAGCAGACGTTTGAAGCCTATGCGCCGTTGGTCGAACACGCCAAAGTAAGTGACCTCATACGCCAAACCGGCTACACCGTCGCTTATAGCTCGCGCGCGGCGTTCGAGCGCGATGCGTTGCCGTGGCAACTGCGGCGCGAGCGCGGTGTGCTGATAGAGGAACTCGACCGCGACGGCATCGCTGAAAAAGTGCCGCAATTGGGCAACGGCTATGAGGTGGGCCTTTTTTTACCGGAGCAGGGTTTTGTGCGCAACCCGGAGCGGCTCACCAAGGCGCTCGCCACGCGTTTGCAACAGGACGGCGGCAGAATTCTGCAGCGCAAGGTGCTCGATATCGAAATCGGGCCCGACGGCCCGCGCGCGCTGGTGACCGATGCGGGGAACTTGGCGGTCGAAACGCTGATCATCTGCGCTGGTTCGCATTCCAACGAATTCACCGCGAAGTTCGGCGACAAGGTGCCGCTGGAGGCCGAGCGCGGCTATCACGTGACCTATTCCGATCCGAGCGTTACCTTGCCGATGCCGGTTTTTTTGCCGCAGTACAAGGTGTTTGTGACGCCGATGGAGATGGGGCTGCGCATTGCCGGTCAAAGCGAATTCGCCGGCAACGGCGCCGAGCCGAACTATGGCCGCGCCGATGTGTTGGAAAAGCAGATGCAACAAATCTTTCCCGGCATCAGCGGCGTCGATGCAACAAAATGGATGGGTCGCCGCCCGTCGATGCCCGATTCGCTGCCGGTGATCGGCCCGGCTTCGAGGCTGCCCAATGTGTATTACGCGTTCGGCCACGGCCATATCGGCTTGTGCGGCGGTGCGCCGAGCGGGCGCGCGCTTGCCGATTTGATCGCGGGGCGCACGCCTACGGTCGATTTGCAACCTTTTCGCGTGACGCGGTTCTGAAGCGTTGCGTGTGCTACGCGGTGCGCATGGCTTTAACGTTTAGGGGTTGGCCAAGGACGAGGATTGTAAAAAATGTTCAATAAAATCAAATACTTAAGAAATTTCGCTGTTATCGCCTTGTTGGCGGTTGCCAACGTCTGGGCGCAGCAGGCGCAGCAAGGTGTGGCTTTCGTGTTGAACTCCAACGACGACACGATGAGCCTTATCGACACCAGGACTTACAAGGAAATCTCGCGCGAGCGCGTGGGGCGCGAGCCGCACCACGTCATGCTCACGCCGGACGGCAAGTCGTTGATCGTGGGCAGCGTGCAAAGCCATGATTTGATGTTTTACGATCCGGTGACGGGCAAGTTCCAAAAGCGCATCGACAAGATCATCGATCCCTATCAACTTGCGTTTTCCCACGACCGCAAATGGTTCGTGACCGCGGCGCTGGCCCTGGACCGTGTTGATATTTATTCCGCCGACGACTACAAGCTGGTTAAACGCATCGTCACGCGCTCTGGCCCCAGCCATCTGGTGTTCAGCACCGACAACCGCCACGTGTTCGTGACGTTACAGCACACCAACAATATTGCCATCATCGACTTGATCGATCAAAAACTGGTGGCAACCGTGCCGGTGGGCAAGCAGCCCGCCGGCATCTGGATCACGCCCGACGACAAGCACGTGCTGGTGGGCGTGATGGGCGAGGATTTTGTCGCGGTGGTCGACTGGCGCGCGCGCAAGGTGGTGCAACGCATACGCACCGGGGCGGGCGCGCATAATTTTATCCCCATGGGGGACCGCAAGCGTATCCTCGTCACCAACCGCGCGGCCAACACAGTGTCGATCATCGACATGGATACGTTCAAGGTGCTGGAAACCTTTCGCGTGCCCGGCGGGCCGGATTGCATGGAGCTCACCGCCGACGGCAAGGAGTTGTGGGTGACGTCACGTTGGATACAAAAAGTCACGGTGATCGACATGGACACCAAAAAGATCAAAACGCAAATTCCGGTGGGACGGTCGCCACATGGCATATTCTTTAATCATCATGCGCCAAGGTTTTAATCGTAGGGTGCGCACGGCGCACCGGTTTGCCCTGCGTACCCTGCGGGGCTGCATGCTCGCGCTGGTCTGCGCGTTTCCGGCGGCGGCCCAACAATGCAAAGGCACGCTCTATCTCACCATCGACACCGGCTGGATGAATCACTCCGAATTCATCGCCCGAACGCTTAACAAACACAACGTCAAGGCGACGTTTTTTCTCGCCAACGAGCGCACCTACCGCGGCGATTATTCGCTCGATGAGAGCTGGGCCGATTATTGGAAAGCGCGCGTCGCCGAGGGCCACACCTTCGCCAGCCACACTTGGCACCACGGTTATTTTCGCGGCGACACCAAGGATGGACGCACGCTGTATGTGCACATGAACGGCAAGCGCGAGGTGTTCGATCAAAAAGCAATGTGCGCGGAACTCGATCGCGTGCAAGACGTGTTCGGCAAAATGACCGGCAAAAAACTCGAACGCCTGTGGCGTGCGCCGGGCGGCATCACCACGGCGCGCAGCCTCGAGTTCGGCAAGGCCTGCGGCTACCGGCATGTGCACTGGGCCAAGGGCGGATTTCTCGGCGACGAATTGCCGTCGGACAGTTTTCCCAATCCGGTGTTGTTGCGTAATGCGCTGCGCGACATCCGCGACGGCGATATTCTGGTGATGCACTTGGGTATCCGCTCGCGCAAGGACGCTTGGGCGCCGGCGGTGTTCGAGCCGCTGTTGACGGGCCTTAAAGAGCGCGGCTTTTGTTTTGACACGTTAAAGGCGCCGGGATGATCGATCGGATGCGAGAAGTCTTTACCGCGATCCAGGCGTGGATTTTCGAAGCTGCGGTTCAGCCGGTGATGTTCAGTCTCGGCCTGATGGCCTACGCCGAAGATGCGTACGAGGGCTTGGGCATGGCGATGGTGGGCGTAATCGAAATTGCCGTGCTGGTGGCGCTGTTTAAGCCGCTCGAAGCGTGGCGCCCGGTGGAGCAATGGGCGGAAAAACGCGCGGTGCGCACCGACGTGATTTACACCTGGCTTAATCGCCTGGGGGTATTGCCGCTGGCGATTTTTTTGCTGCTGGTGATTCCGGTTAACGAGCTTGAAATCTGGTTGCGCATGCACGGCATCGTGCGGCCGAACATCGAAGACGTGATGCCGTGGATCGAGCGCAACTCCATCGGCGCGTTTTTGATTTACCTGCTGCTGCTCGATTTCGTTGAGTATTGGGTGCATCGCGGACAGCATCAGCTGAACTGGTGGTGGGCGCTGCACAGCCTGCATCACAGCCAGCGGCAAATGACGTTTTGGGCGGATGACCGCAACCACTTGCTTGACGACGTCATCACCTCGGCCGCCGTGGCGGTGGCGGCGCTGATCATCGGTGTGCCGTCGGGGCAGTTTTTCCTGATCATCATTGCCGGACGCATGATCGAAAGCCTGTCGCACGCGAATGCGCGCGTAAGCTTTGGCTGGCTGGGCGAGCGCCTGCTGGTAAGCCCCAAGTTTCACCGCGCGCATCACGCCATCGGCGTCGGGCATGAGGGCGCGTATCGCGGCTGCAACTTCGCGGTGTTGTTTCCGCTGTGGGACATCGTGTTTCGCACGGCGAATTTTCAATCGGCGTACGAGCCCACCGGCATTCGTGATCAATTACAAGGCCGCGACTACGGCATCGGCTTTTGGCGGCAGCAGTGGCTGGGGTTGGTGCGGTTGAAGGCGTCGTTTCGTGGGGCGTCGTAACGGTTGGTCGTAGGGTGGGTGCAGGCGCGGGGTTGGCGCCGTAACCCACCGCTCGCGTTTGATTCGTGGTGCGCGATGTTGGGTTGCGCTGCGCTCCACCCCTCCTACGAAATTTTGACGGTCGCGCCCTTCGCCGCCGAAGCCAAGATCGCTTCCAACACCGTCACGTTGTGTTCCTCATCGCCGCCGGCAATCGCCAGCGGCCGTTTCTCCCGCACCGCATCGGCGAAATTCTCCAACTCCAAACGCTCGGTGCTGACATCGGGAAAGGTGATCGACTGCGGCTGGGGGTGCACATAAGGGTTCGCCGGGTCGAAAAAGCAGGTGCGCAGCGTCCAAGTGGTCAGGTGCTGTACGTCGCCGACTTCCATCCAGCCGCGCGAGCCGCACACTTGCAGCCGCCAGGTCTCGGCGGTGGCGATGATGGTGCCAAGATAGGCGGTGGTGCCGCTTTTAAATTTGAACAGCATCGAGGTGGTGTCATCGGTGCCGTAGTCGAGCGCCAAGCGATAACTTTGCGCGTGCACGCTGTCGATTTTGCCCGCGAGGTAGAGCATGGCGTCGACCACATGAACGCCGCGGCCGGTCATGCCGCCGGCGGGGCCTTCTTCGGGGTTCTGGCGCCAGTGATCCTTGGTCACGCGATACACGCTGGGCCCGTTGAAGTTGCCTTCCATGTGCAGCAGTTTTCCCAAACGCCCGCTGTCGATGGCGCGCTTGATTTCCTGCAGCGCGGGCTGAAAGCGCCAGTTGTAGCCGATGGCCAGCGTGACTTTCGCTTGCGCACACGCGCGTAGCGCCGCTTGTGCGGATGCCGTCGTCAACGTGAACGGCTTTTCGGTAAATACCGGCTTGCCCGCCTTGGCGCAGGCGATGATTTGCTCGGCGTGCGCGGTGTGCGGCGTGGCGAGGATGATTGCTTCGACTTTCGGGTCGGCCAACGCTTTGTCGAGCGAATCGACTAAAGCAAAACCTTGAGCCTGCGCGTAGCCGCGCGCGTTTTCCGGGTGGCGCAACACACCCAACACCACGCGAATTTTGTCGCTCTTGCCCTGGATGTGATTGACGAGGTTTTGGCCCCAGCGGCCGAGGCCTACGATGGCTGCGTTTAGCATAATTTATGTAAGTATTTGATTTTAAACAATATTTTGTGGATCAGCATCACGCAGCTTGGAGCACATGAAATTCCATCGTTGTCGTTCCCGCGCAGGCGGGAACCCATAGGGTATCGCAAGGGCTACGGTGTTATGGGTTCCCGCCTGCGCGGGAACGACAGTTGAGGTTTTAAATCTGCGTAAATATGCGTAAATCTGCGTAAATCTGCGTTCATCTGCGTCGAAAGATGTTTACCTTCACTGCGCCACCGCGCCCGACCACGGCGACATCACATCGCTAATTCCAAAATGTTCGCCTTCCGCGTTTTGATAAACGCTGCTCGGGCACGCGAAGTTGGTCGGATAAACGACCAATTCAGTTTCTTGCGTCGGAAATTTTTTCGCAAGCGCGTCCTTGATCGCTTGCGGCATGCGCGGATCGACACCGACCGTATCGCCACCGCTGGCATCGATGCGCGGATGATGAAATGCGTCTTCCAAACTTAAGCCGTGGTCGATCATGAACGAGGTCAACTGCAGCACCGCGGGGAAAATTTTGCGCCCGCCCGAAGCGCCCAGCGCAAACCACGCGCGCCCGTCCTTGTGCGCAATCACCGGGCACATATTGGTGAGCGGGCGTTTGTTGGGCCCCAGCGAGTTGGGGCCGCCGGGACGCGGATCGAACCAGAAAATGCCGTTGTTCATCAAAATGCCGGTTTCCGGCAGCACCACGCGCGAGCCGTAGACCGACAGTAGCGTTTGCGTGTGCGCCACCATATTGCCTTCGGCATCGACCACGTTGAAATGGGTGGTGCACGAGGGTGATTTGTTGTCGCCTTGCTCGCTGATGTCGCCCATGGTGGAGAGCCGCACCGAGAACGCCTCGCGCAGCACTTGCGCGTATTGGAAAAACGCGTCGGCATCGGGCGTGCCATGCTTGAATTTCACGCCGCGCAGATTATCGATGGTGCGCAGCATCGACGGCCCGGCGGTGAGGTTGGGTGCGAGTGCGAGCTGCGCGCCGTGGTATTCGGTGGTGATGGGCTCGACGATACGCGCGTGGTAGCGCTTTAAGTCATCGGCCGACAAAATGCCGCCCAACGTTTTGATGTCACGCGCGATGCTTTGCGCGACTTCGCCTTCGTAATAATCGCGCGGGCCGGCGTCGGCAAGACGTTTCATCGTCTGCGCGAGGCCTTTCAACTGCAGGCGTTGCAGTGCGCCGCCGGCTGGCGTCACCGGCGGATAACCGCCGGGCAGATATACATTGGCGCTGCTGGGATACTGCGCCAGATCCTTGGCGCTGATGGCGACTTTGAGCGTCAAATACCAATCCACCGCCATGCCTTGCTCGGCCAGTTTGATCGCGGGCTGAATCACCTCGCGGAATTTCAGTTTGCCGAAGGTGTCGAGCGCGAGCGACAGCCCCGCCACATGCCCCGGCACCGCGATCGAGTTGGGGCCGTGCACGTTGCGATCGTCCTTCACCGTCGGCCAAGTGAACAGCTCGCTGGTCATGCCGCCGGTCAACGGAAAATCCGCCGGGTTCAAGCTGCCCGGCGAAATCGGCCCAAAATCGACCACGCGCACGCGTTTTTCCTTGGCGAGATACACCAGCATAAAACCGACACCGCCCAAGCCGCTGTTCCACGGCTCCACCGTCGCAAGTGCAAGCCCGGTGGCGACCGCGGCATCCACCGCGTTGCCCCCGGCATTCAAAATTTGCACGCCGGCTTCACCGGCGATACGGTTTTGCGTGGCGACAATGCCGCCGCGTGAGCGTGCGAGCGGTTTGCGCACGTGCCAGTTTTGGACGAGATGTTCCATGTTGTGCCTCGTGTAAGGTCATGCGATGATAACAAAACGTCCGCGCACCACGCATGCACTGTTTACTGTTGACTGATCACGGTTCACCGTGTCCAAGCACATCATCTGCCTAACCTTCGACTTCGACGGCATCAGCGGCTTTATCTCCCGCGGGCAGGTGGGGCCGTCGTGGATTTCGCGCGGCGAGTTCGGGCCGCGGGTGGCGGCGCCGCGCTTGATCGAGTTGTTTCAGCAATACGACATCCGCACGTCTTGGTATGTGCCGGGGCATACCATCGAGACTTGGCCCGAGGCGGTAAAAATGGTGATCAACGCCGGCCACGAACTCGCTCACCACGGCTGGACACACCGCCCGCCGGCGAGCTTGTCGGCCGAAGAGGAGGAACGCGAGTTGATCCGCGCCAATGAGGCGATCAAAAAGATATCCGGCCAATATGCGCGCGGCTACCGCTCGCCGTCGTGGGATTTGTCGCCGTATTCGATTCCATATTTTTTAAAGCACGGTTTTGTCTACGACTCCAGCATGATGGGCGACGATTACACCCCGTACTATGCACGCCACGGCGATGTGATCGAGATGGAACAGCCCGCGCTGCTGGGTGAAGAAAGCGCGATAGTCGAAATGCCAATACACTGGTCTACCGACGATTCGCCCCATTACGAATTCGTTCGCGGCGAAACCTCACTGCGCCAGGGGCTAAAAAACGCGCATCACGTCGAGCAAAACTGGGTGGACGATTTTTGCCACATGCGCGACACGGTGCCGTGGGGCGTGTTGACCTACACCTGTCACCCGTTTATCAGCGGCCGCGGTCATCGCATCATGGTGCTGGAGCGCTTGATCAGGCGGTTGAAGAACGAAGGCGCGGTGTTTTTGCGTGTGGATGAAGCGGTGGCACAATTTAAGCGGCGCAATCCCAAGCCGCCGTAGCCGGCCGATGACGGCTTTGCCCGGCCTCATTGCTCACGACTCACGTCGCACGTTGCGCCGCGGGCAATTCGCCGCCAAACAATCGGCATAAATGTGCAGCGAGTGGTCGTGGATTCTGAAGCCGCGTTGCGCCGCCACTTGCGATTGGCGTTTTTCGATTTCAGCGTCGTAAAATTCCTCGACATGGCCGCATTGCACGCATACCAAGTGGTCGTGGTGCTCGCCTTTGTTCAGCTCGAACACCGCCTTGTCGGCCTCGAAGTGGTGGCGGATTAACAACCCGGCTTGCTCGAACTGCGTCAACACGCGATAAATTGTCGCAAGCCCGGTGTCGCTGCCTTCTTTTTGCAGGAGCTTGTAGACATCTTCCGCTGACAGATGACGCACGCTGCTTTTGTCAAACAGCTCCAAAATGCGCAGCCGCGGCAACGTCGCTTTCAGGCCGCTGGTTTTCAGATTGGTGGTTGAATTCACGGGCTTGCGGGAATTGAGGTGTGTCGAACGTGCGCCGAACTATCGGAATGGCGCGAGTCTGGGCTATGATAGTAGGAATGGCTCGTGGTGAAAACCGGCGAAACCTCGTCAAAGGTGGGCGGTCTACGCCCGATGCGGGTGTTGACGCGCGGCCCATTTGAACCATATGAATCCAATGAATTATGTCTCTTAAACACTATAGCTTGGTTTTTTTGCTGATGGTGCTGGCGGGTTGTCAAGCAGTGCGCAATATTCCTGCGCCGACCCTCGGGCTCACCGCACACAAAATCGATATCCAGCAGGGCAACGTCATCACGCAAGAGATGCTGGATAAACTGCAGCCGGGCATGACGCGCAGCCAAGTGCGGTTTGTGCTGGGCACGCCGCTTTTGGTCGATGCGTTTCGCAACGACCGCTGGGATTATGTGTATTCACTCCAAAAACGCGGCAACTTGGTCGAAAAGCGTCAGTTGCGGGTGTATTTTAAGGACGACCGGATGGTGCGCTATGAAGGCGATGTCGTTGCCGACAAGCGTGTGCCCGATGCCGCCGCGGCCGCCAAGCCGGCGGCTAAACCCGCGGCTAAGCCGGACACTCAATCCGCTGCTAAACCGGCGGTGCAAGTGCCCGAATCACTGGCGGCGCCGGTGGTGACGGCGCCGGTGGCGGTGCCGGAAAAATCGGCCGATACCGCGCCCACGGCGCCATCGCCGGATGCCGCGGCTGCGCACCCGAAGTTGCGGCTGGCGCCGGATTTGGGCAAGGCGCTGGCACCCGCCGAGGCCCAAACACCGCAAAAACCGTAGGGGGTCGATATGCCGTTGAATGTAGCCATCGCCGGCGCCGGTGGGCGCATGGGCCGCACCTTGGTTGAGGCGGTATTGCGCAATGCCGATTTCAAATTGGCCGCCGCATTGGAAATCGCCGGCAGCCCGCATCTGGGTAAAGACGCGGGCGAGCTTGTCGGCAGCGCCTGCGGCGTCAAGGTTTCCGAGGACATCGAGCGCGCGCTAAAGGGCTGCGATGCGATGATCGATTTTACGCGCCCCGAAGGCACGCTGCATCACATCGCCGTTTGCCGCAAGTTGGGCGTGAAACCGGTGATCGGCACCACCGGCTTTGACGACGCGGGCAAAAAAACCATCGCCGATGCGGCGAAAGCAATCGCCATCGCCATGGCGCCCAACTTTAGCGTCGGCGTTAACGTCACCTTCAAGTTGCTGGAAACCGCGGCGAAATCGTTGGCCAAAGGCTACGACGTTGAAGTGATTGAAGCGCATCATCGTCTCAAAGTCGACGCGCCTTCGGGCACAGCGCTGCGCATGGGCGAAGTCGTCGCCGCCGGGCTGGGCCGAGATTTAAATCAATGCGCGATCTACGGCCGCGAAGGCGTTACCGGCGAGCGTAAGGATGAGACCATCGCGTTTTCCACCATCCGCGGTGGCGATCTGGTCGGCGATCACACCGTAATGTTCATCGGCATGGGCGAGCGTTTGGAAATCACCCACCGTTCGTCGAGCCGCATGAATTACGCGACGGGGGCCCTACGCGCCGCGCAGTGGGTGAAGGCGAAGCAGTCGGGGCTTTACGACATGTTTGACGTGCTCGGATTTCGCTAGCGTCACGCGCGGCGCGTTGGTAAATCTTGGGCCGCGCAGTGGTTGAAGGCGAAACAGTTGGGGCTTTACGACATGTTTGACGTGCTGGGATTCAGGTAAAACAGTTTGGCGTGTTTGAAGGCGCAAGCGCCTTCGCGTATAATCCGGACTTCTAGCGAGCGGGACGGGCGAGCCTTAAAACAACCCGTCCCGCTTGTCACATCTGCCATATAAAAAACTGTTTAAAATCAAATATTTACCGTGATCGCACGTACGCCTGCCATGTTGGTGCTGAAGGATGGAACGGTGTTTCGCGGCACCTCCATTGGGGCCGAGGGCACGGCCGCGGGCGAGGTGGTGTTTAACACCTCGATCACCGGTTACCAGGAAATTCTCACCGATCCGTCGTACTGCCGTCAGATTGTGACGCTGACTTATCCGCACATCGGCAACACCGGCGCCAACGTCGAGGACGTGGAGGCGAACAAGGTGCACGCGGCGGGCTTGGTGATCCGCGATTTGCCGTTGCTATCGTCGAACTTTCGCGAAAATTGGAATCTTTCCGATTATTTGAAACGCGAAAACGTGGTGGCGATTGCGGATATCGACACCCGCAAATTGACGCGCATCTTGCGTGACAAGGGCGCGCAAGATGGCTGCATCATTGCCGGCAAAGTCGATGCCAGTGGTGAGTCGGCGGCGCTGAAGGCGGCGAAAGCGTTTCCAGGCTTGAAGGGCATGGACCTCGCGAAAGTCGTATCGTGCGACAAGCCCTATGATTGGAGCGAAACGGTGTGGGCGCTGGGCAAGGGTTACGGTCAGCTCGCGCAGCCGAAATTTAACGTGGTGGCCTACGATTTTGGGGTCAAGCGCAATATCCTGCGCATGCTGGCCGCGCGCGGCTGCAAACTCACCGTGGTGCCGGCGCAAACACCGGCGAAAGCGGTGTTGGCGATGCAGCCCGACGGCGTGTTTTTGTCCAACGGCCCCGGCGATCCGGAGCCTTGCGACTACGCGATTGAAGCCATTCGCGAGCTGATGGAAAAAAGTGTGCCGATGTTCGGCATATGCCTCGGCCATCAGTTGATGGGGCTGGCCAGCGGTGCGCAAACGGTGAAAATGAAATTCGGCCACCACGGCGCCAATCACCCGGTGCAAGACCTCGACACCGGTCGCGTGATGATCACCAGCCAGAACCACGGTTTCGCGGTCGATGCGCGCACGCTGCCGGAAAAATGCCGCGTCACCCACGTGTCGCTGTTTGACGGCAGCTTGCAAGGTTTTGCGCGCACCGACAAGCCGGCGTTTTGTTTTCAGGGGCATCCGGAGGCGAGTCCGGGGCCGCATGATGTGGCTTATTTGTTCGATCGGTTTATCAAATTGATGGAGGGCGTGAAACAGTGAGTCTGCCGGCGCGTTGGGGTTAATGCCTCACGCCTCACGCCTTCCGCCTCACGCCTCACGGAACCACATGCCCAAACGCACCGACCTAAAAAGCATCCTGATCATCGGCGCCGGCCCCATAGTCATCGGCCAGGCGTGCGAGTTCGATTACTCCGGCGCGCAGGCTTGCAAGGCGCTACGCGAGGAGGGTTATCGCGTGGTGCTGGTCAATTCCAACCCGGCGACGATCATGACTGATCCGGGCATGGCCGATGCCACCTACATCGAGCCGATCAGTTGGCCGATGGTGGAAAAAATTATCGCCGCCGAGCGCCCCGACGCACTGTTGCCGACGATGGGCGGGCAAACCGCGCTGAACTGCGCGCTCGATCTCGCCAAGCACGGCGTGCTGGAAAAATACGGCGTGGAAATGATCGGCGCCTCCAAAGAAGCCATCGACAAGGCCGAGGACCGCGAAAAATTCAAAAAAGCCATGGCCAAGATCGGCCTTGAAAGCCCGCGCTCGGCGCTGGCGCACTCGATGGAAGCGGCGCTGCAAGTGCAGGCGATGGTGGGTTTCCCGACGATCATACGTCCGTCGTTCACGCTCGGCGGCACCGGCGGCGGCATTGCATACAACCGTGAAGAATTCATCGGCATCGTCGAGCGCGGGCTCGATGCCAGCCCCACCGGTGAAGTGCTGATCGAGGAATCGGTGATCGGCTGGAAAGAATTCGAGATGGAGGTGGTGCGCGACCGCAAGGATAACTGCATCATCGTGTGCTCGATTGAAAACCTCGATCCGATGGGCGTGCACACCGGCGATTCGATCACCGTGGCGCCGGCGCAGACGCTGACCGACAAAGAGTACCAGATCATGCGTAACGCCTCGATCGCGTGCTTGCGCGAAATCGGGGTGGATACCGGCGGCTCCAACGTGCAGTTCGGCATCAACCCCAAAGATGGGCGCATGGTGATTATCGAGATGAATCCGCGGGTGTCGCGTTCATCCGCCTTGGCGTCGAAGGCGACCGGGTTCCCGATTGCCAAGGTGGCGGCCAAGCTCGCGGTGGGTTACACGCTGGATGAGTTGCGTAACGAGATTACGGGTGGCGCGACGCCGGCGTCGTTCGAGCCGACCATCGATTACGTGGTGACCAAAATTCCGCGTTTCGCGTTCGAGAAATTTCCCTCGGCGGACGACCGCTTGACCACGCAGATGAAATCGGTGGGCGAAGTGATGGCGATGGGTCGCACTTTTCAGGAGTCGATGCAAAAAGCGCTGCGCGGGCTGGAGGTCGGCGTTGACGGCTTTAACCAGCGCACGCGTAATCGCGAAATCATCGAAGCCGAATTGGGGCGGCCGGGGCCGGACCGCATTTGGTACGTGGGTGATGCGTTCGAAAGCGGTTTTACGCTGCAAGAAGTTTACGATCTGACCAAGATCGATCCGTGGTTCCTGGCGCAGATCAAGGACATCATTGACATCGAAATGGTGCTCGACGATCAGCAGTTGGCCGATCTCGATGCGCAACGGCTGCGCGAACTCAAGCGCAAAGGCTTTTCCGACCGGCGGCTTGCGCATCTGATGAAATGCAAGGAAGCCCAGGTGCGCGCACGGCGCCATGAGCTCAACATCCGCCCGGTGTACAAGCGCGTGGACACCTGCGCCGCCGAGTTCGCCACCAATACCGCCTACCTGTATTCGACCTACGAGGAGGAGTGCGAAGCCAACCCCGGCAACCGCAAAAAAATCATGGTGCTGGGCGGCGGGCCGAACCGCATTGGCCAGGGCATCGAGTTCGATTACTGCTGCGTGCACGCGGCGCTGGCGCTGCGTGAAGATGGCTTCGAGACCATCATGGTCAACTGCAACCCGGAGACGGTGTCGACCGATTACGATACCTCCGACCGCTTATACTTCGAGCCCTTGACGCTGGAGGACGTGCTCGAAATCGTGCACGTGGAAAAACCGTTCGGCGTGATCGTGCAATTCGGCGGGCAAACCCCGTTGAAACTCGCGCGCGATCTCGAAGCCAATGGCGTGCCGATCATCGGCACCACGCCGGATTCCATCGACGTGGCGGAGGACCGCGAGCGTTTTCAAAAATTGCTGAACAAGCTCAAGTTAAAGCAGCCGCCCAACCGCACGGTGCGTAGCGCCTCGCGCGCGCTGCAAGTTGCGCAGGAGATCGGCTACCCGCTGGTGGTGCGGCCCTCGTACGTGCTGGGCGGGCGCGCGATGGAAATCGTGCATCAGCAAGATGAGCTCGAGCGTTACATGCGCGAGGCGGTCAAGGTGTCAAACGATTCACCCGTGCTGCTCGACCGGTTTTTGAACGACGCCATCGAGGTCGACGTCGACGCGGTGTCTGACGGCGAGCAAGTGATCATCGGCGGCGTGATGGAGCACATCGAGCAAGCGGGCGTGCATTCGGGCGATTCGGCGTGTTCGCTGCCGCCGTTTTCGTTGTCGGCCGAATTGCAAGCCGAGCTGCGCCGGCAAACGGTGGCCATGGCCAAGGCGTTAAAAGTGTGCGGGCTGATGAACGTTCAGTTCGCGATACAACGTGATGGCGCGAGCGGCAACGACGTGGTGTATGTGCTGGAGGTCAATCCGCGCGCTTCGCGCACCGTGCCGTTTGTTTCCAAAGCCACGGGCTTGCCGCTGGCCAAAATCGCGGCCCGCTGCCAGTCTGGAAAAACGCTTAAAAATCAAGGAGTTACATCAGAGGTCGTGCCGCCGTATTTTGCGGTGAAAGAAGCGGTGTTTCCGTTTATCAAATTCCCTGGCGCCGACACGATTTTGGGGCCGGAAATGAAATCCACCGGCGAAGTGATGGGCGTGGGCGAAACCTTCGGCGAAGCGTTTGTCAAATCGCAAATGGCGGCGGGCGAAAGGTTGCCGGCGTCGGGCAAGGTGTTTATCAGCGTGCGTGATAGCGACAAACCCGCGGCGGTGGAAATTGGCCGTGTGTTGGCGGCATTGAATTTTGAGTTGATTGCCACGCGCGGTACGGCCAACGCGATGGTGGCCGCGGGCTTGAAATGCGCGCCGATCAACAAGGTGGCGGAAGGCCGGCCGCACATTGTCGATATGATCAAGAACGCGGAAGTCGCGATGGTGGTCAACACCGTCGAGGACACCCGCAAGGCGATTAAGGATTCTTATGCAATCCGCCGCGCCGCGCTGCAGCAGCGCGTGCCGGTGTCCACCACCATCGCCGGCGCGCGCGCGGCGTGCGCGGGCATGGCGGAAGCCGGCGAGTTGCGCGCTTATGCGGTGCAAGCGCTGCACAAGCGTCTCGCGGCCGCTTAGTTACACTCGGGAGTTCCCATGAACAAAGTACCCTTAACCGTCACCGGCGCGGAAAAAATGCGCGCCGAATTGCACGATCTGAAGTCGGTGCAGCGTCCGTACATCATCAGCGCCATCGCCGAGGCGCGCTCGCACGGCGATTTATCGGAAAATGCCGAGTATCACGCGGCGAAGGAGCGTCAAGGTTTTATCGAAGGGCGCATCGCCGAGCTCGAAACCAAGCTGGCGAACGCCGAGATCATCGATCCGGCCAAGCTCCACGCCGATGGCCGCTGCGTGTTCGGCGCCACGGTGCATCTCGAAGACGTGGACAAAGGCGCCACGGTGACTTATCAAATCGTCGGCGAAGACGAAGCCGATATCAAACTAAACAAGATTTCGGTGAATTCGCCGATCGCGCGTTCGCTGATCGGTAAATCGGCCGGCGATGTGGCGGAAGTTCAGGCGCCGGGCGGGGTGCGGGAGTATGAGATTTTGGATGTTAAGTACGTTTAACGGCGTGAACAGTAAACCGCGCTAGCGGTGCAGCGTTGGCTCACTGTTCACCCCTGATAGCTGCGCTTAGTCCGCCGTCGCGCCTTGACCGATTTCCTGGGCGATGATTTGCGCGTTTCAGGCTCGCTTGTTTCAACCGGCTTGGGCCGATAAACCACCAAAATCTTGCCGATTTCCTGCACCGGCGCGGCGTTCAGTTCTTGGCATACGGTTTGCATGATGCCGGCCCGTGCTGCGCGGTCATCGCCGTGCACGCGAATTTTGATGAGCTCGCGGCTTTTAAGGTGCACGTCGATTTCGCGCAGCACGGCGGGGGTTAAGCCGGCATCGCCGATGATGACCACGGGTTCGAGGTGGTGCGCTTTGGCGCGGTGCGCGCCGCGTTCGCTGGGCGTTAGTTTTAGCATGCGCGTAGTGTACGGTATTCACGGCAACTTCTCATGATCAAAAAGCCCGGCAGCAAGGCGTGGATGCGGCGCCACGTGAACGATCCGTACGTCAAGCTGGCGGCGGCGCAGGGCATGCGCTCGCGCGCAGCCTACAAGCTCACCGAGATCAACGGCAAGCACAAGCTGCTAAAACCCGGCATGCTGGTGGTGGACCTGGGCGCCGCGCCCGGCGGCTGGTCGCAGGTGGCGGGCCGCATCGTCGCGCCGGCGGGGCGGGTGATTGCCATCGATTTGCTGCCGATGGCGGCATTGCCGGGGGTGACCTTTATTGAGGGTGATTTTTCCGAAGCCGGCGGCCTGGCGGCGCTGGAACAGGAACTCGCAGGGGCCAAAGCCGACCTTGTGTTGTCCGACATGGCCCCCAATATCAGCGGTATCGCGTTATCGGATCAGATGCGCTTGATCGGGTTGGTGGAACTGGCGCTGGATTTCGCGGTTAAGCACCTGAAACCCCAAGGGAATTTTTTGGTCAAAATATTTCATGGCGTGGGTTTTGATGCGTTCGTGAAGGCGATGCGCGGCGCGTTTATGAAGGTAGAAACGCGTAAGCCCGATGCTTCGCGCACCGGCTCGCGGGAAGTGTATTTGCTGGGCAAGGGATTAAAGGCGTAAAACGGGCAGGCAACATCCCGCGCGACCCCGCTTTTGCGCAGTTTTGCACGCTGCACCCAAGGGGGAAAGCGTTTAAAATTGAATGATCTGCAACCGATTGTTAATGGCTTAAGTGGATTTTGTAGTGCGTGAGTGGTGTTTGTCATGGCGGGCGGCGGTAGGCGTCGGCTTTTACTAAAGGGTTGCCGCAAGGCATCAAGGAGCAGTTTTGAAGAACTTAATGAAAACCGTGGCGGTCTGGATGGTGATTGCCGCTGTCTTGATGACGGTGTTCAACCAGGTGGGCGGCCAAAAGTCGGTGCAAAAGCCGCTGGATTATTCGGCGTTCCTGGAGGAAGTCAAACAGGGCCGCGTCGCCAAGGCGACCTTTCTTGAGGGCGGGCGCGTGATCAGGGGTGTGCGCACCAATGGAGAGAAGTTCGAAACCTTCGGCGTGCCCGATCGCGATCTGGTGAACGACTTGTTAAAGCACGGCGTGACGATCGAGGCCAAGCCGGATGAGGGGCCGTCGATGCTGATGAATATTTTCGTGTCGTGGTTCCCCATGCTGTTGCTGATCGCCGTGTGGGTGTTCTTCATGCGCCAGATGCAAGGCGGCGGGCGCGGCGGCGCGTTTTCCTTCGGCAAAAGCCGCGCACGTATGCTCGATGAGTCGAACAACACGGTGACCTTCGCCGACGTCGCGGGCTGTGAAGAAGCCAAGGAAGAAGTCGCCGAATTGGTGGAGTTTTTGCGCGACCCGTCGAAGTTTCAAAAATTGGGTGGTCATATTCCGCGCGGCGTGCTGATGGTGGGCAGCCCCGGCACCGGCAAGACACTGCTCGCGCGCGCCATTGCGGGAGAGGCCAAGGTGCCGTTTTTTTCGATTTCCGGTTCCGATTTTGTGGAAATGTTCGTCGGCGTGGGCGCGGCGCGGGTGCGCGACATGTTCGAAAACGCCAAAAAGCATTCGCCGTGCATTGTGTTCATCGACGAAATCGACGCGGTGGGCCGTCAGCGCGGTGCGGGTTTGGGCGGCGGCAACGACGAGCGCGAGCAAACACTGAACCAATTGCTGGTGGAGATGGATGGCTTCGAGGCCAATTCCGGGGTGATCGTGATCGCCGCCACCAACCGCCCCGATGTGCTCGATCCGGCGCTGCTGCGCCCGGGCCGCTTCGACCGCCAAGTGGTGGTGCCGCTGCCGGACATTCGCGGCCGCGAGCAAATCTTGATGGTGCACATGCGCAAGGTGCCGATCGCGCCGGATGTTAAGGCCGATATCATCGCGCGCGGTACGCCGGGCATGTCCGGCGCCGATCTGGCGAACCTGGTGAATGAGGCGGCGCTGTTTGCCGCGCGCGCCAACAAACGTCTGGTCGACATGGACGACTTCGAGCGAGCGAAAGATAAGATATTCATGGGCGCCGAGCGCAAGTCCATGGTGATCACCGAGGAAGAAAAACGCGCCACGGCGTATCACGAATCGGGCCACGCGATCGTGGGCATGTCGCTGCCGGGCATCGACCCGGTGCACAAGGTGACGATCATCCCGCGCGGACGCGCACTGGGCTTGACTTGGGTGCTGCCGGAAAAAGATCGCATCAGCCAATACAAAAACCAAATGCTGGCGCAGATCAGCTTTTTATTCGGCGGGCGCATCGCGGAAGAATTGTTCGTGCACGACATTTCCACCGGCGCATCCAACGACTTTGAGCGTGCCACGGAAATCGCGCGCGCCATGGTGACGCGTTTTGGCATGTCCGATTCGCTCGGCCCCATGGTCTACGGCGAGAACGAAGGTGAGGTATTCCTCGGCCGTTCGATCACCACGCACAAAAACGTGTCGGAAACCACCATGCAAAAAGTCGATGCGGAAATCCGCCGCATTATCGATCAGCAATATGCGGTGGCGAAGAAAATACTCGAGGACAATCGAGACAAGGTCGAAGCCATGACCAAGGCTTTGATGGATTGGGAAACCATCGACGCCGATCAAATCGCCGACATCATGGCGGGCCGGCCACCGCGTTCGCCCAAGCCAGTGGCGTCACCGGCGATAACGCCACCGGCGAGCGGCAATACGCCGAGTGCTACGACGTCGCCGGCGCCTGAAGCTTAGCGCGCCGCAGGCGCGCTAAGCCGTGAACAGTAATCAGTAAACGGTGAACCGTAACCTCGCGGCGGTTCAGTCGTTACTGTTCACCGTTTACTGTTCACGGTTAACTTGCTCCCGCATATGCGATTGCGCTGCGGCTCTTACGCATTAGATCTAACTCGCCCCCTGATCATGGGCGTGATCAACGCCACCCCCGATTCCTTTTCGGATGGCGGAAAATTTTATAAATTGAATCATATACTTACGAGAGCTCAAGGGCTGATAGCCGAAGGTGCCGACATACTCGACATCGGTGGCGAGTCGACGCGCCCCGGTGCTGCGCCGGTGCCGCTGGATGAAGAACGGCGGCGCGTGCTGCCGGCGCTGGAACGTTTGGCGGGCGGCGCGATTCCGATTTCCATCGACACGCAAAAGCCGCAATTGATGCGCGAGGCGATAGCGGCGGGTGCGTCGATGATTAACGACGTGTCGGGTTTTCGCGATGCGCGCGCGTTCGAAGCCGTGGCCGATGCTGATGCGGCGATTTGCATCATGCACATGCTCGGTGAGCCGCGCACCATGCAGTCTGATCCGCGTTATGAACATGTTACCCGTGATGTTCGCAATTATCTCGCTGAGCGCGTGCGTGCCGCAGAGGCCGCGGGCATCGCGCGCGAGCGCATCGTGATTGATCCAGGCTTTGGTTTTGGCAAAACGCTGGAACACAATCT
This sequence comes from Betaproteobacteria bacterium, assembly GCA_016868015.1. GTDB lineage: Bacteria > Pseudomonadota > Gammaproteobacteria > Burkholderiales > SG8-41 > UBA5216. The sequence continues at coordinate 27,807 of VGIF01000023.1, forward strand.
GCAGTTGCTGCGCGAACTGCGGCAGTTTTCCGAGCTTGGTTGCGCGGTACTGGCGGGCCTGTCGCGTAAATCGATGCTCGGCAAAATCACTGGACGCGAGCCCGCCGATCGCGTGCACGCGAGCGTCGCCGCGGCGCTGATCGCGGTGCAAAACGGCGCGCACATCGTGCGGGTGCACGACGTAGCGGCGACACGCGACGCGCTTGCACTGTGGCAGGCGCTGCAGCAAAATTGACCAACCATTAACGGCGAATCGTTAACAAAATGAGTCGAAAATACTTCGGCACCGATGGCGTGCGCGGCAAGGTTGGCGTGTCGCCGATCACGCCGGATTTTGTCATGCACTTGGGATATGCCGCGGGCAAGGTACTGGCGGCGCATCGTAGGGATGGCACGCACGCGACGGTGTTAATCGGCAAGGACACGCGGGTGTCGGGCTACATGTGCGAGTCCGCGCTGGAGGCGGGTTTTACCTCGGCCGGCGTCGATGTGGTACTGACCGGGCCGATGCCCACTCCGGCGGTGGCGTATTTGACGCGTGCGTTGCGCCTGGCGGCGGGGGTGGTGATCAGCGCCTCGCACAACCCCCATGACGACAACGGCATCAAGTTTTTCAGCGGCGAGGGCGAAAAATTGCCCGACGCGGTGGAAACCGAAATCGAGGCGCATATCGATCAGCCGATCCAATGCGAAGCCTCGTCCAATCTGGGCAAGGTGCGGCGCATCGGCGACGCGGCGGGGCGTTACATCGAGTTTTGCAAGTCCACCGTGCCCTCGATGCTTAATTTGCGCGGCATGAAAATCGTGGTCGATTGTGCGCACGGGGCGACGTATCACGTGGCGCCGCCGGTGTTCCACGAACTTGGCGCGGAGGTGGTGACCATCGGCGCCTCGCCCAATGGCTTTAATATCAACGACAAAGTCGGTGCCACCAGCCCCGCCGCGCTGCAAGCGGCGGTGAAGGAGGCGCGCGCCGATTTGGGCATCGCGCTTGACGGCGACGGCGACCGGCTGGTGATGGTGGATAGCGATGGCACGGCCTACGACGGCGATCAGCTGTTGTATGTGATCGCGATGGAGACGCAGCGCCGCGGGCGTTTAACCGGCGGCGTGGTGGGCACGTTGATGAGTAACCTCGCGTTCGAGCTTGCGCTCAAGCAAGGCAACATCCCGTTCGCGCGCGCCAAGGTGGGCGACCGCTACGTGCTGGAAATGTTGCTTGAGCGCGGCTGGCGCCTGGGTGGCGAAAACTCCGGCCACATTTTGTGCCTGGATCAGCATTCCACGGGTGACGGCATCGTCGCCGCGCTGCAGGTGTTGTGCGCGCTGCACACGGCGCAGGTGTCGCTCAAACAAGCGTGCGCGCCGGTGGCGCTGTTTCCGCAGGTGATGATCAACGTACCGGTGAAGCAAAAAAAAGATTACGCTCAAGACCCACGCGTGGCCAAGGCGATCGAGGAAGCCGAACACGACCTCGCCGGCGAAGGCCGCGTGCTGTTGCGGCCCTCGGGTACCGAACCGGTGATCCGCGTGATGGTTGAAGCGCGTTCGCGCGATAGCGCAAGCCGCTGGGCGAAGGCGATTGCGGACGCGGTGAGCGCGAACGCTTGATCTTTTTTCAACTTCTGGAGTAAATCATGCCGGTGATGCGCGGGTTGGCCATGCTGGGTGCGTTGGTGGGGGTGTTGGTGGGTTGCGAAGGCACCACCACGGGCCGCGAGATTCTAAAGGTCGCGTTGCTGCCCGCGGCCGAGCGCGGCGCTTATGAGCCGGTGCGCTTTAACCTGAGTACCGATATGAATCCGCTGGCGATCAATTTTCGCGCCGATTTCACGCAGGACCCCGCCGATTTCGGCAAATGGAACAACTATCGCGTGGTGCTTTCCCACAACGGCAATCCGCTGGTGACACGCAACATCAGCGTGAGCCATCCGCAAAGCCAAAGCGCCGGTGCGGGCGGCGAGGCGCCGCCGCCTACTTCTACTGTGCACACGCTGTTTATTGTCGATGTGCAGGCAAGCGGCGAATACGAGTTGTCGATCCGGCCTGCGGTGCCGGCGGCGATTACCTTGACCGACGCCACCATCGATGTGCGCGCCAACGTGCAGCGGCCAGTGAGTAACGGGGGTTAGGGCCGGTTAGCCATTGACTCAGCTTTAACGTTGCGGTGCAATTTCGCTGTTTTTCAGTAGTGTCCGGACGTTAATCGAATAAATTCAATTGGTTAGCGGACATGTCCGGAATTTCGTCGGCGACGATTTTGTTAAGTAGTTGATCCAATGGCATTTTCTCGAACATCGTGAGGCTCAAGATTTGTAGCATCTCATACAGGCTCGCCGACAGGTTAAGCCGCTTTTTGACGATCGCCACCAGCACGTAGACCGAGACCGCGATCC
>VGIF01000024.1 GCA_016868015.1 Betaproteobacteria bacterium
GCCTTCGGCCTGATGAAATCAGCATTCATTTCGCATAATCGGCATCATCGCTTTCCTCGGGCGCACCTTTTACCTACTTGATCAGCGTATCCTTAACTCGCCCGCACGCCACATAACGCCAGCCCGGCCAGCGCACGCGCACATCGAACGGGGCCAGATGCCGCGCCAGTTTGGCCCACGGACGATCGAAATTTTCGTCGCGATTGGTAATGTAGCGCTCGTGGGTTTGATAGAGGTAGGCGTTCACCGGCAGGCACAGCGGCCACCAGGCGCGCGGCCAAAGTTTTGTGCTGGTGATGGCAACGCGCGCCCGCGGCGCAGCTTGGGCCAGCAGATTGTCGATTGCGCCTTCGGATTGCATCACGTCGTGCACATAACTAAACAACAGCGCCGAGGGCGGCGCGATCCCTCGGCGCGTCATTTCCGGCCGAAAATCGACCCGCTCGGCGCGCGCTTGCAACAGCACCACGTTATTCCAGCCGGCCGCCGCGATATGCCGCCGCGCGATGGCCAACAAGTCCTCGGAATGGTCAAACGCGAGCAACACCCCGCGCGGCCCGATGGCGGCCAGTATCGCCGCAAACGAAAACCCGCTGCCGCAACCGACGTTGAGCACGGTTTCGCCGGGCTGCAAGCCTAACGCGGCGATGGCGGCGAGCCGCACGCCGTTGGTGCGGCGTGTGCTGTGATCGTAGCGCGCGGCGATGGCGCGGTGGTCGGCAACGGATTTTTCAGGATCAAGCGGCATTTATCGTGCTACGCCCTTGCACAGGTCAAAAAAACAAATAAAAGCAAATGCTTATAAAAATTCAAGGCGATATTATACTTTAGATACCCAATCATCGAAATGTAATGATGGATGAGTTGCGTATTTCAATAGACATTGGGCGGTTGCCATTTATCAGTGACCACTCATGTTCGATCAAAGATCAAGCATCTTTTAGGCGCTCAACGTCCCTTGCATAATCACAGCCAAGCAGAATCCTGTGCAATTTTTCCCTGTATTCACGCTGCGTAATTTTCAGACGTTTCGATGCCTGTCGAAAGTCCGTGTCGTGCGTAACGAGCACTTGCCCAGACTGAGAGCATGCGACAGCGATAACGGGGTCTGGCGTGTTTGTCGCCATTACGTCACGCAATCTCACGATGGGGTTCCCCATATCCGCAAAGAACTTACTAGCGGACTCAGGAACGTTCTGATCCGTAAAAAACGGAATTGCTACCTTGCTGGACATTTACGCGGCGAGCGCGTAATTCAGAGCAGCCTGAACGTCCTTTTTAGTCAAATCTGGATATTCAGCTAGTATTGCGTTGATGTCATAACCGGCCGCGGCAAAACTCTTGATCGCAGCAACAGGTATGCGAGTGCCAGCGATAACAGGGGCATTGCGATTTACAAAGCGAGAGCGCTCTATTTTCCCTTGCTTCGATTCGTCACGAACATTCAAGCTATCAACTGCACGTTGGACATCCGAGGCAATAGCTTCGACCAGAACGGTTGGCACGACAAATTGTTTAGATAGAACTTCTTGTGGAACGCCGGTATCTGGTTCTTGCCATACAACTTTACGACTCAACACCCACAAACGAATAGCAGTCCACTTTGAGCTTCCCAAATGGCCAAGCACCTTGCTAACTGCGCGAAGATGTTGAAGTGGAACAGAATATTGGTTTCTCAAAATATTCAAAACACGAAGCGCAACAATATCCCGAAAGGAATACACACGGCTAAACGCAGCGCGGCGATTATCCTCGGCAAAACTGGGCCGATAGAATTCAATGCGATCCCAATAGCGAAGCTGGGACTTCGTGATCCCAGTAAGCCGTATGGTGTGGTCTTCGCCAAACGCAGCTATCACTTGTGCCATTTCCATGTCTATCCCCCCCGCTTACCACGAGATCTGTTGTCGGTATTTCCCGACTTAGCAGCACTCCGTGTTATGACATCAAACGCACGTACGAATTCCTCGCCAGTTTCGCTGACATCCAGCTTACGCGCTGTCTCTATGAAACGCGAAGATTGCTTCGCGTTGTCAGGTTTGGGTTTTCGCTTTGCGGCCAAGTTTGCCCCTGCGCCACAATTCCTCGTTAATGAGTCGTTTCGTAGGTGAGTCGCTTGCCTTTCACCCCTAAAAGTAGCTTTTCAGCGCGTTCAGTGTCATTCACGCCATTGGCTACACGGTTACTATACCGGAAATCGAACTCGGCCAAATACCGGCCCAAATGGTTGTGCCCGCAGTGCTGATAAACGCCCTTCATGCCACGCTTAAAAATCGAAAAGAATCCTTCGATGGTGTTGGTATGAATGCTCTTATCGTTGTAATCAACGTAGCGGCCAATGCTGTGAATGGTAGAACCATGCTCAGCAAAATGCTTATCAAGGCTACGGTAGTAAACCGCTTCGTCAGTCATTACACGCGCCTTTGTTCTTATGCGCAAAGCCGCGAGCATCAGGCGCCTTATCCTTGTTGACGCCGATAAAGGTTTCGTCAATCTCTACCTCACCACCGCCAGAGCCGAACATGTCCATGCCGCCGTCGCGCATTGCTTCACGGATACGGTGAGACATGAACCAAGCCGACTTAAGGGTAATGCCCAATGTCCGGTGCAACTGATTGGAGCTAACTCCCTTCTTGCTGGACGCAATCAGGAAAATGGCCTGAAGCCACAGGTGCATTTTGATGTGGCTGGACTCGAAAATGCTGCGCATCTTGACGGTAAACGGCTTGCGACAGTCTTTGCACTTCCACAAACCCACGCGGGTGGTTTTGCCTTTAAGCTCGTAATGGCCGCCCATGACGCCACAGTGAGGGCATACCGCGCCATTCGGCCAAAGACGCGCTTCTACGAACTTATAGGCCGCTTCTTCGTCATGGAAGTAAGGGGCGGAAAGTATGGATTGGCTCATGGTTGTTCCTTGATGTTGGAACCAGTATGAGGCTTTCATTTGGGTATGTCAAGTATAATATCGCCAAATTCAATGTTTGAAAACGGGCACCTCCGAAAGGGTTGGCCGGCGCACCCGGCAACGGCGCTGCGCGAACCACGATTCGCTTACTCGAAGGCGATGCGCAGCGCCGCGGCAATCGCCCACGGCGCGAGTGACAACGCCGCCAGCGACAGCGCGGCGAGTAGCAACAAGTACGGTGCCGCACTCATGCCGGTGGAGGTGGCTTCGACCGCCAGCGCGCCCATGATCAGCACCGGCGCATACAGCGGCAACACCAGCAACGCCAGCAACACGCCGCCGCCGCGCACCCCGAGGGTTAGCGCCGCGCCGATGGCGCCGATCAAACTCACACACGGCGTGCCCAACGCCAGCGCCAACGCCAACACGGCGAGGGCTTCGCCCGGCAAGCCGAATTGCAAACCCAACAGCGGCGCGATCAACACCAGCGGCAAATTCGCCGCGATCCAATGCGCGATCACTTTGGCGATCACAATCACCGACAACGGCGTGGCGGCGAGCAGCATTTGTTCCAGCGTGCCGTCGGCGTAATCCGCCGCGAACAAGCGCGATAACGCCAACATCGACGCCAGCAGCGCCGCCACCCACACCACGCCGGGGCCGATGGCGCGCAGCAACTGCGGCTCCGGCCCGATGCCCAGTGGAAACAGGCTCGCGACGATCACAAAAAACAAAACCGCGATAAAAACATCCGCCTTGCGCCGCCACGCCAACGTGAGATCGCGCGCGATGACGGCGCGCATCACGCTTAACATGCCGCCACCTGCGCAGTGTCAAGGTCGAGTTTTTGCGTGGCGCGCGCGGCGATGGCGCCGTCTTGATGGGTGGTGAAAATGACGCTGCCGCCCTGCTCAACGTAATCGAGGATAAAATTTTCCAGTTGCGACACCGCCGCCACATCCAGCGCGGAAAACGGCTCATCGAGTATCCACAGCCGCGCTTGGCGCGATAACGCCAGCCGCGCCAACGCCGAGCGGCGCTTTTGACCTTGCGACAAGGCGCGCGCCGGCAACTGCGCGCAGTGCGCGACACCGAACTGCGCCAATGCGGGCTGGATGGCGTCGTGCGCGGCGGGCCGGCCGGCGATTTCGCAGGCCACACGCAGGTTTTCCGCAGCAGTCAAATCGTCTTTCAATGCATGCGCGTGGCCCAGATAAACCATGTCGCGCCAATACGCCTCGCGCAGCTCGCGGATCGGTTCGCCGCGCCAACACACCTCGCCGCCGTCCGCTGCGCCGAGCCCGCACAAAATGCGCAGCAAACTGGTTTTGCCGCTGCCGTTCGCACCCGCCACATGCAGCAAGCCGCGCGCTTCGAGCGTAAACGACACATCGCCAAACAAGGTACGTTCGCCGCGCGTGCAGCCAAGTTGCCGGGCTTCGAGCACTACGCGCTCCGCTCAAAGCGCCGATAGTGAATCGCCTCGGCCACGTGCGTGGATTCAATCGCCTCAGTGCCCGCAATATCGGCGATGGTGCGCGCGACTTTGAGGATGCGGTGATACGCGCGTGCCGATAAGCCCATGCGGCTGATCGCTTGTTTGAGCAGCGCTTCGCCTTGCGCGTCGGGTTTGCAGTGTTGATCAATCTCACGCGTGGCAAGCAAGTTGTTCGGTTTTTGTTGCCGCGCCAGCGCGCGCTCGCGCGCGGCGGTGACACGCGCGCGCACCGTGGCGGTATCGTCGCCTTGCGCCGCGCGCAGCAAGTCTTCCTGCGGCAGCGACGGCACTTCGATTTGCAAATCGATGCGGTCGAGCAGCGGCCCGGAGATGCGCGAGCGGTAACGCGCGACTTGGTCGGGTGTGCAGCGGCAGGTTTTGCCGGTGCGGTCGCCCAAGTGGCCGCAGGGGCAGGGATTCAGCGCCGCGACCAGTTGGAATTGCGCGGGAAACTCCGCTTGCCGCGCCGCGCGCGACACCACGATGCGTCCCGACTCCAACGGCTCGCGCAACACCTCCAACACCGCGCGCTGAAATTCCGGCAGTTCATCGAGGAACAGCACGCCGTGCATCACCATGGAAATTTCGCCAGGCCGCGGATTGCTGCCGCCACCCACCAAGGCCACCGCAGACGCCGTGTGATGCGGCGCGCGATAGGGGCGTTGTTTCCATTTCGAAATATCGAAGCCCGCGCTGCCCAGACTTTGCATGGCCGCCGATTCGAGCGCCTCCTGCTGCGTCATCGGCGGGAGTATTCCCGGCAAGCGCGACGCCAACATGGTTTTGCCGGTGCCGGGCGGGCCGACCATCAACAAGCTGTGCGCGCCGGCGGCGGCGATTTCCAGCGCGCGCTTGGCATGTGCCTGGCCTTTGACGTCGAGCAAATCCGGATACGCCGCATCGCTGGTTGCAGCGGGCGCGTGAAATGGCGCGAGTTTTTCCTGCCCCGCCAAGTGCGCGCAGACCGCGAGCAGCGCGGGTGCGGCGTACACCGTGGCGTTTTCAACCAGCGCTGCTTCGGCCGCGTTTTGCGTGGGCAGCACAAACGCGCGGCCGTCACCGATCGCGCCCAATGTCATCGCCAGCGCGCCACGCACCGGGCGCAGTGCGCCGGTTAGCGCCAGCTCGCCGGCGAATTCGTACTCGTTCAATTTGTCGGCGGGCAATTGGCCCGAAGCCGCCAATATGCCCAACGCGATCGGCAAATCAAAGCGTCCCGATTCCTTGGGCAAATCCGCCGGCGCGAGATTGACCGTGATGCGCCGCGCGGGGAATTCAAAGCGCGCGTTTTGCAGCGCGGCACGCACGCGGTCTTTGGATTCCTTCACTTCCGCTTCGGGCAAACCGACGATGGTGAAACTCGGTAAACCGTTCGCCAGATGCACTTCCACCGTCACCGGCGGCGCGTTGACGCCGGCCAGCGCGCGGCTGTGTAAAACAGCAAGCGACATGAAATAGTTTTAGTGCGGCTGCTGGCGGCGTTCCAGCTCGGCGAGCCGCGCTTGAAGCTGCGCGATTTGTTCACGTGCGTTGAGCAGCACCTCGCGCTGCACGTCGAATTCCTCGCGTGTCACCAAGTCAAGCTTGGCAAAGGCGCTGGAAAGTAGCGCGCGCAGGTTCCGATCCAAGTCCGCCGCTGGCGTGTTGGCGATCAAGCCCCTGATTTTGCTGGAAATTTCTTCGAGAGTTCGGGTATTCATGGGGGCACCTCGGTCAGTCCATAGTCTAACAACAAGCGCTCTCGCTTTCATGATCAATCTGAGATTGCCAGTGCCCACTAGCAAATAACAAGCCGCACATTTTTCGTGCACCCTGCCAGCACCTACGCACCATATTGGCGCATACCTTCCAAGGATATTAATGTAAGCATCTGATTTAATTAATTATTTTTAACTGGCACGGTATGTGCTTTGTATCCGGTGCAAACTTTTTAAAGGGAGACATGGCGTGATCAAGCAAGCATTGGTTTCGGGATTTATTTCGAGTGCATTTGCCGCCAGCGGCGCTTACGCTCAGGCGCCGGCGGCGCCCGCGTCGCCGCACACACTATCCGGCAACATCGGGCTTTATAGCCAGTACATATTCCGTGGCTTAAACCAAACCGACCGCAGGCCCGCCCTGCAAGGTGGTTTCGATTACGCGCACTCCAGCGGCCTGTATCTGGGCACCTGGGCGTCCAATATCAGTTGGTTGCGAGACGGTAGTTCCTACACTGCTGGCGGTAGCCTCGAATGGGATTTCTACGGCGGCTTCAAGGGCAACTTCGGCAAATCCGATTTCACCTACGACGCCGGCCTGCTCTACTACTGGTACCCGGGCACTGCGGCATCCGGTTCGGTCAAGGCAGACACCCTCGAAGTGTACGGCGCGCTGGGCTGGAAGTGGATCGCCGCAAAATACTCCTACAGCCTCAACAACAAAACCTTTGGCGTCACCGATAGCCGCGGCACCTGGTATCTGGACATTGGTGCCGATGTGCCGTTGGGCAACTCGGGGCTCACGTTTAACTTGCACTGGGGCAAGCAAAAGTACAGCGGCAATGCCGGCAACAACCACCGCCTGTATTCCTACGAAGACTGGAAAGTGGGCCTGACCTACGCACTGCCGAAGGATTTCACCATCGGCGTGTATTACACCGACACCGCCGGCGCCAACCAACTTGGCTACGGCGGCAGGGCTGAAGGCGGCGCGTTCCCGCGCAACATCGCCAAGGGCACCGGCACCATCTTTATCAAGAAATCGTTTTGATTGCACCGTTCATCGGGAGACAACATGAAACTCGTAACCGCCATCATCAAACCGTTCAAGCTCGATGAAGTACGCGAGGCGCTCTCCGCCGTCGGCGTCTCCGGCGTCACCGTCACCGAAGTCAAGGGTTTCGGGCGGCAAAAGGGGCACACCGAGCTTTATCGCGGCGCAGAATACGTCGTCGACTTTTTGCCCAAGGTCAAAATCGAAGCCGCGATCAAAAGCGACATGCTCGACCAGGTGATCGAAGCCATCGAAAAATCCGCCAACACCGGCAAGATCGGCGACGGCAAGATTTTTGTATTCGATCTGGAGCAGGCGATACGCATCCGCACCGGCGAAACCGGCGCGCAAGCGCTTTAAGCTCAAGAAAACCAGGGTTCAAGAGATTCAGGAGACTAAGGGGAACAAGCATGAAACGACTCGGTATTTTGCTATCCATGCTGGCGATGCTGATGTGCGTGAGCTTCACCGCGCACGCACAAGACAAGCCGGTTGAACCTGCGGCGCAGCCCGCGGCAGCGGCGGCAAGCGTTGCGCAAGCGGCCGCGCCGGCTGCTGAGCCCGCCGCCAAGCCCACGCCAGACAAAGGCGACGTGGCGTGGATGTTGATGTGCACCGCGCTGGTGCTGATGATGAGCGTGCCCGCGCTGGCCCTGTTTTACGGCGGCATGGTGCGAGCAAAAAACATGCTCTCGATGCTGATGCAGGTGTTCGTGGTCTTTTCGCTGATCGTGGTGCTGTGGTGCGTGTACGGATACAGCCTCGCGTTTACCGAGGGCAACGCGTTTATCGGCGGCTTTGACCGATTGTTCCTGACCGGCGCGGTAATCGACGCGGCCAAGGGCGAGTTCGCCACCGCCGCCACCTTCAGCAAGGGCGTGGTATTGCCGGAACTGGTGTTCATCGCCTTCCAGGCCACCTTTGCCGCGATCACCTGTTGCCTGATCCTGGGCGCGGTCGCCGAGCGCATCAAGTTTTCCGCGGTGCTGGTGTTCATGGTGGTGTGGTTCACTTTCGCCTACCTGCCAGTCGCGCACATGGTGTGGTTCTGGCCGGGCCCCGATGCCTATACCGACGCCAAACTCGTCGATCAGCTAAACGCCACCGCCGGCTTGTTGTGGCAATGGGGCGCGCTCGATTTCGCCGGTGGCACGGTGGTGCACATCAACGCCGGTGTCGCGGGCTTGATCGGCGCCTACCTGGTGGGCAAGCGCATCGGCTTTGGCCGCGAGGCGATGAAGCCGCATAACCTCACCATGACCATGATCGGCGCATCGCTGCTGTGGATGGGCTGGTTCGGCTTTAACGCGGGCTCCGCGCTGGAAGTGAACAACACCGCGGCGCTGGCGTTCCTCAACACCTTCCTCGCCACGGCGTGCGCGGTGTTGGCATGGACGTTCGCCGAGTGGATGTTCAAGGGCAAGCCTTCGATGCTGGGTGCGGCCTCCGGCGCGGTGGCGGGCCTGGTGGCGATCACGCCGGCGGCGGGCAACGTCGGCATCGCCGGCGCCTTCGTCATCGGCACCCTGGCCAGCATCGCCTGCCTGTGGGGCGTGAACGGGCTTAAGAAATTGCTCAAAGCGGACGATTCGCTGGATGTGTTCGGCGTGCACGCGGTGGGCGGTATCCTGGGCGCGCTGTTGACCGGCGTGTTCAACTCGCCCTCGCTCGGCGGCCCGGGCTTTCCCAGTGATTGGTACGCGATGGAGCAAGGCTTCACCAGCATCGCCGCGCAAGTGTGGACGCAAGCGCAAGCGGTGGGCTTGACGGTGGTGTGGACCGCGGTGGTTGCGGTAGTGGCCTTCAAGATCGCCGATGTCATCGTGGGTCTGCGCGTGACCGAGGAGGAAGAGCGCGAGGGGCTGGACATCAACTCCCACGGCGAAACGGCGTATCACGTTTAAAATCACCGCGGCCGGCGGCAGCGCAGCCCTCCCTCTGTGCTGTTGCCCGCGGGCGCCCCTTCGCAAGATCGGGCGCCCGCTTTTTTTGGCGGTGCCGCGTGTGTTACACCGCCGCGGGTTGCACCGCCGCGCCGGCGATCTGGTGGGCAATCAGCCTGGCATACAAACCGCCGCGCGCCAGCAGTTCGCCGTGTGTGCCCTGCTCGGCGACGCGCCCTTCTTCCATCACCACGATCAAGTCGGCATCACGCACCGTCGACAGCCGGTGGGCGATGACGATGGTGGTGCGCGTGCGCATCAACGCATCGAGCGCCTCGCGCACCGCCGCTTCGTTGATTGCATCCAGATGCGAAGTGGCCTCGTCGAGGATCAGCACCGGCGCATCCTTCAAAAACGCGCGTGCGATCGCCACCCGCTGGCGCTGCCCGCCCGAGAGCCTCATGCCGCGCTCGCCGACGCGTGTATCGACGCCTTCGGGGAGGCTATCGACAAAAGTGCGCAGCGAAGCGCGGTCGATCGCATGATCGATTTCGGCTTGTGATGCGTTGGGGCGCGCGATGACGATGTTCGCGAGCAGCGTGTCGTTAAACAAATAGGTGTCCTGCGCCACCAGCGCCATGCGGCTGCGCAGGTTGTCAAGCAAATCGTCGCGCAGATCGTGGCTGTTCAAGCGGATCGCGCCCTTGTTCGGGTCCCAAAAGCGCATCAACAAATGCGCCATCGTCGTTTTGCCCGCGCCGGAGGGGCCGACCAATGCAACGGTGCGCGCCGCAGGCACGTCGAAACTGACATCGCTTAACGCCGCGCGGTTGCGGCCGAAATATTTGTAGTCGACGCGTTCCGATGCAATGGCGGCGCCCGCGGCAGTGGCGGTAGCGGGCACTCCCGCGCCGTCGGTGATCGTCACCGGCTCGTTGTGCACCGCGAACAACCGCCGCGTCGACGCCAACGTGTCGGCCAACTGGCGGCCGATTTGCGCGATCTCAGACACCGGCAAAAACGCCGCCATCGCCAGTATCGACAGCAGCGGCAAATACGCCGGCTCCAACGCACCAATGCCGGTGAGCCAGGCGCCGGTGATAATCACCACGAGGCCGCCTAAGCCGGTTGCCGCTTCGAGGATCGCTTCTTGCGAAGTCAAATCACGAAAGTACGGCATGCGCACGCTGTGGTGATAATCGATTTTGTCGAGAAAGCGTTGACGGCGTTCACCCACTTGTTGAAACGCGAGGATTTCGCTCAAGCCCTGCACGTTGTCGACGGTGGCCGCGTTAAGGTCACCCAACGCCTCGCTCGCGCGCGCGCCCAGCGTGTCGATGCGTTTACGCAGCAAAAACGGGCTGATACCTACCACCAGTAGAAACGGCAGCAACACCAGCGCCAGCGGCCAGCCAAACCACGCGAGGGTGGCCAACACCAGCGCCGGTATCAGCACCGCCACAAACGCCGGCGCGATGGTGTGGGCGAAAAAATACTCGACTTTTTCCACGTCCTGCGTCGCCATGCCGGTGAGATCGCCGGTACGCCGCCGTAGCAAGTAGCCGGGTGCGAGTTTCTCCAGTTTGTTGAACAGGTCGATGCGCATTTCCGACAACAAGCGAAACGCCATGTCGTGCGCCATCCACGATTCCAGCCAATGCAAAATGCCCGCCGCGGGCGCGGCGATAAACAATGCGATCAACCAAGCCTGATACGGCTCGCCCAGCTTTAACGCGGCGAGCGCCAGCGCACTGAACACGCCGACACCGATAAACGCCAGCGTGCGCGCCACACCCAGGCAAAACGTCAGCGTGAGCCGGCCTTTCCACGGCAGCACGAGTTTGGTCAACGCCACCGCGCAGGCGATCCAGCCCATGCCCTCGGCGCGCAGGATGGCGTCGGTGGGCTCGGTTTGCGCGGCGTCGGCGGCGCCGGGGGTTTCGTCTTCGGGCGGTGGCGCGCTTGCTTCACGCGTTGCGAGGGTTGGAGCGGCGCCTTGTCGCGCGTCCTGCGCTTGGCCCGCCATTAGCCGGTGGTAAGGGCCGTCCACGCGCATCAGCGCCGCGTGCTGGCCTTCTTCCACCACACGGCCGTCGTCGATGACGAGAATGCGGTCCGCGCCGATCACGCTCGATAAGCGGTGCGCGAATATCAGCGTGGTGCGCCCTTGCATCAAGCCGTCAAGCGCCTGCTGAATCACCGCTTCGTTTTCGGCATCGACCGCCGACAACGCCTCATCAAGGATCAAAATCGGCGCATCGCGTAACAACGCGCGTGCGATGGCGATGCGTTGGCGTTGCCCACCGGAGAGCCGCAACCCGCGTTCGCCCACCACCGTTTGATAACCTTGCGGCAAGCGCGTGATGAAGTCATGCGCGCTGGCGGCACGCGCCGCGGCCTCGAGCTCGGCTTGCGTCGCGTTGGGCTTACCCAGGCGCAGATTTTCCTCGACCGTGCCGTGAAACAGATAGGTGTCCTGGCTCACCGCCGCGAGTTGGCTGCGGATTTGATCCAGCGGCAAGCGGCGTAAGTCTTCACCGCCCAGCATCACCGCGCCCTGCTGCGGATCGTACTGCCGCAACAACAAACGCACGATGGAAGACTTGCCGCAGCCGCTGGGGCCGACGATGCCGACGCGCTCACCCGCGGCAACCTTAAAGCTCAACCCGCGATGCGTCGCCTGCCGTCCGCCGGGATACGAAAAGTGCACGTCATTAAACGCAATGGTGTGCGCGAGCGGGCGCGGCACGGCATCACGTTGGCTATCTTCGACAACCGGTTTCGCCGCCAGTAACTCGAACACCGCCTGCGCCGCCGACTGCGCCACCATGCCCTGATGCATCAGCGCGCGCAGTTCGCGCAGCGGTCGAAACACTTCGACGCCGAGCATCAAAATAATCAGCAGGGCGGTCAAGCTCATGTCGCCCGCGCTCACCCGCCATACGCCGAGCGCCAGCGTCGATGCCGCCCCCACGGCGATGCCGATATCGGTAATGCCGCGCGCCAGCGCATTGGTGGCGAGCACCCACATGGTGCTGCGAAACAGCTCGTGCGCCTTGTCGGCCAACTGGCGCGCCTTGGTCGCGCTTTGGCCGAACGCCTTTAACGTGGCGAGCCCTTGCACCGCATCGAGAAACTCCGCCGCGAACGCTTTGTACGATTTATTGCGCGCGATGCTGCTCTTGCGGTCCCAGCGGTGAAACGCCTGCGGCGCGATCAGCGTGAACAGCGCAAAGCCCGTCAGCACCAAGGCCACCGGCAAATCGAGAAAGGCGACAAAAATAAAAATTCCGATCGGCGTTAACGCCGCCACACAAAGCTGCGGCAAATAGCGCCCGAAATAGGTTTCGAGCTGCTCCACGCCATCTACCATGGTGGTGATCACCGCGCCGGTGCGTTCGAGCCCGACGTAAGCGGGGCCGAGCGTGGTGAGTTTGTCGAACAGCGTTTCGCGGATATGCCGCTGCACGATCGCCGCCGTGCGATGCGCCATCATCGTGCGCCAGTATTGGAGATGGCCTTGCAGCAACATCACCAACGCCACGCCGGCAAACGGCCACAAGAGTTCGTTCAACGGCGCGCCGCGAAACACCTGCGCCAGCAGCCAACCCAGCAACGCGAGCCGCGCAATGCCCACTGCGGCCGAGACGATGCCCACCGCCACCGTCCACGCTATGCGGCCGCGCACGCCCTCGGTGAACACCCACAATTTCGGATCGAAATACATGCCGCTGCGCTCTCCTCACCACTGAGTCATGCGGGGATGATACGACGTTTGCGGCTATGAACTTGCGGCTAGTTCGAAAGCGCTTACCTCATCCCCCACCCCTCTCCCGGCGGGAGAAGCGATTTACCGCACACGGTTCATTCAAATCAAGCGCTAATGATGCGCGCGTTGCCCCGTCAACGTACGCACCTCCACCGACAGCTCCAGCGATTCGCGCTTTTTATCTGCTAATTCGAACGTGAGTTTTAGCGGCACGCGTTCGCCCGCCTTCATTTGCTGCTTAAGCCCGATCAGCATCACGTGATAACCGCCGGGCGCCAATTTCACCGTTTTGCCCGCAGGCACGTCGATACCATCGACCGGGAACATGCGCATCACGCCGTCTTTGACCGTCATGTTGTGTATTTCGACGGTGCCGGCGACGGGGCTTTCCGCGGCCACCAGGCGCGCATTGGTTTTGCCAAGTATGTCCATGAACGCGCCGGTGGTTTTTTGCGCGGGCACGGTGCCGCGCACCCACGCCTCTTTGACTTCCACGCTCTGCGCGTGCGCGACGGCGCATACCCACCACGCCGCCAAAAACACCGCGAGCTTTTGCAACGTTTTCATTCCATCGACTCCAATCAGCAATGCGCCGCGTCTACAACTTAAGCAGCGCCTCCAAATTCTTCCACAAGATCCGGTCCTTCTCCTCTTGCGTAAGCGATTTCAAGCCCTGCACCCAGCCGCCGGGACCAGGGGTCCACGGCACGAAGGGCCAGTCGCTGCCGATCACCACGCGCTCGATGCCCAAGCGGTCGATCAGAAAGCGCAGCGCCTCCTCGCTGCCGACCACGGTGTCGTAGTAGAGCTTGCTCTGATACGCAGATGGCGGCAGCGGCGTGCGTTTATCCTTGGGTAGCCGCTCCCAGCCGCGATCCAGTCGGCCCATCGCGTAACACGTCGGGCCGCCGCCGTGCGCGATGCAGATTTTGATGTCGGGGCAGGCGTCGAGCACGCCGCCGCAGATCAGCGTCGCCGCGACGATGGCATCATCGAGTATCACGCCCAGGCTATTGAACAAGCCATGCCGCGGATTGCGCACGCGCAAAAAATTGTTCTGCGGCTGCGGGTGATAAAACAGCACCGCGCCCATTTGCTCCGCCGCCTTGAAGAACGGCAAAAATTTCGGTTCGTCCCATTGCTCGCCGTTGACGTGGGTGTCGAGCTCCACACCCTTGAGACCGAGCTTGGTCACCGCGTGCTCCAGCTCGGCGATGGCAGCGTTGACGTCCTGCATCGGCAGGGTGGCGAAGCCGGCGAAGCGCTTGGGCGCATCGCGCACGGTTGCCGAGATTTCCTGATTGACGTCGCGCGCCAGCGCCTGGCCTTGCGCGACATCGAGGTGGTAGCCGAAAAACGGCGTGTGGATCGACAGCACTTGCACATCAACGCCTTGCGCATCCATGTCCTTGATGCGCTCCTCCGGCGTGAAGCGCACCTTGGGCGAAGTCAGTTCGGTGTGCATGCCGCCGCCCACCACGCTGCCGGCGCCAGCGCCCGGCGTGTGCTTAAAGCCATACCACGCTTGTTTGGCCTCGACCGCTTTCCATAACGAGCGCGGCACCAGGTGGGCGTGGATATCGATGGTTTTCATGGTTTGTTCCTTGGGATTCTTGGGTTGAGGCTTGAATCAAGACGGCCGAGGTTACACTGAACGCGTTCAGGCGCAAAACCGCGACGCACCCTCGCACCCCACCAGCGTATTTTGTAACTTATTGATTTTATTGATATTTTTATTTTTGCGGCATTGACGCTTAAAGGCGCGCTCCCATCCGTTTGCGCGATCGTGGTTGCGCGCGCGGGCCAGCCGCCGGCAGCGGCCCGTCAGGCATGAACGCCGAGCCCGACGATCGTCATCCAATAGTGCGTTTTGCCCGTTGCATCGACATCGTAAGCGCGCACGAATTCAAGCTTGCCGTGCGCGCCGCAGCGAAACACCGACAAGCGCGCCGGCACCGTGCGCACGGCATTGCCTTCGCGCACGTTCATCGGCTTGATGCTCGCCGCGACCATCAGGCGCCCGCTCGGATCAAAGGCGAAGGTGCGCACGTGATAGGCATGCGCATCGGCGTGCTGAATGAGCCGGGGCTCACCGCTTGTGGCATCGATGGCAAAGGCGCTGATGGTGTTCTCGCCGCCGCCAAAAACTTTTTGGCCGTTAAACTCGACGGTATGGTCGGCGCGGTTTGCGATGTAAACAAAGCGCCCGTTCGGATGCACGTGGATCGTGCTCGGCTGCTGGCGCGGTTGGGCATGTGCGCGATCCTGCAAGGTATCGCAGGTGTAGGCCGCATCGGCCTCGATGCGATCGCCCGGCATGCGAAACAGGTAAAGCAAGCTGCGCTTTTCGTCGGACACGTACATCCACGGTTGCCGCGGATGAAAGTCGACATGCCGCGGGCCAAAGCCGTAACCGCCGTTGGGCGCGATCACCTGCGGATCGGACAACACGCCGTTTTCGAACGTGAACGCACGCAGCGCCCCCGGATCTTCCGCCTTGCCGTGTTCCGCCTTGTTGCCGCGGTCGGCCACCACCACCGTTCGCCCCGACGGGGTCACCCTCACCTGGTGCGGATAGGAGCCGAAGACGAGGCCCGCCGCTTGCGCGAGCGCCGCGCCCAGCGTGCCGTCGTGATGAATGCCATGGATGGTCAACCCGCTTTGCGGCAGATTGTGCGCGTTGATGGCGTAGGCGCCCGCCGGATCGAGACACACGTTGACCGCGCGATGCGCCAGCGGCTGCGGCACGCCGTGCGGCGTAAGCCGCCCCGTCGCCGCGTCGATGCGGTACGCGCTGACGTGGTTCATGTCCGCCTTCATGCCTGGGCTGCGGTTGCTGGTAGTGAGATAAAGATGGCTTCCCGACGGGTGCGCCCAGCCCTCCTGCACGAACGAGGGCGCGCGGATGCAGCCGCGCGCCGTCAATGTGGCGGCCTCGACATCGACTTCGTAATGCGTCACCACTTCGTCGACCGCGCTGTAGAGCATCACGCTGGCGTTCATGTTGACTCCTTTTGCCGCATTAGTTGTGAGTTGTCGCGGCGGCTTTGTACGTGGCCTGGCGGGCGCATTTTGGCATCGATCACCAGCGGCTGCCAGCGCACGCTTTATCGCGAACGACGCGCGCGCACCCGGCTGGACGCCGCGGTGGCGACCTGTTTTAATACTTCATCAACGCCTACCCTTCAGGAGAGCCCATGGCCATCATCGATTCGCAGGTTCACTCGTACGAAGCCAACACGCCGCAGCGCCCGTGGCACCACGTGCCGAATTGGCCGCCGCACGTTACCGGCGACGAGATGGTGGCGGCGATGGATAAGGTCGGCGTGGATGGCGCGATTTTTATTTCCGCGTTTTCGCTGTATCACTACGACGGCAGCTACGCGGTTAAGGTGCAACAACAACACCCCAATCGATTCGCCATTGTGAAGCCGGTCGATCCCGACGACCCCGCGGTGGCCGACGTCATCGCCGACTGGAAAAAAACACCGGGCACGGTGGGCGTGCGCATCATGCCCACCAACGAGCCGGGGCGCCAGCGTCAGGCGGACGATCCGGGCTTTGACCGCATCGCGCGCGCGGCGGCGCGGCACAATTTCCCGGTAAACATTTTGTGCTGGGGCAATCTTGACGTTGGCACCGCGATCATCGATCGCTTTCCCGACACGCGTTTTATCATCGATCACATCGGCTTGATGCAGCCGCGCCAACCGCCCGCGCCGCCGGAGCCGTGGGCCGAGCTGCCCAAGGTGCTGGCGCTCGCCCAGCGCAAAAACGCGGTGATCAAAATCAGCGGTGCCTGCACGCTGTCCAAAGAGCCGTATCCGTTTAACGATATTTGGGACCCGCTCGCGCGCATATTCGACGCGTGGGGTTTCGAGCGCTGCTTGTGGGGCACGGACTGGACGCGCGCGTTCGCGGTGGTCAACTACGAACAGGCGGTGGAGCCGTTTCGCCTGACCAAACGGCTGAGTGAAAGCGAACGCGCCATGCTCATGGGCGGCGCGTGTGCCAAGGCTTATGGGTGGACGCCAACGAAGTAACGGTGCGGCAACTGTACCGCCCCGCGCTCACTGCAACGGAATCTTCGCGTCCTTGATCACCCGCGCCCAGCGCGCCGCCTCCTGTGCGATGAACTTAGCGAATTCGTCGCGGCTGGTCGGCGCCGCGGTGAGCACCATATCGTTAAAGCGCTGCTGCAGATCGGGCGCGCGCAGCAGCGCGGTAAGGTCGGCGTGCACTTTGTCGAGGATCGGCGCGGGCGTACCGGTGGGTGCGCACAAACCGTACCACGACGTCACCTCAAGGCCGGGCATCACGGTTTCGCTGAACGTGGGCACATCGGGCAGTTGCGGGATGCGCTTTAAGCTCGTCACCGCCAGTGCGCGCACACGCCCCGATTGAATCGCCGGCAACACCGCGGGCGCGGTCTGGCCGCTGGAAGGGATTTGCCCGCCCACCACGTCGGCCAGCGCCTGCGGCGCGCCCTTGTAAGCCACATGCACCATGTCCAGCTTGAGCGATTGCTTAACCAGCTCGATGGTCAGTTGCGGCGAGGTGCCGGCCGCCGAGGTGCCGTAGCTTAATTTACCGGGATGCGCGCGCGCGTACGCCACGAATTCCTGAATGGTGCGCGCGGGCAGCGACGGTCACGCCCTTGCGCTTAAGTTCCCGATGCACTTGTTCGTAGTCGGGCGCGATGCGGCGGGCAACCGCGGGCGGCAGCGACTGCGGGTTGAACAGCGCCTCGATTTGCGCTTCATCCAGCGCGCTCACCGCCGGCCAAGTGAGCTTGGCTTGCGCTGCCAGGGTGCAGTATTTGGAGACCACCCCGATACTCACCCCAAGGGCGCGTTCGATCTGGCGGTGTCCGAGCCCGCAATCCAGTTTAAGCCGTAATAGTTCTTTGAGTTTGCGCATAGTGATTCGGGCTGCCGGCATGCTGTCTCCGCAAAAAACTCGACAGCTTGCCTGCGGCGTCGCTTTACGCGCGCAAACCTCTACATCGAACGCCCCATGCTCGATCCGGCAAGGGCGCCTTCACGCTACCGTGATCGCGATTTCGCTGGCCACGTCTTTTTGTTCACGTTGCCCCGAAACGCTGTTCACGATCAGCCGAAACGCTGTTCACCTTCCGCCGAAATCTCTGATCACCTTGGGCCGAAATACGCATATCGACACAGTGTAATTGTGGGTTCCGCCGATCCGCCCATTGGCAACTCAACATAATCGAAGCATCTACATAATCGGCCTGAGCGGTCATCGGGGTCCTAAATCTACGATGGCCGCAATGCGCCTACGAATAGAGGTCGCTCAAGATAAATTTCGCCAAAAATTAGCGTTTCTCTTTTCGAGCAACAACTTCAATTTGCTGACCCCTTTCCTGCGGCAGTGTGCTCACGGACGACGTGCTGAAGAAAGACTTTGGTATTCGTCGATAGTTGCTGCATCGGCGTTTCGCGTTTGCGCCCGTGTTACGAGCTGTTTAACGTCTTCGCTATAAGTATCTTTTTCGGCAGAGGTCCAGGGGCGATTGCGTTCCGCGGTTAACACGTGAGGAGCGTCTGGCCAGTTCGGGCTTGCATCGCTGTCGAAAATTTCCTTTTCACGGCTGTAAACGCGGAGTCGAACATCCGATTGTGAGACGAGTTGTTCAATCGACTTCACAAGCCCATCATACGCTTCGTCGTGCACTTCGCGTGGGGTCATACGTCCGGTGACACGCCGCGACTTTTCATCTTCGTAGCGCCGTAAAACGTTGAGCCAACTGCGTCGATGGCTGATCGCCAGAATCCTCACTTCTATGGCGTAGCCCGCATCTTCGAAATGCTTGAGACGTTCCATCACAGATTTGGGCGAGCCCATGGTTCCGTCCAGGACGACATGGCAGCGCTCGCGAATCGCGGTGTCGATCGCCTGACCGACCCACGCAGCGGCATCCGGATGGGTGTGCATGGCGGCGGTTCGGTCGTCCTCGTTTTTGAGCGATTCCGCTGCGGGATGGTAGGTGCGCATTTCATCGGCGTCGATGGAAATGGCGCCGCCCTCGCGCGCAAGCTCTACTTCGGCTGGATTCCGCAATAGGAATGTTTTGCCGGAACCGGGTTGTCCACCGAGCATAATGAGCCGCGGGCGCTCGTGCCCGTTCACTTGAGCCATAGCAAGCAGAATCGGCTCGATACGATCTTTGTAAATACGGCTGTTTTCTTGCTCGGTGAGCTGGTGGGGCGAGCGTTCAGCCATCGTACGCGAACGGCGCTACGCCGGCTCGTACCGCACCGCGTCTACCACCGCCCGCAGAAAACTGGGGTCTTGTGCCACCGGTAACTGCACGGCGCGTTGTTGGGCTTGCAACAGCGCAAAGCGTTTCTGTTCGAAAAGTTGCACCACGGCTTCCAAGCCGTTGGGAATATTGCGGTGCTGGAATAATTTCGCACGCTCCATTCCCGCAGTGCGAATCTCCTCTTCCAACCAAAGAACAGCGGCAAGTCCATTAACGGAGCGTGTTTGCCGTTGTGTTGCTTCAGCACTCGCCAAAGCCGCGCTGAGTATTTCGGTATAGGCGCCGATAGCGTCTTGCGCGCGCTCGTATTGCAGTTGCAGATCTTCCTTCATAAAAACATTTTAGCATAGCCTTTTAAACAAATCGGAGATCACGATAACCTCGCCGATATTGATGTAACTATTTGATTTTCTGTAATAATTTGCACGAGCAAATGTGGGGCATGCAAGAATCTTTGACGTGATTTTTTTCATAAACGAGATGTCATGAATCATGTTGCACGCAAAATAGTTGTTGCCACAGCGCTGCCGCTGTCGCTGAGTTTGAATGTTGTAGGGGCGGTGATAACGTTTACCGGCGCAACGCTGCTACTGACCGCCGTCGACGGCAATGGGTGAACGACTGATATCGGATACATTGCTGACGGAGGTCAGCTTGTAGCCGAGCGTCGGCTCAGGCCGAGGCGCCGTCCATAGGTGGCCGGCCGCAAGCGACAGGTCATCTCGGACACCCGCCCTCAAACGTCGAACAACCCGGACGGCAGCAACGGGGCGGTTTGCCCCTTCAGACTTTCTAGCCGCAACCGCCCACTACTCATCTGATCAAATCACAACTTCCCCATGTTACGGGTGCCCGCCCGCGCGGGAACGAAGCGGCGGGTTATCGACTGCCGTGCTAAGCGGTCGCGCGTGCGTTAGCCCGCTTTGGCCTTGCCGTCCAAGCGCACCGCGACAAAAGACCCCGGTGCATCTTCGAGCGCCTTAAGCTTACCCTTGCCCGGCACGCGCGCGGCCACTTTTCCGCCACCCAGCTTATCTACCCACGCCTGCCAATCCACCCACCACGAGCCGGCGTGTTGTTGGGCGCCGGCGAGCCACGCATCGGGATCGTCGCCTTGTTGGCGGTTGGTCCAGTAGCCGTATTTGTGGGCGGCGGGCGGGTTGACGATGCCGGCAATGTGGCCCGAGCCGCCCAGCACGAAACGTACCGCGCCATTTTTGAACACGCGCGAGCCGGCGTAGACGGTTTTCCACGGCGCGATGTGATCTTCGATGGTGGAGATGAAATAAAGCGGCGTTTTCACCCTGGATAAATCGATAGCCGTGTCCAGTAACGTAAGGCCGCCGGGCTCGCGCAACAGGTTTTTCATGTACATGTTGCGCAGGTAGTAGCTGTGCATCGCCGCCGGCATGCGCGTGGAATCGGCGTTCCAGTAAAGCAGGTCGAACGCCATCGGCTCGCGGCCCATCAGGTAGTTGTTGACCACGAACGACCAGATCAAGTCGTTGGCGCGCAGCATGTTAAAGGTGGTGGCCATCTCGCTGCCTTCGAGATAGCCGCGCTTGTTCATGCGTTTTTCCAGCGCGGCGACTTGTTGTTCGTCGATAAACACCTCAAGTTCGCCGGGCTGCTTAAAATCCACCAGCGTTGCAAAAAACGTGGTGCTTGCTACGCGTTTGTCGTTTTTCGCGGCGAGGTAGCCCAAGGTTGATGCCGCGAGCGTGCCGCCCAAACAAAACGCCACCAGGTTAAGCTCGTCTTCGCCGGTGGCTGTTAACGCCGCGTCGATCGCCGCCAGCGTACCCTCGGTCAAATAATCCTCGAAGGTTTTTTTGGCGTGCTGGGCATCGGGGTTGATCCACGAAACAATAAACACCGTGTGCCCCTCACCCACCGCCCAGCGCACAAACGAGTTGTCGGCGCGCATGTCGAGCACGTAAAACTTGTTGATCCACGGCGGCACGATCAGCAACGGCCGGCGATATACTTTGTCGGTGGTGGGTGCGTATTGAATGAGTTGCAGCAAATCGTTTTGAAACACCACCTTGCCGGGCGTGGCCGCGATGTTCACGCCGAGTTTAAACGCGCGGTCGTCGACCATTTTCACGCGCAGTTGTTCGCCGCCGCCGCGCGCGAGGTCGTCGAGCAGATTGTTCAAGCCCTTCAACAGATTTTTGCCGCCGCTGCGCGCTGTTTCGTGCAGCACTTCGGGATTGGTCAGCGCAAAGTTGGAGGGTGACAAGACGTCGATATACTGGCGCGTGTAGAAATCCACTTTCTTGGCGACGTTCTCATCCAGCCCCTCGATGCCGCACATGGTTTTGTGCAAATGCCGCGCGGCGATCAGGTACGATTGCTTAAAGTAATCGAACAAAAACTTATTTTGCCAGTCTTCGTGGCGAAACCGCCGGTCGCCCTTGGGCGGCTCCGCCACTGGCACGGGCTTTTGCCCCGCCATCGCCAACCAGGTGTTTTGCCACAGCGCCGCGTAGTCCTGCCACGCCTTCATTTGCGCTTGCGCGAGCTGTACCGGGTCGTTCATCAACTTGACCCACGCGTCAAAAAACGCGCGCGCGATGCCCAACTCATCCTCGAGCAGTTTTTGCGGATTGGCACCGCCGTTTTTGACCGCCTGCGCGAGCAATTCGCCGCTTTTACGCGCGATGTCGCCGTAGAGCTTGAAGATTTCCGCCGGGTCGTGGGGTTTGGTGTCGGGCGCGTTCATGCCGCGAGCTCCATGCGCTGAAATTGGTAATAACCGCCATCGCAGGTGCGCCGCAGTTGACCGCGATGCATCAGGTAATTCAGGTGCGCAATGCCTTCACCCATGGCAAACAGCAAATGGTGATCGTCGAACTTGCGGTCAAACAGCACCGGGATCACATCCACCGCGGCTTGCGGTTTCACGCACGCCTGCATCACTCGCTCAAGCCGCGAGCGGTGATGCTCGTGCAACGCGTCCACCCGCGCGTTAAGCCCGCGAAACGGCAGGCCGTGCGAGGGCAGCACCAGTGTATCGCCCGGCAATTGCGCATAACGTTTGAGTGAATCGAGGAACTCGCCCACCGGGTCGGCCTCCGGTTCGGCCGGCCACACGCTGACGTTGGTGGAAATGCGCGGCAGCAGCATGTCGCCCGAGATAAACAAACCGAGCGCCGCGCAATACAAGCTCACGTGCTCCGGCGAATGGCCGTGGCCGACGATCACGCGCCAGGTGTGCGCACCGATTTTGATTACGTCGTTTTCGCGCATGCGCTGGTGCCCGTGCGGCAAGCTCGGCACGCCGCGCGGGTAAAGGTTTTCGCGTTCGGCGATCCATTTCATGCGCGGCCCGTCAAGGCCGTGCGCCGTCATCAACCCACGCAGCAGTTCCGGGTCGGCGGCGCCGCCGCGCGAGCACACGATATGCGATTGCAAAAACTCCGCTTTACTCATCCACGGCAGCAGCCCGTGCTTTTGGCACAGCCAATCGCACAAGCCGATGTGATCCGGATGAAAATGCGTGACGATCACGCGCGTGACCGGTTTGCCCTTTAACTCGCGCGCCAGAATCTGATTCCAGCATTCGCGTGCCTGATCGGTGGCAAAGCCGCAATCGACGATGGTCCAGCCTTCGCCATCTTCGATCAGCCACAGGTTAATGTGATTCAACACAAACGGCAGCGGCATGCGCAGCCACAGCACGCCTTCGGCGATTTGCGTGACGGCGCCCGGCGCGGGCGCATCGGCGATGGGGTAAGTCAGGCCGTGGTTGGCGTTGGCGGTTTTGTCGATCGCTTTGGTTAAGGTTGTTGCAGCTTGCATGATGTTTCACGCCGCGGCTGGCGTATCGTCCCTAGGCTTATGTTTTTAAAACAGTTTTTGGCTTGCACGAGTTTATATTGCACAGCACAAAAACCACTATGCTACACCATTGCCACCATGGCGCCCGGTTTTGAACCATACTTGACGCCATAGCCACTAAGCGTCATCAAGCCCAGCGGGTCGATATTTTGTAAGTTATTGATTTAATTACTTTTTTTTGGAAACCCTCTTTTCATTCAACGAAGAGCTCGCAATGCTGCGCGATAGCGTCGCGGCGTTTGCCCGCCACGAGATCGCGCCGCGCGCGCACGTGATCGACCAGCGCAACGAATTTGCGCGCGATTTGTGGCCGCGGTTGGGCGAGTTGGGCCTGCTCGGAATCACCGTCGAAGCGGCCGATGGCGGCGCCGGCATGGGCTACCTCGCGCATGTGATCGCGATGGAAGAAATCAGCCGCGCCAGCGCCGCGGTGGGTTTGTCCTACGGCGCGCATTCGAATTTGTGCGTGAATCAAATTCGCCGCAACGGCAACAACGCGCAAAAGCGGCGCTACTTGCCCAAATTGATCTGCGGCGAGCATGTCGGCGCGCTGGCGATGAGCGAAGCGGGCGCGGGTTCGGATGTGGTGAGCATGCGGCTGCGCGCCGATCTCAAGGGCGATCGCTACCTGTTGAACGGCACTAAGATGTGGATCACCAACGGCCCCGATGCCGACACGCTGGTGGTCTACGCCAAGACCGACACCCGTGCCGGTGCGCGCGGCATCACCGCTTTCATCATCGAAAAATCGTTCACGGGTTTTCGCGCCTCGGCAAAGCTCGACAAGCTCGGCATGCGCGGCTCCAACACCAGCGAACTGGTGTTTGAAGATTGCGAAGTGCCCGCCGACAATGTGTTGGGCGGTGTCGGCCAAGGCGTCAACGTGCTGATGAGCGGCCTCGATTACGAGCGCGTGGTACTTGCCGGCGGGCCGTTGGGCATCATGCAGGCGTGCCTCGATGTGGTGATGCCCTACCTGCGCCAACGCAAACAATTCGGCCAGGCGATCGGCGAGTTTCAGTTGATGCAGGGCAAACTCGCGGACCTCTACACGACGGCGAACGCTTGCCGCGCGTACGTGTATGCGGTGGCGCAAGCGTGCGATGCGGGCCACGTCACGCGCCGTGATGCGGCGGGGGTGATTTTGTACGCGGCCGAGCGCGCCACCGAAATGGCGCTGCAAGCCATCCAGTGCCCGGGCGGCATGGGCTATGTCAACGACAGCCCGGCCGGGCGCTTGTTGCGCGATGCCAAGCTTTATGAAATCGGGGCCGGCACTTCGGAAATCAGACGCTGGTTGATCGGGCGTGAGTTGTTCGAGCAAGCACGGTAGATAAACCATCGACGTGTGTTGCGTTGGGCGGCGCGCTCGCCAGCCGCGCCTGGCGTGATGCCCCGCGGTTGTGCCGCCGCACCCGGCTTGGGTTTATGATGAGATCGGGTCGCCGCCCGGCTTCAGGGTTCGAGCGATCCGCGTCACGGGAGATGGTGGACGCACATGTTTTTAGCCGCCGTTTCGATGCTTTGGCGCCGCTGGGGCCGCCGGATCCTGCCGCTGCTGTTGGGGTTGGCTTGGCCGCTGTGCGCGCCGGCGGCGCAAGTCACGATCGAGCCCAAGATCGGATTTGGCGGCGTATTTCAATTGGGGCGGCCCTTTCCGCTGGAAGTGTGCCTGCACAATATCGGCCGCACCGTCGAGGGCGTGGTGGAAGTCGAGGCGTGGAAGCGCGGCGCGCCGCCCGCGGGCGCGTATCCGGTGCGTTATCAGCGCGACGTATTCCTGCCCTCGCGCGCGCAGCGCACGCTGGCGTTTACTGTCAATGCGGAGTTGCTAAGCCGCCCGCTGGTCATTCGTTTTAACGCCACGCACGGCAGCGCGTCGCACACGCTGGACTTGCGCAGCCACTTTTCGCCCGCGCCGCTGGTGTTGTCGGTCAGTGGCGGCGGCACGCTGCCGCTCACGTCGCTCGCCGCGTCGTTCACCAACCGCATCGTCTCGCTTGCGGCGGCGGGGCTGCCCTCGGACGCACGCGCGCTCGCCGGCGTGTCCCACCTGCTGCTCTACGATCAGTCGCTGCGCGATCTCACCCGGTGGCAACTGCAGGCGCTCGATGATTGGCTCGTCGCGGGCGGCCGCATGATCATCGTGGCCAGCCTGAATTTCGCACTTTATCAAGAGCCCAAGCTCGCGCGATTCGTGCCCGCGCGGGTCACCGGCGTGACGCGGATACGTTTTACCGACCCGGCGGCAGCGGGCGCAAGCCCGGCGATCGAAGGCGTGTGGGCGCACACGGTCAGCGGCGTGAGCGGCCGCACGCAAATCGCCGCCGAAGGGCTGCCGCTGCTGGTGGAAAACGAATGGGGCCGCGGCCGCGTCAGCTACCTCGCGCTTGACGCAGGCCGCCCGCCGCTGGCCGGCTGGGCGGGACTGCCGCAATTCCTGCAAACGCTGCTCGCGCCGGCTTCGGAACTTAGCCCCGCGCCGCGCCCGCGCTGGGACGAGGCGTTGTTCTCGCGGCTATTGCTAAGTTCGTGGTTCGTCGATGCCTACATCCCGACGCGCGCGCTATTCTTCGCCATTTTGCTTTACCTCTGCGGCCTTGCCGTGCTGCTGCTCAAATGGCGCCGCCAGCGTGGTGCCCCACGCACACTCGCGCTGTGGTGCTGTGGATGGATGGTGGGCTGCGCCGCCGCCGGCTACGGTTACTTCAGCCGTGGCGGCCAAATGCCCGAGGGCGTGCTACTCGGCGCAACCGTGATGGACGAAACCGACGGCGACTACGTCGAGGTGCAAACCAACCTCGCGTTGTTTTCGACGCGCCCGCGCGACTACAGCCTGGGCTTTGGGCCGAGCTGGCTGGAACTGGCGCCGTTACCGCAGCCGCACGCCGCGGCACCCGCCGAGCAAGCGGCGCCCGCGGTGATGTACCGGCACCTGGGCGCCGCCACGCGCGTGCAACTGCCGCTCGAAAGCTTCGGCCACCAGTTGTTGCGCGCACGTCACGTCGAACGCGCCGGTTTAAACACCCGCATCGAGCAACACGACGGTGTTCTGCACCTTGAGGTGAATAACCGCAGCGGCAGCGATCTCACCGACTGCTGGCTGATTGCGCCGGGCTTGCGAGTTGCGCTCGGTGAATTGCCCAGCGGCGGCAGCCTGCGCAAAGCGTTGCCCCTGCACGCGGCCGACGCCCCCGCCGCGGAACAACCGCGCCAGGCGGACACCGGCGGCAGCCTGCGAGCGCTCAGGTTCAAGGACAAAACGCGCGATCTGCTGTTCCAGGACGCGTTCTTTGCCTATGCCGCTACCGCCGCGCTGTGGACGGGCCCCACCGCGGTGTTTATCGGCTGGTTTAAAAACCCGCAACCACGCGCCGAAGTCGGTGATCCGCGGGTGCGCACCGAGCAATACACGCTCTACCGCGCGATCGTATCGCTGCCGTCGGAGGACGAATGAACGCCGTTTTGCACGAGCATGTAACGGTGTTTTTCAGTCAGCGGCACGGCCTGCCCGCCCTTTTTTACCCGCTCGGCTTGCTCGCGCTGATCGAGTTTTTGCTGCTAACGCCGATGTTCCTCGACGCGCAGGCATGGCGCGGCGCGGGCAGCCTGTTTAAGCTGTGCGCGGCAATCGCCGTGGTGTTGACGATCTATTTCACCCTGCGCGCGGCCAATCTGGCGTACGCGCCCGAACGCTTCAAACCGCTGAAGTACTGGTTGCACGAACGCGGCTATCCCGTCGGCGTCGTGGCGCGTGGCCAAGTGAGCTTTTTACTCGTGCATGCCGCCGCCACGCTGCTGCTGATCGTACCGTTGCTGGTGTGGGCGGGCGCGATTTCGCATACGCCGCCGGCGGCGCTCGCGGCCACCCTCGCGCTGATCGCCTTTTACACGGTATGCTACGGTGTATGGGGGCTCGCCGGCCTCGCCCTGTGCGAGCGCGAGGTCGACACGCGCGAAATGGTGAGCCGCGGTTTCACCGTCCTGCTAATGGTGATCGCCATGTTGGTGTACTTTCCGCTTAACCCGATCGTCTATGTGCTCGCGGTGGCGAGCGCGACCGAGCCTGGGCGCTTTAGCATCGCCGGTGTGGACTGGCCGCCCGCGGTAGCGAATATCGCCTTTCACCTTGCCTACGGCGCGGCCGGTTTGGCGGCGCACCGCTGGGCGTTGGCGCGCCTGCGATGAACCCGGGCGCGCTGCGGCAAACGCTCGATACCGGCGTCGCCGCGATGCTGGCGTGGGAGCAGCGCAAACGCCGCGAGAAGACGCTGCTCGCGGCACTCGCCGCGGCGTTGCTCGCCGCGCTGGCGCTGCCGTTATTCGTCACCCTGGCGCCGCCGTGGACATGGAGCACGCCCATCGCGGCGTTCGCCCTGATTGCGCCCACACTGCTCTACGCCTGGCGCTGGCGCGGCGGTGACACCGTGCGTGCGTTGGCCGCGCTCGACAAGGCGCTCGGTTCGGGCGAGCGCATGACCACCGCGTGGGAGCTTACCCGGCGCAACGATGCGCGCGCGGTGGCGCTGCTGGTGCTGCGCGAGGCGAGCGAGCGCTTGCAGGGCGCGAAATTTCGCAAGCTGTTCCCGCGGCGCTGGACGAAGCAGGATTTGCTGGTGTTGCCGTTGTTGGCGTTGTGGCTGGCGCTTTCGTGGTTCGAGACGCGTGTCGGGCACTCGAGCGCCGCGCCGCAGGTGAGCGCCAGTGTCGCGCGCGAGCTACGCGATTTCGCGCGCGACCTTGAGGAAACGGCGCGCGCGCAGGGCCTGCCCCAGACCACTGAGGCGGCGCGCGAACTCGCGCGCCTGGCGCAGCGCGGCATCGACGCCCAAACACCCGACCCGGCGTTTCAGCGCGAAATCGCCGAGGCGCAAAAACAAATCGCCACGCAGGCAAGCGCCAGTGCACAGGACGCGAGCGGCAGCGCCGCCAGCCAACGCCAGCTCGACGAGCTCAAAGCCGAACTGCAAAGCGCGCGCGATTGGCTCGCCGCGGCGGGCAACGCATCGCGCAACTGGGATGAAGTGTTGGGGCGGCTAAGCGAGCTGCGGCAACACGGCGAGTGGCGGCAGGATCAGGGCGGCAAGACACTCACCCGCGATCAAGTCGACGCATTCCTCGACAAGCTCGACAAACGCGTGACCGCCGAACTTGACCGGCGCGCGCTGCGGCAAACCGAACGCCGCCTTGGGCAACTCGCGCGCGGCGAGCAGGGCGAAGAAGGCGGCACGCATCCGGGCGCCGGCGGCGCCGGCGAGAAGGATGAGACGCTCGCGCAGGTTCCCGAAGGCCAACCCTCGGCGCCCGGTGAGAAACCCGGCACCGCCGCCGGCAAGGCGGCGCCGCTGCCGCAATTCTCGGTGGGGGAGCAATCCGCGGTTAAGGGAACCCTCGGCGAGGGCGCGAGCAGCAACGTCTTGCTCAAGGGCCAGCCCACCCCGGGCAAGAGCGCCGTCGCCGCAGACCCGGTGTTCGCCGCTTATCACCGCCGCGCCGAGGCGGAGCTCAACAACGAGCGCATTCCCGGCGAGCTCAAGGGCGCGATACGCAGCTATTTTCTGTCTCTGGAAGCGTCAAAGTGATGAACATGCCAACAGCAAACGCAGCACCCAGCGTCGAAGACATCGAGCGGCGCATGGCGCAAGCGCGCCGCAGCTACGAGGCGCTGAAAGCCGAAATGGCGCAGGTGATCGTCGGCCACGAAGCGCTGATCGAACAGGTATTCATCGCGCTGGCGTGCGGCGGGCATTGCCTGCTCGAGGGCGTGCCGGGGCTGGGCAAGACGCTGATGGTGAAATCACTCGGCGAGACGCTTGGCCTTACCTTCTCGCGCATCCAGTTCACGCCCGACCTGATGCCCGCGGACATCACCGGCACCAATGTGCTGGCCGATGACGCGTCGGGGCGCAAGGTATTCGAGTTCGAGCGCGGCCCGGTGTTTGCCCACATCGTGCTTGCCGACGAAATCAATCGCGCCACCCCCAAGACCCAGTCGGCGCTGCTCGAAGCGATGCAAGAAGCCAGTGTCACCGTGGGCGGCCGCGCGCACCGTCTGGACAGTCCGTTCATGGTGCTGGCGACGCAAAACCCGCTGGAAATGGAGGGCACCTACCCGCTGCCCGAGGCGCAGGTGGATCGTTTCTTTTTCAAGCTGCTGCTCGACTCGCCCAACCGCGAAGGGCTGCGGCGCATCGCCGATCTCACCACCGCGGCGGCGCCGGACGCGCTCAAAAAAGTACTGGACGGCGCGGCGATACTGGAAATCCGCCAGTGGGTGCGCGAGGTGCCGCTCGCCGCCACCGTGCTCGACTACGCGGTAAGCCTGATCCTCGCCACCCGCCCCGGCGCCGATGGCGAGGGCCACGAGACCGAGTTGGTGCGCCGCTGCGTGCGCTACGGCGCCAGCCCGCGCGGACTGCAAAGCCTGGTCCTCGCGGCGAAAGCACGGGCGCTGCTTGCCGGGAGGCCCAATGTGTCGTTCGAGGATGTGCGCTTGATGAGCGCGCCCAGCCTGCGCCATCGCTTGATTCTCAATCTCGAAGCCGACGCGCAAGGCGTCAGCGCGGAGCAAGTTCTCGCCGACGTGTTGCAGCGGGTGCCGGAGGCGCCGTGAGCGCGTTTTTCGACGCCGGCTTCATGCGCAAGCTTGAGCGGCTGCACCTTGTCGCCAAACGCCTTAACTGGAACGGCGCGCAGGGCGAACACGCCGCGTCGCGCAAGGGCTCCAGTCTGGAGTTTTCCGATTACCGCCGCTATCAACGGGGTGACGATTTGCGCTACGTCGACTGGAACGTCTACCGCCGCCTTGACCGCTTGCTGCTCAAGGTGTTTAGCGCCGAGGAGGAGATGAATCTCTATCTGCTGGTCGATACCAGTGCCTCGATGGCGGGCCCGCCCGCCGCGGCCGCCCCGGGTATCACCAAAATCGGCTACGCCAAGCAAGTCGCCGCGGCACTCGGCTACATCGGGCTCGCCAATCTGGATGCCGTCGGCGGCGCGGCGTTTTCCTCAACGCTGCACGCGCCGCTTAAGGCGGATCGCGGACGCGCGCACATCCTGCGGCTGTTTACCTTTCTTGATGCGCTATCGTGCGGCGGCGCCACCGATCTGACTGCGGCGACCCGCCGCTTCGCCGCCGTGTTTGCGCGGCCCGGCCTGGTGGTGCTCATCAGCGATCTGCTCGACCCCGATGGTTGGCGCTACGCGGTGGAGGAACT
>VGIF01000025.1 GCA_016868015.1 Betaproteobacteria bacterium
ACCCATAGGGTGTCGCAGGGGCAACGGTGTTATGGGTTCCCGCCTGCGCGGGAACGACACCTGTGGTAGCGGGCCGCAAGTGGCACTTGAAGCGCCACGCCTCACCCCTCACGCCTTTCATCGTGTAACCGCCGCCCCCGCCCCTTCCCCCGCAATCTTCCCAAACACACAGCCCGACACCAGCCCCGTGCCCGCCGGGTAATTGAAATAAAAAATCCCGCCGACCATCTCGCCCGCCGCATACAAGCCGGGTATCGGGTCGTAACCCAAATCGAGCACCTGCCCGGTTTCGTGGTTAATGCGCAAACCGCCGAAGGTGAAGGTAATACCGCAGGTCACGCCGTAGGCTTCGAACGGCGGCGTGTCGAGCACATGCGCCCAGTTGGATTTCGGCGGCTCGATGCCGAGCGTGCCACGGCCATCGCGTATGGCGTGGTTGTATTCGACTTTGGTTTGCACCGCGGCGTTGTATTCGCGCACGGTTTTTAAAAACTGTTGCGGGTCGACGCCCTCCATTTTCGCGGCGAGCTCTTCCAGCGTGTTGCCGCTGAACTTGGTGACCTCACGGCCGCTGTATTCTTTTTTGAGCAGCGCTTTGGATTTGGCATCGAACACTTGATAGGCGTATTGCCCGGTTTGTTTCAACACTTCCGCGCCGTATTTCGCGTAGGTGTAGTTGTAAAAGTCCGCGCCCTCGTTGACGAAGCGTTTGCCCTCGGCGTTGATCATGATCGAGTACGGGTAGCTGTGGCGATACGGGTCGTGCGATTTTTCGACGATGCCGAACTCCGGTGCGTGACGCTCCCACGACACCGCGTGGCGCCCCGACCAGTTGCCGTAGGGGCAGGCGCCGATTTCCAATGCCATTTTTAAACCTTCGCCGAGGTTGTGGCGCGTGCCACGGACTTTGGCCAACTCCCAGCCGGGGCCGAGGTAGCGCGTGCGCCACTCGGGGTTCGATTCGAAGCCGCCGCAGGCGAGGACGACCGCCTTCGCGCCGTATTCCACTGGCACGCCTTTTTGCTTGGCGCGCACGCCCTTCACGTTGACGCCGTCGTAGATCAGCGATATCGCGCGTGTTTCATAAAAAATCGCGATGCCTTTTTTGCCGGCCATTTTGGTGAGGTCGTCCACCAGCCCCGCGCCGCCGCCGTTTAAATGCAGCGGAAAACGCCCGAAGAACTTGCGTTTGCCGTTGACGATGGCCGACTGGTTGGCGTAGTTCGGCGTGAACGAACCGCCCTGCTTGCGCAGCCACACCATGGTGGGAAAGCTCTTGGTGATCAGCGCTTCGCTCAAATTCGGGTCGGTGCGAAACGCGGTGACGCGATAAAGATCGTCGTAAAACTCGTCCACCGAATTCGAATCCCAATCTGTATTCTTGGCTTCGTCCTCGGAGATTTCGGTCAACTGCTGCAACTCCTCCACCGTGCTGTAGGCAAAGCGCATCACGCCGCCGGCAAAGCGGCTGTTGCCGCCGGATTCATCCACGTTGGCCGCCTCCAGCATGCACACGGAAGCACCCATGTCGCGCGCCGCCAGCGCAGCGCATAACGCGGCATTGCCCTTGCCTACCACTACTACGTCGTACTGTTGCATAACCGGTCCTTGGTGATTTGAAACTTAGTCGGTATTTTAGGGGAGATTGGACGTTGAGAGTTCAGCGTCGGCGGAATCGTAGGGCGCAATAAACGAAGTGCATTGCGCCGCAGAAAGTCCACTCAACGAAAACGGTGCTAGGCGCGTTGAGCGTTCAAGCCGGCGCCACGCCCGCCAACACCTCCGCCACGTGCAGCACTTGCGTCTTCATATCGCCGCGCCGCCGCAGCCGCCCTTCGATGTTGAGCATGCAGCCCAGATCGCCCAACACCACCGCCTCAGTTCCGTGCTCCGCGCCGCACTTAGCAATGTTCTCGCATTTGCGATCGGCGATGTGCGTGGAGATATCGCCGTACTTCACCGCGAAGGTGCCGCCGAAGCCGCAACAGGTTTCGCATTCGTCCATCTCTTTTAACGTGAGCCCCGGCACTTGCGCCAGCAGCGCGCGCGGCTGCGCTTTGACGTTCAATTCGCGCAAACCCGAACAACTGTCGTGATATGTGTAAGTATTTGATTTTATTGATTTTTTTTGAATCGCTTTAATTCCATCGAAACGCATCACGTTAACTAAAAAATCGGTGAGCTCATACGTGCGCGCGCACAACGCGTCGACGCGCTCACGCTCCGGCTGATCGCGAAACAAATCGGGATAGTGCGTGCGGATCATGCCCGCGCACGAACCCGAGGGCGCGATGACGTACTCGCACGCTTCAAACTCGCCAAGGACTTTTCTCGCCAATGCTAAAGCGGAAGCGCGATCACCCGAGTTGTAACCCGGCTGACCGCAGCAGGTTTGTGTTGCGGGCACGATCACCGCGCAGCCCGCGGCTTCGAGCAGCCGCAACGCAGCGAAGCCGATGCTCGGGCGCATCAAGTCCACGAGACAAGTGACGAAAAGGCCTACCTTCATCGTGAACGGCGTGAGGCGTGAAGTGTGAAGCGTGAGGCGTGCGAAACATGCACCGCAGGCGGAGCTGACGATATCGTACCCCCCCCTGCATGCAACGGGGCAGGCTCAGGGAGGGGGGGCGCCTCACGCCTCACCCCTAACGCCTCACGCGTCATCGATAAAGCCCCTGCTTCGCCAGCCATCCCTGTATCACCCCCGCCACTTGATCGCTATTCCTGTCCATCATGATCATGTGCGAGTTGCCGCGAATGCCGATTTTCGGCAGGTCGATCACCTCGTAGCGCGCGCCGTGTTTACCCGCCGCAGCGAGAAAGCTCACGCCGTTGGCGCGAATTTTCGGCCAGCGCGCATCGCCTTCGATGTAATCGCCATAGATCGCGAGCATGGGCACGTTTTTAAGTTGCGCCACTTGCTTGACGTCGCCGATGCCCGCCGGCTCCACCAGCACCAGCGCTTTCACCTTGTCGGGCCGCGTCTGCGCCACCCTGAACCCGAACTGCCCCGATTGCGAGTGCACCAGAATCGCGCACGGGCAGACGCGGTCCACCAGCTCGGTGTACGCGCGAATAATCGCATCGTCCGTGGTGGTCCAACGCGGCACGCCCTGCTTGGTGAAATTATCATAGCCTTCGGGCGGAAACTGATTTCCCGGCAGCAGTTTCATTTTCGCCGGATCGCGGTTATACGAGCCCGGCCCGGCGCCGATGCGAAAACGCTCGAAGGGATTTTCCTTGGTCAAAAAAACCGGCTCGCCCTTGAAGATATCGGGATACATGGCCCAGCCCGAACGCCCGCGCTCCACCGCGTCCGAGTTGTAAACCGCCCAGCCTTTTTTGACGAAATAGTTAAGCCAGCCCTCGCGGCCGTCG
This sequence comes from Betaproteobacteria bacterium, assembly GCA_016868015.1. Taxonomy (GTDB): domain Bacteria; phylum Pseudomonadota; class Gammaproteobacteria; order Burkholderiales; family SG8-41; genus UBA5216. The sequence goes on from VGIF01000025.1 coordinate 3,379, forward strand.
GGCGTGGTCTCATACGTCACGCCGGTCAAGCCGCCACCGTGCCACATCAACAGCGGCAGGCCACCGCGCTGATTTTGCGGAACGAAATACTGCACATACATCTGCTCGACCTGATAAACGCCATTCGGATCGATCTTCGCCGGCACGCCGCCGGGCGTGAACGTGACCTCGCGCACCGGCTTGCCACTGATGGTGACCTCGCGCCCGCCAACGTGAAACGAGCCCATCGCTTTAAGCGCGATCGGCGCATCGCTTGCGCAACCGTTCAGTAACGCCACAGCGCCCAGTAATAACAGCTTAAATCCATGCATTTTTTTCTCCCTAGTTTGAGAACACATCGATTATCCCAGATCAACGCTCCGGCGCCGGTATTTCTTTCGCCGGTTGCGCGGCCTTCAACTTAAGTTTCGCCAACGCCAGCGGCAAGGGCGTGCGTTCGCCGTCGGCCCTCCAGCCGCGCTCGGCGGCCATGCGATCGACCGCCGCGATGCGATCGGCGGTCAGCGGATGGGTGCGCAAAATATTCACCTGCGGCCCGCGCGGCGTATCACCGCCACCAAGCTTCGCCATCACGCCAAACGCGTCGCGCGCGCCGCCCACGTGCCCGTATACCGCGGCAAGCGCGGCCAGCGCTTCGGTGTCTGCGTCGCTCTCCTGATCACGGCTGTATTTCAGCAGCGGCAGCGTGCCAGCGGTTTGCAGCACGCCGCCGGCGGCGCGCTCGCCCACGGCCGCCGACACCAGCGACAGCGTCAGCCCCACCGCGATGCCGCGCCCCAGGCTCGCCGCCGGGTGGCGCAGCTTGGCGTGCGCGATCTCGTGCGCCATCACCAGCGCCACCGCGTCCTCGCTGTCGAATTTTTCGAGTAAGCCGCGGTAGAACACGACATTGCCGCCGAGCGTGGCGAAGGCATTGGCGATGCCCTCGGGCGAATAATGCACATCGACGCTCATGCCTTGCGGCAGATTCATCACCGCCGCGAGTTTGGCGGCGAGCTCGCGCAGCGCAGCGCGCACGGCTTCCCCCTCGACATCGCGCGGCTTGTTCTCCCAATGTTCATTAATGCGCCTGGCGTAATCCTTCTCGACCGAAAACGGCACCCGCGCCGCGATCTCGCCGCCGAAAAAACCCAGCACCATGGCGCCAACCAACACCACGCCCAACAAGCCAAAAAACAGCCAGGCAAACTCCTTCAGCGGATGTTCGCGGTTGTAATTGACGGTTTCGTCGGGCTGGCGGTTTTCGTATTGCAAGTAAACCCGTTTGTCCTGAGATTGTTGATGGTGCTGCAGGCGTACCATACAAGCTTGTCGAAGCCCGTCCTGAACTTGGTCGAAGGCGATGAACGCAAAATTCAAGCCTGTGTCGTCGGCGACACCCGCGGCTTCAAAGCCGTGCCATAAGCAATCACCTCCATCGCCGGCAGCCCGCGCCGCGTGCCGCCCGATACCGTGGTGCTCTCGACCTTGACGTTGATCACCAGCGTGGCGCCGAAGCGCTGTGCCTGTTCCTTCATGCGCAGCGTCGCCTCGCGCCGCGCGCGGTCAAGCAGCGATTCGTAGGATGAGAGCTTGCCGCCAATCAGCGTGCGCAAGCCAGCGACGATCTGCTTGAAATAATCCGAACTGATCACCACCGAGCCCGCCACCAGTTGGCAATCCTGCGGCGTCACCACATCGGGCGGATAACGCACCGCGAACGCCAGAATATTGGCGTATTTCGCTTCGCGCTCACGGATCGATTTATAGTGCCGGCGCTCTTTCCAGCGGCCTACGGAAAAGCCCAACACGAGCAACCCGAAAAAAAGGAACACATCCAGAAAATTCAAAATGAAGTCCATGGCGCTACTCCATCACCACCGCCGTGCCGTAGGCCAAGATCTCCGCCGCACCCACGGTGATCGAGGTGGCCGAGTAGCGCACGTTCAACACCGCGTTGGCGCCAATGGATTTGGCCTGCTCCACCATGCGGCGAGTGGCTTCGTCGCGCGCCTCCTGCATCAACTCGGTATAGGACTTCAGTTCCCCACCGACGATGTTTTTTAATCCGGCCAGAAAATCCTTGCCCGCGTGCTTGGCGCGCACCGTGCTCCCTTGCACCATGCCCAGATGCGAACGCACGCGCCGCCCCGGCACGATCTCAAGATTGGCGACCATGATGTTGTCTTGCAGCAATGCGTTTGCCATTGTTGTTCTCCCTTTGAAATCGCTGTCTGTTTCACCGCACGGCGCTTTACGCGCCACGGACTACGCAACTCGCCATAAAAAATATCCAATAAAATCAACATATTAAATAAGAATCCCTAGAGCGTCTTTCGTTTCGCGTTGCACGCAACCTCACGCCATCCCGATCGGCTCGGCCAATTGATCGCGCACCACGCCCGGCCGCGCGCGCATCATGTCGTGAAGTTCCTTGCGCACGTGCGCATAGCCCGCATCGTCAAATAGATTGTGCATCTCGACAGGATCGTTTTCGAGATCGTACAGTTCGCCCGCGCCGGATTCCAGTTCGAAGGTGCATTTGAATTTTTTGGTGCGCACCGTGCGCAGCTTCAACGCCACGCCGCAGCGCGACGCGTGCAAATGCCATTCGCTGTACGCGACATCGCGCGTTTGCGCACCGCCGTTTAGCAGCTTCTTGAGGCTACGGCTTTGCATTTCACCCGGCGCGCTAACACCGGCGTATTCGTAAAACGTGGCCGCAAGATCGAGGGTCGACACCGGCTCCACCACCAACTGCCGGCTCGCTACACCCGGCCCGCGCGCTACCATGGTCACGCGTAGCAAGTCTTCGTACGGTGTCGGGCCTTTGAGATATAAGCCGTGATTACCGAGCAACTCGCCGTGATCGGTGGCGTAAATCACCAGCGTGTTGTCCGCCACGCCCGCCGCTTCCAGCGCACTCATAATGCGCCCGACGTTGTGATCGATCAGCGAAATCATGCCGTAGTAGTTGGCGGTCATCTCGGCCAACTGCGCATCGCTCTGATCGGGCACGCGCGAGCCTTCGGCACGGAATTTCAGCATCACCGGGTCGGCGAGTTGCGGTTTGCCTTCAAGCGACGCCTTGTGCCACCACGGGCGGCGCTCCAAGTCGCGCACGCGGTGTTTGGGCAGCACCATATCCTTCGGGTCGTACATCAAACTCCACGGCTCGGGGCAGTCAAAAGCGTGATGCGGATCGGGGAACGACACCCACGCGCAGAACGGCGCGTCCTTGCGGCTGGCATCTGTGATCCAGCGAATCGCGCGGTCGCCGATCCACGTGCTCGAATGCCATGCCACTGGCAGCGCGGAATACCACGTCTGCGCCGCACCCGTGCCTGGGCGTGTTTCGGTGACCCATAGCTTGACACCCTCGCCCCCACTGCGCGACGACAACCAACGCTCGTAATGCCCCACCGGCGGTTGCTCTAACGGCCGCGTGCGATGCAAATGCCCCAACACATTCAACTCGCAATGCTGAAAGCCCATGTAGGGGCCGAACCAAGTGGACCCGTACTTCGCCTGGCTCTTGTTGCACTCCGGCGTGCCGGTGGGCGCGAACGTAGACTTGGTCGAAAAATGCGCCTTGCCGATAAAGCCCGTTTGATAACCCGCCCGGGACAGCGTGCCGGCGAAACCTGCTTCGCCTACCTGCGGATCGAGATCAACGCCGTTGTCCCACACGCCGTGGGTTAGCGGCAACAGCCCGGTGAGGATGGCCGCGCGCGAAGGCTGGCACACCAAGTTGGGCGTGATGCACGCGGAGAAGCGCGTGCCCTCGCGCGCCAGCCGGTCGATATGCGGCGTTTTGATGTTGGGATTTTCGAAGCCGTTGCAATCGGCGCGTTGTTGATCGGAAGTGATGAGCAGAATATTGGGAAGTTTATTAGTCATGGCGAGCTCAGGAAAACAACTTCAAATGCATTTAGCCACAGATTCAAGCGGATGAACACAGATTAAACACCAGCACCGTCGTTGCGGCGCAAGCTGGAAGTCAGAGCGTCCACGGCACCGCACGCGCAAGCGGGGTTGTTATACTAGCCGCACCCCTCAACCGAAAGCAACCCATGCCCGCCGCACAACCGAATATCGTCTTGATCCTCGCCGACAACCTGGGTTGGGGCGAATTGGGCTGCTACGGCGGCGGCGTGTTGCGCGGCGCGCCCACGCCGCGCATCGATGCCATTGCCGCGCAAGGTTTGCGCCTCACCAATTTCAATGTCGAATCGGACTGCGTGCCCACGCGCTCGGCGCTGATGACCGGGCGCCACCCGATCCGCACCGGTGCGATTCAATCGGTGCCCGCCGGGCTGCCGCAAGGCCTCACGCCGTGGGAAATCACGCTGGCGCAATTATTAGGCGGGCAAGGCTACGCCACGGGAATTTTCGGCAAATGGCATCTCGGTGACCGGCCTGGGCGTTTTCCCCACGAACGCGGTTTTGACGAATGGTATGGCATCCCGCGTACCACCAACGAAAGCATGTTCACCTCGACGCCAGGCTTTGACGCAAACGTGGTGCCCATGCCCTACGTGATGCAAGCCAGGCGCGGCGAGCCGGCGCAAAACGTTGCGGTGTACGATCTCGAACTCAGACGCAAAATCGATTCGCAATTGATCGAGCGCAGCATCGACTTCATGTCGCGCCAGCATAAGGCGGGAAAACCCTTTTTCGCTTACGTGCCGCTCACGCAACTGCATTACCCGACCATCCCGCATCACGATTTCTCCGGTAAATCCGGCGCTGGCGACTTTGCCGATGCGATGATCGAGATGGACTATCGCGTATCACAAGTATATGATTTTATTAACTTTTCTGGTTTAGGCGAAAACACGGTATTTATTTTCGCCAGCGACAACGGCCCGGAGTTTCGCCGCCCCTGGCGCGGCAGCGCGGGCATGTGGAGCGGCACGTATCACACCGCGATGGAAGGCGCGTTGCGTGTGCCGTTCATCCTGCATTGGCCCAAGCGCGTCGCGCCGCGCGTGTCGAACGAAATCGTGCACATCACTGATTTATTTGTGACGCTCGCTAAAATCGCCGGCGCAACAGTGCCCACCGACCGCCCGATCGATGGCGTCGATCAAAGCGACTTTTTGTTCGGCAACAGCGAAAAATCCGCGCGCGAAGGCTTCGTCTACTACATCAAGCAAGAATTGCGCGCCGCCAAATGGCGCGACTGGAAAATGCATATCGTGTGGGAGCCCGAACCGAACGTGGGCCCCAATCATCTTGAGACGCCGTGGGTGTTTAACGTGGTGCAAGACCCAAAGGAAGAAAGCGACGTCGGCAACCACCAAGGCTGGGTGCGCCGGCCGCTGCGCATGCTGATCGAAGACTTTCAGGCGAGCCTGAAACAACATCCACCGATTCCACCCGGCGCGCCGGATGATTATCGGCCAAAATCAAACACGCAATGAAAAAAACCGTCTACTACTTTCATTCGCTGTCCTCGCCCTGGGCTTATCTCGGCTGGCCCAAATTCAAGGCGCTTATCGCGAAGCACGATTTGAACGTCGTCGTGCGCCCGACGCGCATCGTGCCGCCCAATGGCGGCATTCCCCTGTTGAGCCGGCCGCTGGCGCGTCGCGCGTATCACGAAGTTGAACTCGACCGCTGGCGCAAGCGCCTTAACATGCCGCTGATGCTGCGCCCCAAACACTATCCGACGCAAAACGAGTTTTGCGCGCGCATGGTGATCGCCGCCGATACCTTGCAGTGGAACGCGCTGGAATTGAGCCACGCGCTGCTGCACGCGCTGTGGAGTGAAGCACTCGATGTCAAAGACGCCGCGGTGCGCGTGGCGGTGGCGAATCGGCTGGGCATGGATGGCGCGAAACTGCTGGCGATGCAGGACACGCCGGAAATCATGGCGGCATGGAAAGCCAGCGAACTCGAAGCCCAGCAACGCGGTATTTTTGGCACACCGACGTGGATTTACCAGGACGTCCTCTATTGGGGCCAGGACCGTCTGGATTTTTTGGATGAGGCGTTGTCGGCATGAAAACCATACTTGTGTGTGCCGCCGCATGGCTGCCCTGCGCCGCGTATGCGCAACCTGCCACGACATATCCCGACAAGCCGATACGCCTCGTGGTGCCGTTCGCCGTGGGCGGCGCGCTCGACGTGGTGGCGCGTATCGTCGGCCAAAAACTCACCGAGTCGTGGGGCAAACAAGTCATCGTCGACAACCGCCTCGGCGCCGGCGGCAATATCGGCGCGGAGTTCGTCGCCAAAGCCGCGCCCGACGGTTACACCTTGTTAATGTCGTCCGTGACCACGCAGGCCATCAACATGAGTTTGCCGGCGAAGCCGCCCTACGACTTCGAGCGCGATTACGCGCCGGCGAGTATGGTCGCCTCGGCGCCGCTGGCGCTGATGATCCATCCCGCGCTGCCGGCGAAGTCCGTCAAGGAATTCATCGCGCTCGCCAAGTCGCGCCCGAGTGAACTGAATTATTTTTCATCCGGCGTCGGTACCGGCACGCATCTGGCGGCGGTGATTTTCGATCAACTGGCGGGGATCAAAACGACTCATGTGCCGTACAAAGGCGCGGGGCACGCGATCACGGATTTGCTTTCAGGGCAAATTCAGTTCGCGTTCACCACCATCCAGATCGCGCTGCCGCATCTGGATGCCGGACGATTTCGCATGCTCGGTATCGGCTCGACGCAGCGATTTGCGCGAATGCCCGATCTGCCCACCATCGCCGAGAGCGGCGTCAAGGGTTACGAAGCCGAGCAATGGTATGGCGTGATCGCGCCGCGCGGCACGCCGCCGGTGATCATCAACAAGCTCGCCACGGAATTGCGCGGTATCGTCGCCAGCGCCGACGTGCGTGAACGGTTTTTGAGCCAAGGCATCGCGTCCGTCAGCTCCACGCCGGAAGCGTTCGCGGCCACCATCCGCGACAACGTGGCGCGCTTTGCGAAAGTGATCAAAACGCTCAATCTCAAGGTGGAATGAGCTGGCGTGCGGCGTAAAATCGCCACAGTGCGTTGTACGTCGTCTAAACACCACGGCAACACCGATACGGAGGCCGACCATGCCCAAGCCCTATCGCGCCGAGCACGACTTACTCGGCGAGCGCGGCATTCCCGCTGATGCCTACTACGGCGTGCATACGCTGCGCGCGCTGGAAAATTTTTCGATCACGGGCACCGCCATCGCGTTGTATCCCGATCTGATCGCGGCGCTCGCTTGCATCAAGGAAGCCGCGGCGCGCGCCAACAACGAGCTGGGGCTGCTCGATGACGTGAAAATGCAAGCCATCGCGGACGCCTGCGAGGAGGTACGCCGCGGCGATTTCCTCGATGAGTTTGTGGTCGACGTCATTCAAGGCGGCGCCGGCACCTCCACTAACATGAACGCCAACGAGGTCATCGCCAATCGCGCGCTCGAATTGATGGGCCATGAAAAGGGCGAGTATCGGCACCTGCATCCGCTCGAACACGTCAACCTGAGCCAGAGCACCAATGACGTGTATCCGACGGCGATTAAAGTGGCGCTGCATTTCGGTATCCATCGATTGGTAGCCGCGATGGCGGCATTGCGCGCCGCGTTCGCCGCTAAAGCCGCCGAGTTCGCCGACGTGCTGAAAATGGGCCGCACGCAATTGCAGGACGCGGTGCCGATGACGCTGGGGCAAGAGTTTTCAACCTACGCGGTGATGCTGGAAGAAGACGAGCAACGGCTCCAGGAAGCATGCCTGCTGATCCACGAAATCAACCTGGGTGCCACCGCCATCGGCACCGGCATCACCGCGCATCCCGACTACGCCGCGCTGGTGTGCCGCAAGCTCTCCGACATCACCAACATTCCGCTCATCACCGCGCACAACCTGATCGAAGCCACGCAAGATTGCGGCGCCTTCGTGCAAGTGTCCGGCGTGTTAAAACGCGTGGCGGTAAAACTCTCCAAGGTATGCAACGATTTGCGGCTGCTGTCCTCCGGCCCGCGCGCGGGGTTGAACGAAATCAACTTGCCCGCGGTGCAAGCCGGTTCCAGCATCATGCCGGGCAAGGTGAACCCGGTGATCCCCGAGGTGGTGAATCAAATCGCGTTTGAAGTGATCGGCAACGATGTTACGGTAAGTTTCGCCGCCGAGGCCGGGCAGCTTCAGCTAAACGCCTTCGAACCGATCGTCGCGCATAGTTTGTTCAAGAGCTTGGCCCATCTTACCCACGGCTGCGACACGCTGCGCGAACGCTGTGTCACGGGCATTACCGCCAACCGCGAGCGGCTGCGGCAAATGGTGGAGAACTCCATCGGCATTGTCACCGCGTTAAACCCGTATATCGGTTACGAAGCGGCGACGCGCATTGCGCGCGAAGCGCATGCGTCGGGGCGCAGCGTTTACGAATTGGTGTTGGAGCAAAAGCTGCTCACGCAAGCCGAGCTCGATGACATCCTGCGGCCGGAGGCGTTGACGCGGCCGAGTTATCGGCCCAAAACAATTTAGGCCGCGCGTCTAATGCGCCGCGGCGACCAGCCCCAGTTCATCCGCCACCGCGCCCTCCACCAACGTGCCCTTGAAAAAATCCGGGTTGTTGCGGGTATGCAGCCGCGCTGCATTGGCAAACGTGAACTCGCGAAAATCCTGCTCCGTCACCCACTTATGCTCGACCATTTCGTAGGCTTCGGGAATCACGTCGTTGAAGTCGGGCACATCAAAGTGCGTGAAATCGGAACTGAATATCGGGCGCAACCGCACGCCCATGCGCGGGTCGAACGCGAACAGCGTCGCGCGGTCATCGGCTTCGCAGCCGAAGCAGAAGCTTTCCGAGAATATTTTGCGGATGTCGGCTTTGGATTGCACGCCGCTTGCTTCGAAGTCGTCGAACACGTGTTCGGGTTTGGAGAGTTCGTCGATGCCGCACTCCGGGCGGAACGCATCGAGGCTGCCGACGATGGCGTCCGCCTTGGCTTTCAGCTTGGCATCGCCGTAGCGATCGATCAGCGCACGTAACTCACCCACATCGGTTTGATTCGGGTATTGCAAGCCCGTGCGGCGGCGCTTTTCCCAGTGCTCGATCATGTCCACGCACATCTGGCACGCCCAGCTAATGCCGCCCCCCATGAAACCGAAATTCAGCGTCGGGAAACGCCGCGTGACGCCGCCCAAAAACACGCCGCGCGCGAACGCGTGATTCGATTCGGCGAAGTGACCAACATGGTTGTAGGTGAAGTTGGTGATCGAAGCACGATCGACCCAGCGCGGGCTGCCGGAATGCTGGGTCACCGCCACTTTGAGATCGACACAGCGCTGCCAGAACGGGTCGTAGTCGTAAGGGCTATCGAGCGCGATGGTGTCGATGTACCACGCCGCGCGCATGGGGTCGATGCCTTCCGCCGCGGCGGGGATCGGCCGCTCCTGATTGCCGCGCAGCATGATCGCTTTATAGCCCAACTTTTGCGTGGCGAATTCCAACTCGGCAATCGCCACTTGCGGCGTGCGCGCCGGCAATATCGCCACCGGCGCAAAGCGCGAAAGATACGGCTTAAACATTTCCGCCGTCATGATGTTGTAGGCGCGGCACGAGGCGTAGTTCAGTTCATCGTCCATCATCGCGTTGATGGCGAGGCCGAAGCTCGGATATATCAGCGCGAAGTCGATGCCCAGTTGCGGCAAGCGTTCGTTCAACAAGCCGGGTAATAACGCGCTCGCTTTATCCAGCGTGTTGGCGGTGACACCCCACCAGATCGCGCGGCGCAAGCGCTGATGCTGGCGCTGTTCGGGAGATGCGCGATACCACGCGTCGTTCTTGTGCCACTGCGCACGGATGCGATCGACCATTTCCGAGCCGGCGACGGCTTGCAAGTGCTCGAGGAAAATCGGAATCGGCTCCATCCAATGGCCGTCGCCGTCGATCACCGGGTGTTTCAGTCCCGCGCGTATTTTGGCCGCTGGGCTATCCATGGCTATCGCTCCTGTCGAAAGTCGGCGTGCTTTGGCATTGTATGCCGTAGTCCACCTCGTACTCAATTGCCAGCCTTAAGCCCGTTAAATGCACTCCTTCGTGCCGTAATCGGTTGGGAATTCAGCGGCTTACCGGCACCGTTGACAACCCCACGCGGCAGGCGCAGGCTTTTTCATTGCAGCACGGGTTTTCAACACACATTGGGAGAACAGCATGAGCAAGCATCTGAGTCCCGCGAAAATCCATTCCGGGCTAAAGCACCCTGTCGTCGACGCCGACGGCCACTGGCTGGAGTACACGCCGGTGTTCGCCGAGCGTATGCGCAAAGTACACGGCAACAAGGCGGCCGACGGTTTTATCGCCGCGATGGAAAGCACCAACACCACACTGAAGCTTACACCGCGCGAACGCGAGTTACGCCGCATCGCGATGCCGGGCTTCTGGAATCGCCAAGCCGAGAACACGCTGGACCGCGCCACCGCGATGATGCCTAAAATGCTCTACCAACGGCTGGATGAAATCGGCACCGATTTCGCCATCGTCTACCCGACCGCGGGCCTGCGGCTGCCGCGCATCAAGGATGATGAAACGCGGCGCGCCGTGATACGCGCCTACAACATTGTCACCGCCGAGTATTTCCGCGGCCTCGAAGACCGCCTGACACCCGCGGCAATCATCCCCATGCACACGCCCGAAGAAGCATGCGAAGAACTCGAATTCGTGACCCGGCAACTGGGCTCGAAAGTCGGCATGTTCGGCAGCAACATCGCACGGTCGGTCACGCAAGCGAAATCCGGGCCGGGCGTGGAAAGCGTGTGGTATGACGTGTTCGGCATCGACAGCCCCTACGACTACGACGCGGTGTGGCAAACCTGTGTCGACGTGAAAATGGCGCCGACTTTCCACAGTTCGGGTAACAACTTCGGACTGCGCAACTCACCGTCGAATTTCGTGTACAACCACATCGGCCATTTCGCCGCGGCGGGCCACGCCACCGCCAAAGGCATCTTCCTCGGCGGCGTGACACGGCGTTTCCCGCAGCTTAACTTCGCTTTCCTCGAGGGCGGCGTGGGCTGGGGCTGCCAGTTGTTCGGCGACTTGATCGAGCATTGGGAGCGCAAGAGCTCGCGCGCACTGGAGCGCATGAACCCCGACAAACTCGATCGCAAGCTCTTGATGAAGCTGGTGGAAAAACACGGCTACGACGACATCGCCGATGCTTTGAAGTCGCGCGACGGCTGGCCCGACCCCGAAGGCATGCGCCTGACCGGCCACCGCGAAGAGCTCGACGACTACGCGCCGTGCAAGATCACGCGCAAGCAAGACTGGGTCGATCTGTATGCCAAACCGTTCTACTTCGGCTGCGAGGCGGACGACCGCATGAACGCCACCGCGTTCGGCAAGGGTAATCCCTTCGGCGCGAAACTAAACGCTATCTACAGTTCCGACATCGGCCACTTTGACGTGATCGATTATCGCGATCCGCTGCCCGAAGCGTACGAGCTGGTCGAAGAAGGCCATATCACCAAGGCCGACTTCCGCGACTTCGTGTTCGCCAACGCGGTGCGGCTTTGGGGCAAGCAAAACCCCGGCTTCTTCGACGGCACGGTGGTGGCAAAACAAGCCGCCGCGGTGATCGCCGCCATGCAAGAGGACGCCAAGCCGGCGAAAAAACCCGCGCACGCCGGGTCGGCGAAAGTGACTAAAGGCAAACGCATGCCGCCGCCGCGTGGCCGCAAGCCATCCGCCACGCACGTCAGCATGTAACGCGGTTTGAGTGGGAGAAAACGCCGGGGGCAAGCCCGGCGTTTTTTATTGCGCCTGCGCCGCCGCGGTGGCCGGTAACCCCTGCCAGCCGCCGCCCAGTGCACGCACCAAGTCGGCCACTGCCGTGCGCCTGTCGCGCAGCGCATCGATGCGGTTTAACTCGGCGAGCAGCAGATTACGCTCGGCATCGATCACCTCCAACTGGCTCGACAAGCCGCTCTCGAAACGAATGCGCGCAAGCCGCAATGCGTCGCGCAACGCGGCCACGCGTGCGGTTTCGGCGTCGAACACCTCACGCGAGCGCGTTTGCGCGGCCAACGCTTGACGTACCTCGCGGAACGATTCCTGCAAGGTCTTTTGATACTGCGCCAGCGCCTGCCCCTCGCGCGCCTTCACCGCATCGACCTCTGCCTGCAGGCGCCCACCCTGGAAAATCGGCTGCGCGAGTCCCGCCGCCAGTTGCCAGATCAGCGCCGGCCCGGAAAACAAATCGGTGAGTTGCCGGCTCTCGCTGCCGAAATAGCCGGTCAAGGCAATGCGCGGAAACATCGCCGCGCGCGCCGCCGCGATACGCGCGTTGGCCGCGATCAAGCGCTGCTCGGCCTGCGCGATATCCGGGCGGCGCACCAGCAAATCGGAAGGCAAGCCTTCGGGCACCACGGGGGGTGGCGGCTCGTTTTTGTCCGCACCGCCCGGCACCGCCGCTTCGATAATCGCGCGCGGGCCGCGCCCCAGCAGCACCGCGAGCGCGGCCTCTTGCGTGGTGCGTGCGCGTTGCAGCGCGGGCAGTTGCGCTTGCGCCGCGGCCACTTCGGCTTCGAGCTGGCGCAATTGGAAATCGCTGGTGAGCCCTGCCTTGTTGCGCACGCGCTGCAAACGCAGATTATCTTCACGCAACGCCAGCGAACGTTGTGTGGCGGCAATTTGTTCGTCTAGCGCGATCAGCGTGTAGTACGCGCGCACCACGTCAGCCGCCAACGCCATGCGCACCGTGTCGTGCGCCGCTTGTGTCGCCAGCAAATCGGCGCGCGCCGCGTCGCTGCCGCCGCGCAACCGCCCCCACAAATCGAGCTCATACGAGACGTTGATCTGCGCGCGGTGGCTGCTGCGCTCAAGAAAATCAGCCGGGATCGGATTTGCGCCCACTTCCGACGAACGCGTGCGATCCACCTGCGCGCGCCCATCTATCGAAATCGATCGTTCGGCATCCACCACCCGCGCCAATGCCCGCGCTTCATCCACGCGTGCCGCCGCCAGCGCAAGATCGCGGTTGTGCTGGTAGGCTTCGGCCAGCAATGCATCCAATGCTCTGTCGTTGTAAAGCGTCCACCAGTGCTCACCGATGGCCAGCCCTTGCGCCGGCGCACCGCGCCACGCCGCAGGCAAATCCGCTGGCGGGCGCTCGTACGCGGGCCAAATTTTGCAGCCGCCGAGCGAAAATAAAAATATCAATAAAATCAAATACTTACGACTTTTCATGCTCGCCCTCCTGCGGGTGGGTCGTGCGGCAGAGCGTGCGATTGTGTCGACTGTTGGCGATGGTGCTCGACTTCTGCTTCAATCTCTTGGGTGGAGCGCTTATCCGATAACTTGCGATCGACAATCATTTTGTAAAACCACGGAATAAAAAAGATCGCAAGAAACGTGGCCGCCAACATGCCACCCATCACACCGGTGCCCGCCGAATGGCGCGCGCCCGCGCCTGCGCCGCTCGATAACACCAGCGGCAACACGCCCAGTATAAACGCGAGCGAGGTCATCAAGATCGGTCGAAAACGCAGGCGCGCGGCTTCAATCGCCGCTGCTGATGTGGTGTAGCCCTCGTGTTTTTTGAGCAAGGCGTATTCGACGATCAAAATCGCGTTTTTTGCGGCAAGGCCCAAAAGCGTGACCAATCCGATTTGGAAATACACATCGTTACTAAAACGCGAGATCCCCGCAAACGGCAGCAAGTTGTTGATGTGGATCGCCGCCAGCGCACCGAACGTGCCAAACGGCAACGCCAGCATCACCGCGAACGGCAACGACCATTTGTCGTATTGTGCCGCCAGAATCAAAAACACCATCAGCGCGGCGAGCGCGAGCGCGATCACCGAGGTGCCGCCGGCGCGTTTTTCCTGGAACGAGGCGCCGCCCCAGTCATAACTAAAATCCGCAGGCAAGGTTTCGGCGGCGATTTTTTCCATGCGCGCAATCGCTTCGCCCGAGCCAAAGCCCGACACCGTGGAGCCAAAGATCTTGACCGCAGGCAGGTTGTTAAAGCGCTGCAGCGTTTCGGGCCCTGATGAATAATCGACCTTCGCCAGCGACGCCAGCGACACCATGTTGCCGTTGGCCGAGCGCACGAAAATCGACCCGATATCGTCGGGGCGTTTGCGATACGCGGGCTCGGCCGACATCAGCACTTGCCAGGTGCGGCCATACTTGTTGAAGTCGTTCACATAAAACGTACCCAAGGTCGCCGACAACGTGCCGTAGAGTTCGTCGAGCGACACACCCGCCGCCTTGACCTTTTCGCGATCGGTTTCGACATACAACTGCGGCACGTTGGCGCGCCACAGGGTGTTGACCTGGCCGAACATTGGATCCTTGTGCACGGCGCCCAACAACTGTTGCGTGGTTTCGAACAGGCGCTCGGCGCCGCCCTCACCGCGGTTTTGCACGTAAAACTCGAAGCCGCCGGCGTTGCCCAAGCCGAAAATCCGCGGCGGCGCGAAAGCCAGCACCAGCGCCTCCTGAATGTGGCTGGTTTTCATGAAAAAATCGCCCACCAGTTGCGGCGTGGACACCTTGCGCTCGTCCCAGTGCTTTTGCGTGACGAAGATCGTCGCCGCCGCATTGCGGAAACTGCCGCCCAGAAAATCAAAACCGGTGAACGCCACCGCGTTTTCATTGGCCGGGTTCGATTTAATGGCCTCCACCACCTGCCGCACCACCTTGTCGGTGCGCTCGAGTGTCGCCCCATCCGGTAAAAACACCGCAGCGATGTAATAACCCTGATCCTCATCCGGCACCAGCGCGCCCGGCGTAACGCGCCACAACCCGGTGGTGATCATCACCATGCCGGCGAACAACACCAGCGCCACGCCGCCGCGGCGCATCATCCACGTCACGCCATCGACGTAGCGCCCGGTAAAGCGGTGAAAGGCGTCGTTAAACCAGCGGAAAAATCGCCCCGGCGCCTTGTGCTCGCGCTTTAAAATCAACACGCACAAGCTCGGCGTCAGCGTCAGCGCCACGATGCCCGAGATCACCACCGCGATCGAAATCGTCACCGCGAATTGACGATAAAGCTCGCCCGTCAGCCCGCCCAAGAAGGCAATCGGCACGAACACCGCGCACAGCGTCAACACAATCGCGATAATCGGGCTCGTCACTTCGCGCATCGCCTTGAACGCCGCTTCGCGCGCATCGAGATGCTCTTCGTGCATGATGCGTTCGATGTTTTCCAGCACCACAATGGCATCATCCACCACGATACCGATGGCGAGCACCATGCCGAACAACGTCAACGTATTGATCGAATAACCGAGCGCGAGCAGCCCCGCGAAGGCGCCGATCAGCGATACCGGCACCGCCACAAACGGGATCAACGTCGCGCGCCAGTTCTGTAAAAACAGGAACACCACCAGGAACACCAGCACCATCGCCTCCAGCAGCGTGATCACCACCTCGCGGATCGACACCTTCACGAAACGCGTGGTGTCGTAGACCACCGAATGCTCGAACCCCGCGGGAAACCGCGCCGACAGCTCCTGCATTTTGGCACTGACCAGGTCCGCGGTGGACAACGCGTTGGCGCCCGGTTGCAAAAAAATGCCAACCAGCGTCGCCGTTTTACCGTTGACCCTGCCGATGAATTCGTAGTCCTTTGAACCCAGTTCCACGCGCGCCACATCCTTTAGCCGCAGCAGCGACCCATCGCCGTTGGCGCGCAACACGATGTTTTCGAACTCCTGTGGTTCCGATAAACGGCCCTTGGTGGTGATCGTGTACACCAATTCCTGCGGTCCACCGGTGGGGGATTGGCCGATTTTACCGGCGGCGAACTGCGCGTTTTGTTCATTCAACGCCCGGATCAGATCGGTCGGCGTGAGCTTCAATTGCGTCAACCGATCCGGGCGCACCCAGATGCGCATGGCGTAGTCTTTCGCGCCGAAAATCTGCACGTTGGTGGTGCCGGGAATGCGCTTTAACGCATCCAGCACGTTTAACGTCACGTAGTTCGAAGTAAACAAATCATCGCGGCTGCCGTCGGGCGAATAAAACGCCAACACCTGCAGAAACGACGAGGAGCCCTTTTCCACCGTCACGCCTTGTCTACGCACTTCCAGTGGCAAACGCGGCTCGGCTTGCTTCACACGATTGTTGACGTTAAGCGCCGCTTTGTCGATGTCGGCGCCGATCTCGAAGGTGACTTGAATTTCCACCACGCCGCTCGCCGCCGAGGTCGAGCTCATATAAAGCATGTTCTCGACGCCGTTGATCTGATTTTCCAGTGGGGCGGCAACGGTTTGTTCGAGCACTTGCGCGGAGGCGCCCGGATACACCGCTCGCACGGTTACCACCGGCGGTGCGATTTCGGGATATTGCGCGATCGGCAGCACGCGTATCGCGGCCAAGCCCGCGATCACAATAAAAATCGACAGCACCGCCGCGAAAATCGGCCGGTCGATGAAAAAGCGCGAAATCATCAGCTCACCTCGCGCTTATTTTTTGTCCGCCGGGGCGACGATTTTGCCCTCGCCTTTTTCCGTGGGTTTGGCGGGCGCCCCATCCGCTGCCGCCACCTGCACCGCTGCGCCCGGCCCGATTTTCATCACGCCATCGACGATGACGCGCTCGCCCGGCTTCAACCCGTCGTTGATCACCCACCCTTCATTCGCCCATTCGCCAACCTCGACCGGCCGCGCCTCGGCCCGGCTTTGCGCATTCACCACGTAGACGAATTTGCCTTTGGGGATTTCCAGCACCGCGCGCTGCGGTACGACGATCGCGTTGGGCCGCACCGCGCCTTCGAGCAAAACGCGCACGAACTCGCCCGCGCGCAGCAGATTGGCCTTGTTCGAAAACTCCGCGCGCGATTCACTAGTGCCGGTTTGCGTGTTGACGCGCACGTCGGAAAAATTCACCGCGCCGATGCCGTCATACAGGGTGCCGTCGGATAACCTGATACGCGCCTGAAACTGCCGATCCGCGGGCAATTTCAAACGGCCAAGATCGGCATCGCGGCGCAGCGCGAGAAATTCGCGGTCGGGCACGCCGAAAATCACGTACATCGGATCGGTCTGCGTCACCGTGGTCAACAACACGTTGGGCCCCGACACCAACGCGCCTTCGGACACCACCGCGCGGCTGGTGATGCCGGTTATCGGCGACTCGACTTGCGTATAACTTAAATTCAAACGCGCTTCGCTGACGCGGGCGAGTGCGCTTTTGACGTCGGCCCGCGCCACCTGTTCGGCCGAGGCGGAATCGTCGAGCTCCTTCTGGCTGATGGCCTTGGCCTCCAGCACCGGCGTAAGCCGCGCCACTTCGCGCTGCGCTTGAGCGAGCCGTGCTTGCACCGCGTCCAAGTCGGCCTGCGCCTTGGCGAGCGCCACTTCAAACGGCGCGGGATCGATAACAAACAACGGCTGCCCGCGGCGCACCGCCGCGCCTTCGCGGAAATTGCGCTTTTGCAAAATGCCGGTGACGCGTGCGCGCACCTCCACCTCGCGATAGCCCGTGGTTTGCGCCACGTATTCGTAACGCACCGGCACGTCGCGTGGCTCCACGCTGATCACCGATACTTGTGCCGGCGGCATGCCTCCCGCCGGCATGCCGGGTGGACCACCGGCGGGTTTGTCACCGCAACCCGCGATCAAGGCGGCCACGCACCCCAGCGCGAGCAAGCGCGCGATCGTGCATCGGCCTGAGTGGCGAAGATTCATTGCTATTAACCTCTTTAAAAAGCGTTTCGGCCCAACCGGGCGATGCAACTGATTTACGCAACTGAGGCCACGTCGGTTATACTCATGTTACATACATTCATGAATGTATGTAAAGTGGGCTCTATGTGGCATACTGGTTTACCCGTAAGACGGCCGTGAAGCGGCCGCGGATAATCAGAACGGTGCCTGACCGGCAGACCGTAACGCGGAGGAGGCTCGGCAATGGTAAGACGCACCAAGGATGAAGCGCTCGAAACGCGGCATCGCATCCTCGATGTCGCAGAACAGGTGTTCTACGAACGCGGGGTCACGCGCACCTCGCTCGCCGATATCGCCGAGGCCGCCGGCGTTACGCGCGGCGCAATTTACTGGCACTTTACCGACAAGGCGGATTTGTTCTGCAGCATGGTGGCGCGCGCCACCATGCCGATGGAAACACCCATATGCCAAACCGATCACCGCGGCGCCGCCGACCCCCTCGCCAGCATTCGCGGCATGATGATAGGCATTCTGCGCCACGCCTCGGAAGACCCGCAGGCACGCCGTGTATTTCACATCGTTTATCACAAATGCGAACACATCGACGAAATGCGGCCGGTGTGGCAGCGTTTTAACGAAATGCGCGTGCGCTGCCTCGCGCGTATCGAAGAGGGCTTGTGCGCCGCGATGCGCAAAGGGCGGCTGCCGCGCACCTTGAACGCCCGCCGCGCGGCCACTGGTTTGCGCGCCCTGCTCGATGGACTGGTGAGCCACTGGGTGCTGGACCCCGCTTGCCGCCCGCGTGAAACCGAAGTGGAAGCGCTGGTCGACTTATTCTTGAATGCACTGAACGTAACGAGCGCAAACCGAGCAACCAAGGCATCGGCTACGGCAAATCCGGCAAATCCTTCGGCGCACAAGCCCGCGCAGTCGGTGCGGCCGCCTCGCCGTGCAATCCGCCAACCGCGCGCAGCTGCCTAAATAAAAGACGTAATACCGATGTGCTGCCGACGTAACGGACGCGGTGCGCCCAGCACTACCTTAACCGCGCCGCCAATCCGTGCCGGCCGCGCACCGATGGATGCGCCAACCGTTGGCGGCGTCTAACGTATCGCCCACGGTTTGAAGTAATCCGTGCGATCCGCCGAGTAAACGACAAAATGTTTGACCTTTTTGTCGTGCAACACGTGTAGTGTGACATCATCACCCGCCGCGCCGCTCGCCCACAGGCGTTCGTAAAATTCGCTTTGATTGCCGACCGAGTGGCCGGCCACGCCGAGCACGATATCGCCGCGTTTGATGCCGGAGCGCGCTGCCGGGCCGTCGGGCAGCGTGCGCGTCACCACCACATGGCCCTCGATCTCTTCGGTGTAAATGCCGAGCCACGGCCGGCCCGGCGTCTGGCGACGGCCATGCGCGACCAAGTCATCGAGTATCGGGGCGAGCAGATTAATCGGGATAAACATATTGCCAGGGAAGGCCACGCCGCTCGCCATGGTGTCGCTCACCCACAGCGAGGCGATGCCAAGCAAACGGTTTTGATCATCGAGCAGCGCCGCGCCGCTGTGCTCGCCGCGCGGCGGCGCGGTGAAAATCGCATCGTCGATCATGTATTCCCACCAGCCGGTGAAACGCCGGCGCGAGGACACGCACGCCGGCGTCACGCCGCCCGCTGCGGCGTGCGCGGCGATGCGCACGGTTTGCAACGGCGCCAGTTTGGAAGCATCCCCACGTTCAATAGGCTCTTTGGCCACGCCCGCATGCGCTTTGAGCAAGCCGAAACCACTGGCGTGATCGAAACCCACTACCGTTGCGGGATACACGCGCCCATCGGGCGCCATCGCCAACACCGAACCCGCCTCGATCACCAGATAACCGACGGTGAGTATCAGCCCGCTGGCGTCGATCACCACGCCGGTGCCTTCGCGTTCGGCACCCAGCGTGTCGGCGCTGCGCGCGCCGGGCACGGCTTTGATGCTGAGCTTGACGATGGCATCGGGAAGCGCTTGGTCGCGGCCCGCCTTGGTGTACGGCGCGTTGACTGCGCGCCAAGTGGACAGCGCCACGCTGAAAAACGACGGCCCTTTGCCGGTATTCGTTGGCCTGTTTGGCGCTGGGCTCAAGTAAGTCCCTCGTAGCGTACGTCGACGATTTCGATTTGCCGCGGCCCTGCCGGCGTGCGGAGCATTACCGTATCACCGACACTGTGCTTGATCAAGGCGCTGGCAATCGGCGAAACCCAGCTCACCCGCCCGCGCGCCGGATCGACCTCGTCCAGTCCGACGATGGTCACCGTTTGCTCGGCACCGGCGCCAGCGGTATCGGCATACGTCACCGTCGCGCCAAAAAATACTTGCTCGGTGTCGCCACGCGCCGCCGGATCGACCACCTCCGAATTGTCCAGTCGGCGAGTAAGATAACGTATGCGCCGGTCGATTTCACGCAGACGCTTTTTGCCGTACAAATAATCACCATTCTCGGACCGGTCGCCGTTGGACGCCGCCCACGCCACCACCTTCACCAACTCGGGCCGCTCGCTGTTGAGCAAATGCGTGAGCTCATCCTTCATGCGCGCGTAACCCGCGGGCGTCATGTAATTCTTCACCCCGCGCGGCAACGCCGGCGCGCCGTCTTCATCGTCATCGGTTGCAGGTGTAACACGAGTCGCGGTCGCTTTGCTCATGCCAGTAGTTTAGCCAAAGTTCGATTGTGGTGCAGCATCGCGTGTACTACAATCCCTCCAAACAACACCACCGCCTCGCGCCTCACGCCTCACGCCTCACGCCTCACGAAAAAATGCTAGATCACCACACCGTTTATGTCGATCTGGAAACCACCGGCGCCACCGCCACCCATGATCGCATCACGGAGATTGGTGTTATCGAAGTGAACCGCGGGCGCGTGGTGAGCGAATGGTCCTCGCTGGTGAACCCTGGCGTCAGCATCCCGCCGATGATCCAGGCGCTCACCGGCATCACCAATGACATGGTGGCGTTAGCGCCGGACTTCGAGGACCTGCATCACGAAGTGTTAAAGCGGCTTGACGGTAAATTGTTCGTCGCGCACAACGCGCGCTTCGATTACGGCTTTCTCAAAAACGAGTTTCGCCGCTGCGGCGTGAGCTTTAACGCGCGCGTGTTGTGCACGGTGAAACTCTCCAGGAAACTCTACCCGCATCACGCGCGGCATAATCTCGACACGCTGCTGGAACGTCACAACCTCGATTGCGAGGCGCGCCACCGCGCGCTGGGCGACGCCAAGGTGCTGTGGCTGCTGGCGCAAAAATGGGCCGACGAGCGCGGGCCGACGCTGGTGCAAGGCGCCATCGACCTCCTGGTGAAATCGCAAAGCGTGCCGGCGGGCTTGCCCGATCTGGCGTTCGACCACATCCCCGAAACGCCGGGCGTTTATCTGTTTTACGGCGACAACGAGGTGGTGCTCTACGTCGGCAAAAGCATCAACCTACGCGCGCGCGTGATGTCGCATTTTGCGGACGATCACCGCGTCAACAAGGACATGCAAATCGCACAGCAAATCAAGCGCATCGATTACCGGGAGACCGCCGGCGAATTGGGCGCGCTGTTGCTGGAGTCAAGGCTGGTGAAACAACTCGCGCCGGTGCACAACCGGCAACTGCGGCGCAACACCCAACTGTGCGCGTGGCACTGGCGCGACACCGACATCGAGGCCGCGCCGCGGCTTGCCACCGCAGGCGACATCGACCCCGCGAAGTTCGGCGAGTTGTACGGCCTGTTTCGCTCACGCGCCACCGCAATTGAAGCCTTGCGCGAAATCGCCGCGCGTCACGAGTTGTGCCACGTACTGATTGGTCTGGAAAAACGCGCGGGGCCGTGTTTCGCGCATCAAATCAAGCGCTGCCGCGGCGCCTGCGTGGGATTGGAATCGCGCGCGCAACACGCCCTACGCTTAAAAGAAGCCTTGAGCGCGCTGCGCACCCTGCCCTGGCCCTACAAAGGCCGCATCGGTGTGCGCGAAGTGGCGACCAACGGCGAAATCGCGGAGTTACACGTGCTCGACCACTGGTGCCACATCGCCACGGTAAAAAGCGAAGCTGAGTTGCACGACATCAGCGAAACCCGCGCAACCCCAACGTTCGATGTCGACACCTACAAAATCCTCAAGCGTTTTTTGGCCAAGCTGCCGCGCGGCGTGGAAATTATTCGATTCGCGACATGACGTGATCGGCCACTGGTTGCGGCACTGCCGTATTCAGCTTCTCCACCACCGCCGCCGCGCGGCGGTCGATAAAATCGAGCCAGTGGTAAAAATACGGCTCGGATTTGATCACGCGCGGCGGCGTCCTGGAGGCTGCAGCCGGTTCGGCATGCGCAACCTGACCGCCGCGCACGGCCACTTCACCGTGGCTGTTTTGCAGCACCGCTTCACCTGCATGAGTTTTGGCATAGGTGCCGACAGCGGCATCGCCGCGCGTAGCGAATTTGGATTCGACAAACGCGATGTCGTGATCGGCGCCGCGCAACTGAATGCTGGCATCGGACGTGCGCACGCTAAAGCCGGCGCTGCGGCCGGTCGCGATGCGCCCCGCCGCCACGCGCACCGCGCCGCGCACGAGGGTTAGCACCGCGCGGTTTTGCACCGCATCGCCTGCATCGACATAACGATAAGTGTCGATGCGCACTTCGCTATCGGGCCGCACGGTGATGCGGCTGCCATCGAGCATGTTGAGCATCGCCCACGCTTTGGCGCCGGTGCGCACCGCGTCGCCTTCTTCGAGGTCAAGGCCGTGGCGCGGCGCGCACTCCTGTTTTGCGGAACTCACCGTCACCTGCCCCTCGAGCGTACGTACGATGCCCACCTGCGCCGGCGCCGCACACGCCGCGGCCCAGCCTACTAACACCCCAAAATAGCGCCAAAGCTGCATCGGGCTATGATACCGCCGCCGCAACACGGTAAACTCCGCGTTCATTTTTTCAGGAGCGTTTCATGTTTTTACGTATTTTGTCGTCCGCGGCGGCGCTGGCTTGCGCCGGTGCCGTTTTCGCCCAGGCTTATCCGACCAAACCGGTCCGATTCATCATCCCGTTTCCGCCCGGCGGACCGACCGACCTGATGGGCCGCACCGCCGCCGATCAGCTCTCGCGCGCCTGGAAGGTGCAGGTAATCGCCGACAATCGTGCGGGCGCCGGCGGTAACATCGGCGCGGAGGCGTGCGCCAAGTCACCGCCCGACGGCTACACCATTTGCATGATGACGGTGGCGCAGGTGATTTCGCCGTCGATTTACCGCAAGCTGGGCTTTGACCCGCTGCGCGATTTCAGCCACGTCACGTTGATGGCCACCCTGCCCAGCCTGTTGACCACGCATCCGGCGCTGCCGGTGAAAAGCCTGAAGGATCTGGTCGCGCTGGCCAAATCCAAACCCGGCGAGATGGTTTATGCCTCGACCGGCAACGGCAGCAGCCCGCACATGCTGATGGAAATGTTAAAGGCGATGGCCGGCATCAACGTCGTGCATGTACCATACAAAGGGCAGGCATCCGCGGTGGTCGATCAAATGTCGGGACAAATCCAGCTCGCGTTTAACACCGCGATTACCACGCTGCCGCACGTCAAGGCCGGCAAACTCAGACCGATCGCGATCTCCACCATGCAGCGCTTTCCGCCGATGCCCGATCTGCCGACGGTGGACGAAAGCGGCATTAAGGGTTTCGACGGCAGCTCATGGCAATCGGTGGTGTATCCGCGCAACACCGCGCGCGAGATCGTGGCCAAGGCCTATCAGGAGTTGTCGGCGATGCTCAAGGCGCCGGACACGCGCGAGAAATTCCTCGCGCAAGGCGCCATGGCGTCGGGCATTTCACCCGAGGAATTCGTCGCCTTTATCAAGCTCGAGTCGGCGAAATGGGAGAAGGTCGCGCGCATTGCCAACGTCAAACTCGATTGACGCGCCGCGCGCGCCGTGCCGTGCGACGCGCCACGGCAGTCGCGTGCGGCTTGAGTTTGCAGCGGCGCGCGCCTTAGCACCGGCACTGGGTTTACTCGCCTTCGCCGCGGTGTGCGCGCTGCTGCCCGCGTTGGGCTTGAGCGCGATGTTGCCGCTCGATCGCGCGAACGCCGCGGCGATCGCGTCGCTCACACTGATCGGCGGCTTTGCCGCGCCGTTTATCCTGGCAAGCGTGGTGTTTGCCGCGATCGCGGTCTATCAACTCTCCAATACGCTGTGCGTCGATATCGAACCCGATGGCATTCACACCGAACGGCGCGTACTGGGCTACCTTACCCAGCGCCGCCACATCGCGCGCGCGGATATTGCCGATATCGAACCGAGCATCAGCGCACGCTTCCAAAACGCGTTTGGCAAAACGCCGCGCTATGCCTTGATCGCGCGCCACCGCCACATTCGCGCCGGCGATGTCGTGATCGCCGAAGATGTGCTGGGTGCTGCTAACATGCAGGCAACGCGCGATTGGCTGCGCCAAACGCTCGATTTAAAATAATATTTTAAAATCAAATACTTACGAAAATGGCCTATACCGAAATCGATGCCCGCCTGGACCTCACCGCGGCGCTGCGCAGCGCCTCGCGTCAGGGCTTGGGCGAAGGCATATGCAATCACTTCAGCCTCGCGCTGGCGGGGCGGCCGGGGCAATTTTTGATCAATCCGCAGGGGCTGCATTGGTCGGAAATCACGCCAGGCGATCTGGTGATCGTCGATGCGCAAGGGCGCAAGGTGTCGGGGAAACATCGCGTGGAACCGACCGCGTTTTTTATTCACAGCGCGATTCATCGCGGCAAGTCGAACGCGGCGTGCGTGATGCATACGCACATGCCGTATGCGACGGCGCTCACCGTGTTGCAAGACGGGCGCCTCGCTTGGGCCAGCCAAAACGCATTGAAGTTCCATAACCGCGTGGCCTACGACGACAACTATCAGGGTTTGGCGCTCGACGAGGCCGAGGGCGAGCGCATGTGCCGCGAAATGCGCGACGCGGATGTTTTATTTTTGGGCAACCACGGCGTCATCGTGTGCGGGCCCACGGTGTCGGCCACGTTCGATGATTTGTATTACCTCGAACGCGCGTGCATGCTGCAGGTGATCGCCATGGGCACCGGCAAGCCTTTGCGCATCGTGGCTGACGCTATCGCCGCGAAAACCGGGCGCCAGATGAATGGCGAAAGCGAGCAACCGGCGCTGCATCTGGAGGCATTAAAACGCGTGCTGGATCGCGAGGAGCCGGGTTGGTCGCGGCTGGAATGACCTGCGCTCTTCGATTAGCTTGGGACGAACGCGAGAGCAATGCGTAGGTTGGGCTGACGCCTTAGTGCAGCACCAACGGCTGCGCCATCAGCACATCAAAGTTACCGAGGAAGTCATCGACGTGTTCGGTCGATGCGTCTTCGGCGATAATGCCGTTCATCGACTGCGCGAATTTTTCGGCCACATCGCCTTGGAAGAAGGTGCTGCGGCGCGTGTGCTTGTCCACCAACTCGAAACCACGCCGGTCGGCGAACTCGACCACGTAGTAGTTATCGCTGTTGTAGACCACGTTCATTTGCCAGCTCCTTCATCGTTGATGTCGGGGAAGCACACTTGCCATAACGTTTGACGGCTGCAGCGGTTACACCTTATCCCGATCACGCCCATAGTATGTGGGCGTTTATCACGGTTTCAAGGCGGCAAATGTAAAATCTCACGTTACAACTGAGGGTTCAGCCTCCTCGGCGCCACTGAGAAACGGCTATACCCAGCAAGATCAACCCTAATGCGATGTAGGCATTTAAACCGGGCGTTTCGCCGAGTAGCGCCACCCCCAAAAACACTGCCACCGCCGGGCTCATATAGTTCACCAGCGACATGAACGTCGGCCCCGCCAGTGCGATCAACTTGAAATAAACCACGGTGGCGAACGCGGTGGGCCCCACGCCGAGCCAGAAAATCGCCCACAGCGATGCCGTACTCGCCTGGCTGAAGTTCATGAGCCACGCCTTATCCACCAGCAGCGCCACCGGCAGCGCCATCACGCTGGCGATGAGCAGCATCACGGTGGCGGCCACCAGCACGTCGTCGCCGCGCGCGAGCAAGCGCGTCAGCACGCTGTTGCCGGCGTAACACAGCACGCCCAGCAAAATGGCGAGTTGCGAGAGCGTCGCCAGCGACGAATCGATCAGCCTGCCCAGCGCCGAGGGCCCCATCAGCACCACGATACCGGCAAAGCCCAGGATGAAACCCGCGATGCGGTTGCGCGTCATGTGCTCGCCCTTCACAAAAAAGTGTGCAAGCACCATGGTGGCGAGCGGCATCACCGCCATCAAAATGCCGGCGAGCGCGCTGTCCACGCGCTGCTGGCCCCAGGTGATGGTGGTGAACGGGATGCAGTTGCCGAGCAGCGCGAGGATGGCGTAGTTAAACCACACCTTGCCGCCGTTTTCGCCAAGCCGCGGCAGGCGCGCGCCACGCAGGCGCACCACCGTCCACAAAATCAGCGCGCCGATAATCAAGCGCGCCGCCACCAGCGTGGAGGTCGGCACCGTGGCCACGCCCAACTTGATAAACATAAACGACGAGCCCCACATCGCCACCAGCGCGCCGAGCATCAGCCACTCGCGCGCGGTTCGCTGCGCGGCGCTCAATTCGCGACGCCTGGATGCGATTTGCGCGGCGCGCCGCCGCGTGCGGGTGTGATGCGGTGGGTGTTCATACGGGCCGCGAGCATACGCGATGTCGCGGTATTCGGGTGTTCTATCGTAAGTATTTGATTTTATTGATATTTTTTTTCACGCCAAACCGGACTCAAGTGCCCTGATCGAGCGCATAGAGGTCATCGCGCGTCATCGGCAGCATCAGTTCGCCGCCCGCCGCCGCTTTACTCGCCAGCAACTGATACACGTTCATCCAGCCGTGCGCAAACCCATAGGCGCAACCGGCGAGATAAATCTGCCAAATGCGCACGCGCTTTTCGCCGGCTTCTTCAACCGCGCGCGCGTGATTTTGTTGCAGCCGCGTTGCCCACTCGCGGCA
>VGIF01000026.1 GCA_016868015.1 Betaproteobacteria bacterium
GCCGACCGCCGCATCGCAGCCGCCGCGTGCGCCAGCCGCGCCGGAGCCGCCGCTCGCGCCGGCGGCGTTAGCGCCCGTGTTCAACGCGGCGTATCTGAACAACCCTAAGCCGGAGTATCCGCCGACCGCGCTACGCCGCGGCGAAACCGGCACCGTGTATTTGTTGGTGTTGGTGACCAAGGACGGCAAAGCCGCGCGCGTGAGTTTGCAAAAATCCAGCGGCTCCGCGTCGCTCGATGAGGCCGCGCGGCGCGCGGTGATGGGGTGGCGTTTCGAACCGGGGCGCAAAGGTGCGCAGCCGCTAGAGTCGGAGGTCGTGGTGCCGGTGGCCTTCAATATCAAGGATGCGCGCTGAGGGCGGCAAGCCTGGCACGCGATCACCGCGCACTTGAAAAACGGCTCGCCGCCCCCCATGTCGAGACGTGATTTCACACCTTCAATTTCACACCTTCAATTTCACACCTTCAATTTCACACCTTCAATTTCACACCTTCAACATCCTCAACAGCTTCAATGGTGCGCCGCCCGCAAGCGGCGTCGACCAGCCCCGGCAGTATAATCACCCCCTCTTATATCGGCATGGGGCTTCCTATGCACAGCACTGATCTTTCCCCTTGGCAATATAGCCACGCCTCCCACCAAGACGACCGCAGCCGCGAACACAGCGCGCTGGCGGTGACGTTGTTGACCGCGGTCACCATGGTGGTCGAGATCACCGCGGGCACGGTGTGGGGCTCGATGGCGCTGCTCGCCGACGGCTGGCACATGGGCACGCACGCGGCCGCGCTGGGGCTCGCCGCGTTTGTGTTCTGGTACGCGCGGCGGACCGGCACTTTAACTTCGGCACCGGCAAGCTCGATGCGCTGGGCGGCTTTGCCAGCGCGGTGGCACTCGCGGTGGTGGCGGTGATGATGGCGCTCGAATCGGTGCGCCGCATGTTCGAGCCGGTGGCGATCAGCTTCGACGAGGCGCTATGGGTGGCGGTGCTGGGATTGGCGGTGAATCTCATTTGCGCGGCGATGCTGTTGCGGCATAGCCATCATGGCCACACGCATGACAGCGAACCTAAAAACGCGCACGGGCACACACACGGCCATCATCACCAGCACGACTTTAATTTACGCGGCGCCTTGCTGCATGTGCTGGCCGACGCAGCGACCTCGGTGCTGGCAATAGCCGCGCTGATCGCCGGCAAATACTGGGGCTGGTTGTGGATGGACCCGGCGATGGGTATCGTCGGCAGCATGCTGATTGCGTCGTGGTCGATAGGCTTGATCCGCTCGACCAGCCGTCTGCTGCTTGACCGCGACAGCGATCCGCAATTGAGCGAGCGCGTGCGCGGCGCCATCGAACGCGGCAGCGACGATAAGGTGGTGGATTTGCACATCTGGCGCATCGGCTCGCGCTATTTGGCGGGCATCGTGTCGATCGTCACCCATCACCCGCGGCCGCCGGAGCATTACAAGGCGCTGGTGGCGCGCCACGCCGATATTCAGCATTTGACTGTGGAAGTGAATACCTGCTCATGAGTGAAGCTCAAATAACATTTCACGGCACCACCATTTTGTCGGTGCGCCGCGGCAATCGCGTCGCACTCGGCGGCGACGGCCAAGTGACGCTGGGCAACGTGGTGGTGAAAGCCTCCGCGCGCAAAGTACGGCGGTTGTATCACGAGAAAATTCTCGCCGGCTTTGCCGGCGGCACGGCGGACGCGTTTACCCTGTTCGAGCGCTTCGAAGCAAAGCTCGAAAAACATCAAGGCAATTTGATGCGCTCTGCGGTGGAACTCGCCAAGGATTGGCGCACCGACCGCATTCTGCGCCGCCTGGAGGCGATGCTCGCGGTGGCCGACCCGGAACACTCGCTGATCATTACCGGCGCGGGCGACGTGCTGGAGCCGGAACTGGGCATCGTCGCCATCGGCAGCGGCGGCTCGTTCGCGCAAGCTGCGGCGCGCGCGTTGGTCGAAAACACCGATCTTCAGCCCGCGCAGATCGTCAAGAAATCGCTCGCGATCGCGGGCGACCTTTGTATTTATACCAATCAGCAGCATGTGATCGAGGAGCTGGGGTGAGGCGTATGCGAGGTCAGACGTCTGCCAGCCAATAGCCACGGCGCCGATGTAGAACGAAAAAGTTTGCACTCCGCAGATTGCGCCTCACGCCTCACGCCTTACTCCTAACATTTCACGCCTCACCCTATGTCACAGATGACCCCCCAAGAAATCGTCCACGAACTCGACCGCCACATCATCGGTCAAGATGACGCCAAGCGCGCAGTGGCGATTGCGCTGCGCAATCGCTGGCGGCGGCAGCAAGTGCCGGAGCCGCTGCGCCAGGAAATCACGCCGAAGAATATTCTGATGATCGGCCCCACCGGCGTGGGCAAGACCGAAATCGCGCGACGGCTCGCGCGCTTGGCCGATGCGCCGTTTGTGAAGGTGGAGGCGACCAAGTTCACCGAGGTGGGTTATGTCGGGCGCGACGTTGATACCATCGTGCGCGACTTGGTGGAGACCGCGGTGAAGGGCATGCGCGAATCGGCCATGCGCAAGGTGCGCCGCCAGGCCGAGGACGTGGCGGAAGAGCGCGTGCTCGATGTGTTGCTGCCGCCGCCGGCGCGCGAGTTCGGTTTTGCCGGCGAAGCACGTGAAACGCGCATGGAAGAAGGCGAAAGCGCCACGCGCCAAAAGTTTCGCAAAAAACTGCGCGAGGGCGATTTCGACGATAAAGAGATCGAAGTCGAAGTGTCCGCCGCACCGGCGCAGATGGAGATCCTCGCGCCGCCGGGCATGGAGGATTTGACTTCGCAAATCCAAAGCATGTTTCAAAACATCGGTGGCGGCAAAAAGCGCGTGCGCAAATTGAAGGTGCGCGAGGCGATGCGCCTGTTAACCGACGAAGAAGCCGCCAAGCTGGTGAACGATGAGGAATTGAAGTCGCAGGCGGTGACCAACGTCGAGCAAAACGGCATCGTGTTCCTCGACGAAATCGACAAAATCGCCGCGCGCCAGGAGACCTCCGGCGCCGACGTGTCGCGCCAGGGCGTGCAGCGCGATCTGCTGCCGCTGGTTGAAGGCACCACGGTGTCGACCAAATACGGCATGATCAAAACCGATCATATTTTGTTTATCGCCAGCGGCGCATTTCATTTATCCAAGCCCTCGGATTTGATCCCGGAATTGCAAGGGCGCTTTCCGATACGCGTGGAACTCAAGAGTCTGTCGGTGGCGGATTTCGAACAAATTCTCACCAACACCCACGCGAGTTTGACCAAACAATACGAAGCACTGCTCGCCACCGAGGAAGTCAAACTCGACTTCGGCGCCGATGCGATCAAGCGCCTGGCGGAGATCGCGTTTCAGGTGAACGAAAAAACCGAAAACATCGGCGCGCGCAGGCTTTACACCGTGATGGAAAAATTGCTGGAAGAAATTTCGTTTAATGCGGCCAGGCAATCGGGGCAAACGCTGACGGTCGATCGCGCGTATGTCGATGCGCGGTTGGAGGATTTGGCGCAGAGTGAGGATTTGGCGCGGTATGTGCTATAAAATCGTAAGTTTTTGATTTTAAACACTATTTTAGATCGCATGGTCTATCGCTGCTTGAGCAGAAAAATTATCCCCGTCGTTCCCGCGCAGGCGGGAACCCATAGGATGTTTCAATTGGCAATGGTGTTATGGGTTCCCGCCTGCGCGGGAACGACAGAATTGGTTTGTGACTTGGACTAAAACCAGTCGGCGTACATATGCTAATCGACCAAAGCGTTGTGTTAATCACCGGCGGTGCCTCCGGGCTCGGCGCGGCGAGCGCGCGGCATCTCGCGCAAGCCGGCGCGCGCGTGGTGGTGGCCGATCTCGATCAAGCGGCGGTCGAGAACATCGCGCGCGAGATTGGCGCCACGGGTGCACGGGCGCGCGCGATTGCGGCCAATGTCACCGACGAAGCGAGCGTGCAACGCGCCGTCGATCTCGCACTCTCGGAATTTGGCGCGTTGCACGTGTTGATCAACTGCGCCGGCATTGCGCCGGCGGCGTTGGTGTCGGGCAAGAACGGCCCGCACGCGCTCGAGTTGTTCAAGCGCGTGATCGACGTCAATCTCGTCGGTACCTTTAACGCAATCCGTCTCGCCGCGCCGGCGATGCAACGTAATACGCCGAACGACGAAGGCGAGCGCGGGGTGATTATCAACACCGCATCGATTGCCGCTTTCGACGGGCAAATCGGCCAAGCGGCGTACAGTGCTTCCAAGGCCGGCATCGTTGGCATCACGCTGCCGATCGCGCGCGAGCTCGCGCGCAACGGTATCCGTGTGATGACCATCGCGCCAGGCATTTTTGAAACGCCGATGCTGCGTGGGCTGCCGCCGGAGGTGCAAGCCTCGCTTGGTAAACAAGTGCCGTTTCCGCCGCGGCTGGGCAAGCCGCAGGAATATGCGGCGCTGGCGGCGCATATCGTCGCGAACGCGATGTTAAACGGCGAAGTTATACGCCTGGACGGCGCCATCCGCATGGCGCCGAAGTAACGCGGCAAGGGTGCAAGTACGTTCATTCGTGTACTGCACTAAAATATCGCTTAATTGAGCATTCAACGAAAGATGATCGCTTAATTCCCTCACCCCTTCCCCTCTCCCGGAGGGAGAGGGGTCGTGAATCCGCCTCTCCCGGAGGGAGAGGGGAAGTTCGAGCGGTAAAGGGTTTGATAACCCTTTACCGAAAATTTTGATGGGAGCCCCATGTCAGCCGTCCCTCGACTTACCACGGCGTTATCCGGCCCGCCGCTCGCGCTGGAAAGCCAGTTGCTGGCGCAGTCGGTCAACATCGAGCACTGGTTTCGCGGCCAGTGGCAGGAGCACACGCCGCCGTTTTACGGCTCGGTGGATTTGCGCAACAGCCATTACAAGTTGGCGCCGGTGGACACCAATTTGTTCCCCGGCGGCTTTAACAATTTAAATCCGGATTTTCATGCGTTGTGTGTGCAAGCGGCGCAAACCGCGATCGAAAAAGTTTGCCCCGATGCGCGCGATGCGCTGTTGATCCCCGAAAACCACACGCGCAATCAGTTTTATCTGCAAAACGTCGCCACCATCGCGCGCGTCCTGCGCCACGCCGGCATGAACGTGCGCATCGGCAGCCTGTTGCCCGGATTGACGCAACCGTTGACGGTGGATTTGCCCGACGGCAAGAAGTTAAAGCTCGAACCGTTAAAACGCGTGGGCAACCGCGTCGGCGTCGAAGGTTTCGACCCTTGCGTGGTGCTGCTCAACAACGATTTGTCGGCGGGCATCCCCGACATTTTGCGCAACACCGAACAGCCGCTGTTTCCGCCGCTGCACGCGGGCTGGGCGGTGCGGCGCAAGTCGAACCACTTCGCGGCCTACGACGATGTGGCCAAGGCATTCGCCCAGATGCTCGGC
The DNA here is from genome assembly GCA_016868015.1 of Betaproteobacteria bacterium. Lineage (GTDB taxonomy): Bacteria > Pseudomonadota > Gammaproteobacteria > Burkholderiales > SG8-41 > UBA5216. The sequence continues at coordinate 5,416 of VGIF01000026.1, forward strand.
ATCGATCCGTGGCTGATCAACCCCTATTTTGAAACGTGCGGCAAGATCAATTTCCAGACGCACGAGGGCGAGGAATGCCTCGCCGGTTATGTGTCGGAAATTCTGAACGACATCCGCGCCAAGTACAAGGAGTACGGCGTGAGCGATGAGCCGTTTGTGATCGTCAAGGCCGACGCCGGCACCTACGGCATGGGCATCATGACGGTGAAGGATGCCTCCGAAGTGGTCGGGTTGAACCGCAAGCAGCGCAACAAAATGGCGGTGGTGAAAGAGGGCCTGGAAGTGCACGAAGTGCTGGTGCAAGAGGGCGTTCACACCTACGAGACGGTGCGCGACGCGGTGGCCGAGCCGGTGGTGTACATGATCGACCGCTTTGTCGTGGGCGGCTTTTATCGGCTGAACGCGCAGCGCGGCACCGATCAAAACTTGAACGCGCCGGGCATGCAGTTTGAACCGCTGGCGTTTGCCGAGCCGTGCTCTTCGCCCAATCCGGATGACCCGGATTGCGCGCCCAACCGCTTTTACGCCTACGGCGTGATCGCGCGTCTGGCGCTGTTGGCGGCGTCGCTTGAGTTGGAGCGCACCGAGTCGTTACTCGACGCGGCGGCCGCATGAAGCTCGCGTTCATCGTCGATCCTCTCGACGAGTTCAAGATCTACAAGGACACCTCGTTCGCGATGATGCGCGAGGCGGCCTCGCGCGGCTGGGCGCTTTATACGCTGCAGCAAGAGGATATTTTCTGGCGCAAGCAGCGCGTCACCGGCAATGCCTCGCGCTTAACGCTCACCGGCAACGAGTACCCGTGGTATCGCAGCGACGCGGCGCAGGAGATCGATCTCGCGAAATTCGACGCGGTGATCATGCGCAAGGATCCGCCGTTTGATACCGAGTATTTTTACAGCACCTATTTGCTGGAAACCGCCGAAGCACAAGGCGCCAAGGTGTTTAACCGCCCGCAGGCGATACGCGATCACAGCGAAAAATTGTCGATCGCGCGCTACGCGCAATTTATCGCGCCGACCATTGTCACGCGCCTTGACAGCGTGCTGCTCGATTTTCTCGCCGAGCATGGCGATGTGATTTTTAAGCCGTTGGATGGCATGGGCGGCGCATCGGTGTTTCGCGTGCGCCAGGACGATCCCAACGTCAACGTCATCATCGAAACACTGACGCACTTGGGCAAGCGCACCATCATGGGGCAGCGCTACTTGCCGCAAATCAAGGATGGCGATAAACGCGTGCTGTTAATCGGCGGCAAACCCGTGCCGTATTGTTTGGCGCGCATCCCAAAAGCGGGCGAGACGCGCGGCAATCTCGCCGCCGGCGGCACCGGTGAGGCGCGCGAACTCACCGCGCGCGACCGCGAAATCGCGCAGACGCTGGCGCCGCTGTTGTATGCCAAAGGCTTATTGTTGGTGGGGCTGGATGTGATCGGCTCGTGCCTCACCGAAATCAACGTCACCAGCCCCACCTGCTTTCAAGAAATCACCCAACAAACCGGCTGCAATGTCGCGGGTTTGTTCATGGATGCATTGGTCGATGCCTTGTCGTCGCCCATGGCGCTATAAAAATATCAATAAAATCAACTACTTACATAATTTGCTGCGCTGTATCAATTGTCAAAGTTTGGTAAATTCCTGATTTTGCACTGTATTGTTGGCGTCATGTTGCAGCGCAGCGGCGTAGAATGCCGCTCGCTCATGACACGTCGGTTACAAACCCTATGATCGGCATTTTGCTCATTACCCACGGCACGCTCGGCGAAAGCTTGGTGCAAACGGCGATACACATGTTGAACAAGCGCCCGGCGCGCGTGCGTCAGTTGGGCGTGACCGCGCAGGACGACCCGTTGCTGTTGCTGCCCCACGCGCAAGCCATAGTGAAAGAGCTCGATAGCGGCAGCGGCGTGTTGATCCTCACCGATATGTACGGCGGCACGCCGTCCAACATAGCCGCGAAGCTGATTGTGCCGGGCAAGGTCGAGGCGGTAGCGGGGCTGAATTTGCCGATGTTGATTCGCGCGCTGACCTACCGCGAAAAAACGCTGGAGCTGATGATCACCAAGGCGGTGAGCGGCGGTTGCGAAGGCGTGGTGCGTGTGCCGCCATTTACGCTGCATCATGTTGCAACAGGAAGTTGAAATCGTGAACCGGCTCGGGCTGCATGCCCGCGCCTCGGCCAAACTCACCCAAGTGGCGGGGCAATACACCGCAGAGGTGTGGGTGAGCCGCAACGGCCGGCGTGTGAACGCCAAAAGCATCATGGGCGTGATGATGCTGGCCGCCGCCAAGGGCAGCAAAATCACCGTCGAAACCAACGGCGCCGACGAAGCGCCCGCCATGCAAGCGGTGACGGCGTTGATCGCGGACAAGTTTGGCGAAGGGGAGTAGAACTGCGTGAGGCGTGAGGCGTGAGGGGTGAGGCGTTGCGCCTGGCATGGTAATCTTGCTGCCATGTATTTGACGCCTCACCCCTCACGCCTCACGCCTCACGCCAAATGAGTTTTACGCTTCACGGCATCGGCGTTTCCGGTGGCATCGCCATCGGCCGCGCGCATTTGGTGTCGCACGCGGCGCTGGAGGTCAATCACTATGTCATTCCGCCGCACCAGGTGATGGAGGAGTCGCTGCGATTTGACGCGGCGATCCAAAAGGTGCGCGCGGAGTTTAACGGCTTGCGCGCCGAAATTCCCGCGGGCGCGCCGGCCGAGTTCGAGGCGTTTGTCAATTTGCATCGCATGATCCTCGACGATTCGACCTTGTCGGCGGAGCCGCGGCGCATCATCGAAACCGAGTTGTGCAACGCTGAGTGGGCGATCAAGGTGCAAAGCGACGCGCTGCTGGCGCAGTTCGATGCCATTGAAGATACTTATCTGCGCGAGCGCCGCAATGACGTCATTCAAGTGGTCGAACGCGTGTTAAGGGCGCTCTCCGGCCAGCCCGGTTATGTGCCGCCGCCGGCGAGCGGTGCGGAGCAAGACTTGATTTTGATCGCGCGCGATTTGTCGCCGGCGGACGTGGTGCAATTCAAACGCCACCATTTCGCGAGTTTTATCACCGATCTGGGCGGCGCCACCTCGCACACTGCGGTGGTGGCGAGAAGCCTTAACATTCCGTCGATCGTCGCACTGCGCCGCGCGCGCGAGTTGGTGCGCGAGGACGAGCTGGTGATCGTCGATGGCAGCAACGGCGTGTTGATCATCGACCCCGACCAACGGGTGTTGAACGAATATCAGCAGCGCAAACTCGCCTTTGGCGCGGTGCGCCGCAAGCTGCTGAGCTTGCGCGATACCCAGGCGGTAACCCGTGATGGCGTGGCGGTGGATCTGCAGGCCAATATCGAACTGCCTGACGACGTCGAGCAGGTGTGGGAAAACGGCGCCGTGGGCATCGGGCTGTTTCGCAGCGAGTTTTTGTTTTTGAACCGCCCGGATTTGCCGGACGAGGATGAACAATTCGAGGCTTATCGCAAAGTCGCGCTGGCGATGAAGGGCCAACCGGTGACGATACGCACCTACGACCTGGGCGCCGACAAAACCATCGACGACGGCCCGCAGCATCAAATCAATCCCGCGTTGGGCCTGCGCGCGATACGTTTGTGCTTGACCGAACCGCAGCGTTTTTTGAGCCAGTTGCGCGCGCTGCTGCGCGCTTCGCACTACGGCAACATCAGCATTTTGATCCCGATGTTGGCAAGCTCCACCGAAATTGATCAAACGTTGCAAATGATCGCGCGCGCCAAGGCAAGCCTGGACGACGAGGGCATTGCCTACAACCGCCAAGTCAAAATCGGCAGCATGATCGAAGTGCCCGCCGCGGCGCTGGCGCTGGATGTGTTTTTGCGCAAGCTCGATTTCATTTCCATCGGCACCAACGATTTGATCCAGTACACGCTGGCGATCGACCGCGCCGACGACAGCGTGGCGTATTTGTATGACCCATTGCATCCGGCGATTCTCAATTTGGTGTCGACCATCATCAAGCGCGCCGACAAGGCCCAAGTGCCCGTCACCATGTGCGGCGAAATGGCGGGCGACGTGTCGTTGACGCGCTTGCTGTTGGGGCTCGGTTTGCGCTCGTTTTCAATGCACGCGGCGCACGTGCCGGACGTGAAGCAGCAGGTACTCGAGACCGACGTGGCTGCGCTGCGCGCACTGGCCACCCGCATGTTGCGCGCCACCGATCCGGTGCGGTTAAAGGCCATGTTGGCCAAGCTCAATGGCATGAACTAAACCGGGCCGCAACAGTCTCAATTGACAATTCCGTGGCGGGGGCGTAAGGTAAGCCCTTGTTTTGACGCGCCGATTTGATATCAGATTGCGGGCGCGCAATAAATCCGGCTAAAGAGATGACGCGAGTGGGCCTGAGTTGCTCGACGTTCCTTCCAAACCCGGTGTTGCGCAAAGCCCACCGGGTTTTGATTTTTATGGATACAGCGAGCAGCAAATCCAGTTTGGGAGTAGTGACGCCGCAACGCGCGGCGTTTAGCGAGCCGTTGCCGTTGACCTGCGGGCGCTCGATCGCCAATTACGAACTGGCGTATGAAACCTATGGCACCTTAAACGCCGCGCGCACCAACGCCGTGCTGGTGTGCCATGCGCTCAACGCCTCGCACCACGTCGCGGGCATCTACGCCGACGACCCCAACAACGTCGGCTGGTGGGACAATATGATCGGCCCCGGCAAGCCGCTCGACACCAACCGTTTTTTTGTGATCGGGGTCAACAACCTCGGCGGTTGTCACGGCTCCACCGGCCCGCTATCGGTGAACCCCGATACCGGTAAACCCTGGGGCGCGAGTTTTCCGGTGGTGACGGTGGACGATTGGGTCGACGCGCAAGCACGGCTGGCGGATCACTTGGGCATTAAGCGATTCGCCGCGGTGATGGGCGGCAGCCTCGGCGCCATGCAGTGCATGTGCTGGTCGATTGCGTATCCCGAACGCGTGCGACACGCGCTGGTGATCGCCTGCGCGCCCAATTTGTCGGCGCAAAACATCGCGTTTAACGAAGTCGCGCGTCAGGCGATTTTGACCGACCCGGATTTTTACGGCGGCGATTATTACGAGCACGGCGTGCAGCCGCGCCGCGGTTTGCGCGTGGCGCGCATGGTCGGGCACATTACCTATTTGTCCGACGACGAAATGGGCAGCAAATTCGGGCGTACGCTGAAGGCGGGCAAGCTGGGCTACTCGTTCGACACCGAATTCGAAATCGAATCGTATTTGCGTTACCAGGGCGACAAATTTTCCGGTTACTTCGACGCCAACACCTATTTGCGCATCACCAAGGCGCTGGATTATTTCGACCCCGCGCTGGAACACGGCGGCGATTTGGCCAAGGCGATGGCGCCGGCGAAATGCGGCTTTTTGGTGGTGTCGTTCACCACCGATTGGCGTTTTTCGCCGGAGCGCTCGCGCGAGATCGTGCACGCGCTGCTTAAGAATAAGCGCGAGGTCACTTACGCGGAAATCGACGCGCCGCACGGGCATGACGCCTTTTTGCTGGAAGACCCGCGTTATCACAAATTGGTGGCGGCGTATTTTGACCGCGTACATGCCGAGGTGGGTGCGTGAACGGCATCAGCATCGACCGCGCCGACTTCGCCGCCATCGCGCACTGGGTCAAACCCGATGCGCGCGTGCTTGACCTGGGTTGCGGCGACGGGTCGTTGTTCAAGTATTTGCAGCGCGAGCGCAATATCTGCGGCTACGGCGTGGAGATCGATGACGACAACGTGCTGGCGTGCGTGCACAACGGCGTCAACGTGATTCAGCGCAACCTCGAGCGCGGGTTGCGCGACTTTGAGGATCAATCCTTCGATTATGTGATTTTGTCGCAGACGCTGCAGGCGATGCGTAACGGCGAGCGGCTGATCCAGGAAATGCTGCGTGTCGGGCGCGAAGGCATCGTCACATTTCCGAATTTCGGCTATTGGCGCAACCGCCTGCAAGTGCTGAGGGGGCGCATGCCGCTATCGGATAACTTGCCCTATCAGTGGTTCGACACGCCCAACATCCACCTGTGCACCATCGACGATTTCGACCGCTTTTGCGGCGAGCGCAATATCCGTATCCTCGAACGCAAGGTGTTGACCGAAGGCGCCACGGTGCGCGTGATGCCCAATCTGCGCGGAGCGCTCGCCATTTATCATTTTGGCGATTCAAAAAAAGTTGTTTAAAATCAAATACTTACGTATTGTTACTGGGTTGCGATTGTTCCAGGCGGGTAACGCTTCTGATCAGCAACAGTCCGGGGATCGCGATCAGGGTGCAGAATACAAAAAAGCCCGGCCAACCCATTTGCAAGGCGATCCAGCCGGTGGGCGCGGCTAACAACACGCGCGGCACACCCATCAGGCTCGATAACAACGCATATTGCGTGGCGGTGAAGCGCTTGTTGGTGAGCGCGCCCATGAAGCCGACGAATGCCGCGGTGCCCAGCCCGCCGGTGAAGTTCTCGATCGCGATCACCGTGGCGAGCGCAAAGTTGTTGTGTCCGATGTAGGCGAGCGCGCAAAAACCCAGCGTCGAAATCATCTGGCCGATGCCGAAGATCCATAGCGCGCGCGTCAAACCGATGCGCAAGATGATGATGCCGCCCAGCGTGCCGCCCAAAATGGTGGCCCAGAAACCGAACAGCTTTACCACCGCGCCGATTTCGGTTTTGCTGTAATTCAACTCCAGATAAAACGGCAGGGTCATGGCGGAAGCCATGGTGTCGCCGATTTTGTAGAGCAGGATAAAGCCGAGCGCAAGCCATGCACCTTCGCGCTGAAAGTAATCGCGAAACGGCAGCACCACCGCCTCTTGCAGCGTGCGCGGCGCGCCCGGCGCCAGCGGCGGCTCCGGCGCGAAAAACGTCACCATCACGCACGCCGCCATGCACGCGGCCATCAACTGATACATAAAAGCGAACGAGGTGTGATCGGCGATGATCAAACCGCCGCCGCTCGCCAGCAGCATGCCCACGCGATAGCCGTTCACATAAAGCGCGGAGCCCAGGCCCAACTCGTCGTCGCTCATGCTTTCGCGGCGGTAGGCATCGACCACGATGTCTTGCGAGGCGGAGAAAAACGCCACGATCAGCGCCGCCGCCGAAATCCACAGCAGATGATCGGGCGTGGGGCGCGTGAGGCTTAACCCCACCAGCGCCGCGGCCAGTGCAAGCTGCATCACGATCAACCAGCCGCGCCGCCGCCCGAGCGGCAGTGCGTAGCGGTCGAACAGCGGCGCCCACAAAAACTTCAGCGTATAGGGCAGGCCAACCAGCGCGAAAAAGCCGATCTTGGTGAGATCGACGCCGCCGTCCTTCAACCACGCCTGCAGCACCGAGCCGGTCAACAGCAGCGGCAGCCCCGAGGCAAAGCCCATCAGCAGCGCTATCAGCATGCGCCCGCTTAACATGGCGGCGAAGGTGTCGCGCCATGACGGGCGGCTGGGCGCCGCTTGGGTGCTTGCTTCGCTCAAAGCTTAAAGTCGTAGTCGATGGTGAGCGGCGCGTGATCGGAGAACTTTTCGTCCTTATAAATCGCAGCGCGCTTGGCGGTAGCGGCCACACCCGGCGTGGCAATGTGGTAGTCGATGCGCCAACCAACGTTTTTGGCGTAAGCCTGGCCGCGGTTGGACCACCAGGTGTATTGCTCGGGGCGTTGATCGACGCGGCGAAACACGTCGACCCACTTCAAGTCATCGAATACTTGGGTCAGCCACGCGCGCTCTTCAGGCAAAAAACCGGAGTTCTTTTGGTTGCCGCGCCAGTTTTTAAGATCGATCTCGCGGTGCGCGATATTCCAATCGCCGCACACGACGACTTCGCGCCCGCTCGCCTTGAGCTTTTTCAGATGCGGATAGAACTTATCCATGAAGCGAAACTTGGCTTGCTGGCGCTCTTCGCCGCTGGAGCCCGATGGCAGATAGACCGAAATCACGGTGAGCTCTGCGTAGTCGGCACGCACGTAACGGCCTTCGGCGTCGAACTCTTTCACGCCAAAACCCATCGACACTTGCCTGGCTTTTTTGCGGGTGTAAAGGCCCACGCCGCTGTAGCCTTTTTTCTCGGCGTAATGGAAATGGCCCTGGTAGCCGGCGGGTGCGAGCATGTCCACCGTCAGGTCGGCTTGCTGCGCCTTGATCTCCTGCACGCATAGAATGTCGGGTTTGTGCTGGGCGAGCCAGGGAAAAAAGCCCTTGCGCTCGGCCGAGCGTATACCGTTTAAGTTGAGCGAAACGATGCGCAGCATGTGAAATTGGTAACGGTGGCCGGATTTAAGTGTGAAATTTTGCCTGTCGGGCGAATTGTAGTACACGCATACTGTCAACGTTTTACCAGGCGAGACGCTATTACGGATGATGACTGGTAGGGGGCTGGTTGTCACCGCGCCGTATAATGGCCGCAGTGCATGCGGATGGCCATGCTCCCACAGGGCGGTGTTCGCGGCAACTGGTGGTCACCACAGCGCGCGCCACTGACCATAAGGCTTAAGGAGGCAAACGATGAAACTACGCAATGCATTGATCGGTCTGGCGGGTCTCGCGCTCGCGGCTTCGGCGATGACCGTGAGCGCCCAAAGCAAGGGCGGCGGCAATATCGTGTGCTGGAAGGATGCCTCGGGCAAGACCATCGGCTGCGGCGATCGCGTGCCGCTGGAGTATCAGAACCGCGCCACGCGTGAGCTCGACAAGCAGGGTAACGTGCGCAAGACCGGCGAATCCGCGGAAGAAGCCGCGGCGCGCCAGGCCCGTGAGCGCGAAGCCGCGCTCGCCAAGGAAGACGCCGCCAGGCGCGCGCGCGAGCAAAAGCGCCAGGATGACGCGCTGCTCAACATCTTCACCAACGAAAAAGAAATCGATTTAAAGCGCGATCGCGAAGTGCAGGCGCTCGACAATTTCATCAGCCAGCAAAACGGCGCGCTAAAAGGCGCGCATCGAGGCCGACATCGCCAAAAACGAAAAAGCCAAGCAGGACACCATTGCCAAGTACGCCGAGCAACGCAAGCGCTTCCTGGAACTCAAGGGCGTAACCGCTACCGCCGCGACCCCGGCGAGCCCCGCCGCCGGCAAAAAATAAAGCGCGCGAACGCCGCCGGCCAACGCGCCCTAGGCAAACTCGCGCAGGCTTACTGCGCGAGTTTGCGTTTGAGGATCTCGTTCACCTGCTGCGGGTTGGCTTTGCCCTTGGTGGCTTTCATGGCCTGGCCGACCAGCGAGTTAAATGCCTTTTCCTTGCCCGCCTGGTAGTCGGCCACTTGCTGCGCGTTGGCGGCGAGCACCTCGTCGACGATTTTTTCGATCGCGCCGGCGTCGGATACCTGCCCTAAGCCTTCTTCTCGGATGATTTCGTCTGTCTCGTCGGGCGCTCCACCATGGATGTAGTTGCCCCTTCCTTCCGAGTTACGCCGCCCTTCCTCCCAGAATCTTGCCAATAGATTCTTTCCGGTCCGGGCGTTAATTGCTCCTTCGCGAATCCGTAAAATAATTCGCCCTACTGTATCCGAACTCACTCGAAACGCCCACGAAGGAAGGTTTTCCTCCTCGTTCATCTTTGCGGCAATATCGTTTATTACCCAGTTCGCACATAGCTTGAAGTCGGCATTCCCAAGGGACTCACCGCTTTTGAGTGAACTAAGCGCGACGCTTTCGAAGTAGTCACCAATATCCCTATTCGCAGTAAGTGCAGTCGCTTCGTTGTGAGATAGTCCCAACTCGCTTACGTATCTTTGCTGTCGTTGATCGGGAAGTTCTGGCAGGTTTTCCTTCGTTTCACTGATCAACGGCTCCGTTACTTCCAACGGCAACAAATCGGGGTCAGGGAAGTAACGATAATCATGCGCGTCCTCTTTCGAGCGCATCGAGCGCGTCTCGCCCTTGTCGGGGTCGTAAAGCCGTGTTTCCTGCACGATCTTACCGCCGTCCTCGATGATTTCGATTTGCCGGCGCACTTCGAAGTTGATCGCTTGTTCCAGAAAACGAAACGAGTTCAAGTTCTTGATTTCGCAACGCGTGCCGAGTTTATCGGAGCCTTCGGGCCGCACCGACACGTTGGCGTCACAACGGAACGAGCCTTCCTGCATGTTGCCGTCGCAAATGTCGATCCAGCGCACCAGCGCGTGCAATTTCTTGGCATAGGCGACGGCCTCGGCGGCGGAGCGCATATCGGGCTCGGAGACAATTTCCAACAGTGGTGTACCGGCGCGATTCAAATCGATGCCGGTGGAGCCCTGAAAATCCTCGTGCAGCGATTTACCGGCGTCCTCTTCCAAATGCGCGCGGGTCAAACGTACGGTTTTTTCCATCTCACCCACGTGGATTTTGATCGAGCCGCCTTCGACCACCGGCAACTCGTATTGACTGATCTGGTAGCCCTTGGGCAAATCGGGATAAAAATAATTTTTGCGCGCGAACACCGAGCGGCGATTGATATTCGCGTCCACCGCCAAGCCGAAGCGGATCGCGCGCTCCACCGCGCCCTTATTCAGCACCGGCAACACGCCCGGCAGCGCCAGGTCCACCGCGCAAGCTTGCGTATTGGGTTCGGCGCCGAACGCGGTCGATGCGCCGGAAAAGATTTTCGACGCGGTGGACAGTTGCGCGTGGGTTTCCAGGCCGATGACGACTTCCCATTTCATGCGCTCACCCCCTCGCCGATGTCCTTGGGTGTGCGCATGTGCCAATCCGTCACCTGTTGATACCGATGCGCCACATTCAACATGCGCGCTTCCGAGAAATAATCGCCAATGATTTGCAGCCCCACCGGCAGCCCCGCGCCATCGAAGCCGCACGGGATCGACATACCCGGAAGCCCAGCGAGATTGACCGCGATGGTGTAAATATCCGACAAATACATTTGCACCGGGTCGCCGGACTTTTCGCCCAGTTTAAACGCGGTGGACGGCGTGGTCGGGCCCATCATCACGTCGCATTGTTTGAATGCGTTGGTGAAATCCTGCGCGATCAAGCGCCGCAATTTTTGCGCGCGGATGTAGTAGGCGTCGTAATAGCCGTGTGACAGCACGTAGGTGCCGATCAGAATGCGGCGTTTAACCTCAGCCCCAAAACCTTCGGCGCGGGTTTTTTGATAGAGGTCGGTGAGATTGGTGTAATCCCTGGCGCGATAGCCGTAACGCACACCGTCAAAGCGCGACAGGTTGCTGGAGGCTTCCGCCGGCGCCAGCACGTAATACACCGGCACCGACAAACCCATGTTGGGCAGGTTGACATCGACCACGCTGCAGCCGAGCTTTTTATATTCGGCGATGGCTGCTTCCACCGCCTTGGCGACATCGGCCGACACGCCTTGCGCGAAAAACTCGCGCGGCAAACCGATGCGCAAGCCCGCGAGCGGCCTGGCCAGATCGGCGGTGTAGTCGGTGGCGGCGCGCTGCAGGCTGGTGGAGTCGCGCGCATCGAAACCGGCCATCACGTTTAACATCAGCGCCATGTCCTCGGCGGTGTGCGCCATCGGCCCGCCTTGATCGAGGCTCGAGGCAAACGCGATCATGCCGTAACGCGACACCACGCCGTAGGTGGGTTTTAGCCCGCAGATGCCCGTGAGCGCCGCCGGCTGGCGTATCGAGCCGCCGGTGTCGGTGCCGGTGGCCGCCGGTGCCATGCGCGCAGCCACCGCGGCGGCCGAGCCGCCGGAGCTGCCGCCGGGCACGCGTTCGCGATCCCACGGGTTACGCACCGGGCCGTAGAACGAGGTTTCGTTGGACGAGCCCATGGCGAACTCGTCCATATTGGTCTTGCCAAGATTGACCGCGCCCGTCTGGTTAAAGCGCTCGATGACATGCGCGTCGTACGGCGATACAAAATTCGACAACATTTTCGAGCCGCAAGTGGTGAGCCAGCCTTGCGCGCAAAAAATATCCTTCTGCGCAATCGGCACGCCGGTGAGCGGCTGCGCCCGCCCCGCCGCGCGTAACGCGTCCGCTGTGCGCGCCTGGGTCAGGCTGCGCGCTTCATCGACGCTGATAAAACAATTCAGCGATTTATTTAAGTTATTGATTTTATTAATAAAATTTTGAGTGACCTCGACGCTGGAGAACTTTCCAGCGGCAAGTCCATCAGACAACTGTTTTAGTGTTGCGTGCGACATGGCGCCCGGTTTGCGGTTGTGGTTGGCAACGTTTACTCGATGACCTTGGGCACCAGATAAAGGCCGCCTTCGACTTGCGGCGCGGCCGCTTGCAAATGCTCGCGTTGATTGGTTTCGGTAACTTTGTCATCGCGCAACCGTTGCACCACATCCTGCGCGTGCGACATCGGCGTGATGGCGCTGACATCGACCGCTTGCATTTGCTCGATCAACTTGAAAATGCCGCTCAGTTGCGCGTGCGTGGCGTGCGCTTCGGTGTCGTCAATCGCGATGCGCGCCAACTGCGCCACGCGCTTCACATCGGTGAGTGTCAGAGCCATAAAATAATCCGCGAAAACCTTTAAAAACGTCCTTCAAAAACGCGAGCGCCAAGAGTATCATAGTCGCCCATCTTGGCGCGCTTTGGCGCGCGGCGTTTCCCCCAGCGTTTTCCCCGATAGAAAGACCGATAGAAGGACCCTATGTTTGGTTTTTTGAGCAACTATTTTCAAGATGATCTTGCCATCGATCTGGGTACGGCGAACACGCTGATTTTCATGCGCGGCAAGGGCATCGTGTTGGACGAACCGTCGGTGGTGGCGATTCGGCAAGAGGGCGGCCCCAACGGTAAAAAAGTCATGCAGGATGTTGGCCTCGCGGCGAAAGCGATGTTGGGCCGCACGCCGGGCAACATCACCGCGATACGGCCGATGAAAGACGGCGTCATCGCCGACTTCACCGTCACCGAGCAAATGTTGAAGCACTTTATCCGCAAGGTGCATCGCACGCGCATTTTCAAACGCAGCCCGCGCATCATCATTTGCGTGCCTTGCGGCAGCACCCAGGTCGAGCGCCGCGCCATACGCGAATCGGCGTTGGGCGCGGGCGCTTCCAAAGTCAATTTGATCGAAGAGCCGATGGCCGCGGCCATCGGCGCCGATTTGCCGGTGGGCGAGGCAACGGGTTCGATGGTGGTGGACGTCGGCGGCGGCACCACCGAAGTGGGGGTGATCGCGCTCGGCGGTCTGGTCTACAAAGGTTCGGTGCGGGTGGGCGGCGACAAGTTCGACGAAGCGATCATCAATTACATCCGCCGCAACTACGGCATGCTGATCGGCGAGACCACCGCCGAGCAGATCAAAAAGGAAATCGGCTCGGCGTTTCCCGGCTCCGAGGTGCGCGAAAAGGAAGTCAAGGGCCGCAATCTCGCCGAAGGCATCCCGCGCAGTTTTACCATCACCAGCAACGAAATTCTGGAAGCACTGAACGATCCGTTAAACAGCATTGTCAGCGCGGTGAAATCCGCGCTCGAGCAAACGCCGCCCGAATTGGCGGCGGACATCGCGGAGAAAGGCATGGTCTTGACCGGCGGCGGTGCGCTGCTGCGCGACATCGACCGCTTGTTGATGGAGGAAACGGGGCTGCCGGTGGTGATCGCCGAGGATCCGTTGACCTGTGTGGCGCGCGGCTCGGGCAAGGCGCTTGAAGAGCGCTACAACACCATTTTTGCGTATGACGATTGACCGGCGGCCCCGTTCGCGCGGTTGAGGTTTTTCACGGCTGAGTGATGGCACACACGCCAGAGCCCTTTTTCAACACCGGCCCCAGCCCGTTCGTCCGCCTGCTGTTTTTTGCCCTGCTGTCGCTGGCGATTTTGATCCTGGATGCGCGCTTTCGGCAGTTGGAAGCGGTGCGCCAGGTGGTGTCGGTGGTGCTGTTTCCGCTGCAACGCATCGCGGCGGCGCCGGTGAGCTTGTTTGAGCGCGTGAGCGAATTTTTTGTCAGTCACGGCGAGCTGCGCGCCGAGAATGCACGCCTCGTGCACGACCATGGCAAGAGCGCCATCCTGACCCACAAAAACCAGGCGCTGGAAGCGGAAAACGCGCACTTGCGCAAAATGCTTCAGGCGCGCGAGCAACGCAAGGAACCGCTGACGCTCGCCCAGGTGCTGTACACCGGGCGTGATCCGTTCTCGCAGCGCATCATCATCGACAAGGGCACGCAGCACGAGGTGCAAAACGGCCAACCGGTGATCGACGCGGCGGGCGTGGTGGGGCAAGTTACGCGCGCCTATCCGCTGCTCGCCGAGGTGACGTTGATCTCGGACAAGGGGCATCTGGTGCCGGTGTTGAACGTGCGCAGCGGTTTGCGCTCGGTGTTGGTGGGTACGGGGCAGCACGGTGCGCTGGAGATGCAGTTTGTGCAGCAAAACGCCGATGTGCAAAAAGGCGACCAACTGGTCACCTCCGGCATCGACGGGGTTTACGCGCCGGGCTTGCCGGTGGCTGAAGTGGTGTCGATTGAAACCAATCCGGCTTCAACGTTTTCCAGGGTGATATGCCGTCCGCTGGGCGGCGTGGGCAACCATACGCGGTTATTCGTGGTGCGCGGCTCCGAGGCGATGCCGCCGCGGCCGGCGGAGGATGCGGAAAAAGGCGCGCGATCGCGCAGGGGCAGAAAGGGCGGATGATCAACCTTTATCCCGGCACGCCCGAGGAAATCCTAAAGCCCGTCAAGACCGGGTTTGTGGTGTTCACCCTGGTGGCGGCGTTCCTGACCAATCTGCTGCCGTGGAGCGGCTGGGGCTTGCTCGTGCGCCCCGATTTCGTGGTATTGGTACTGCTATATTGGTGCATCGATCAACCGCGCAAAATCGGATTCGCCATACCGTGGTTTTTAGGCTTGCTGATGGATGTCGCCGACGGCCGCCTGCTGGGGGAACACGCGCTGGCCTACACCATAGTCGCCTACGCCGGGATCGTTTTGCACCGCCGCGTGCAACGATTTTCGATCACGCCGCAGGTGCTGCACGTGGTGCCGCTGCTGTTGTTAAACGACGTGATTGTGCTGTTGATTCGATTGCTCGCAGGGTATGGGTTCCCCGGTTATTGGTATTTCATGGGGAGCGTGGTGGGCGCTTTGCTGTGGCCAGCGCTGTCCTACCTGTTAAAGTTGCCGCAGCGCCCGCGGCTTGATCCCGATCATGGCTAAGAGTTTATTCGGCGGCGGCACCGAGTTTCGCGACGCGCAACGCGAACAGGCGATATTCAAGCGCCGCTTGTTGGTGCTATCGGTGTTCGTGGTGTTGATGTTCGCGGTGTTGGCGGGGCGCTTTGCCTTTTTGCAAGTGGCGCAGCACGAGCATTTTCATACCTTGGCGGAAGCTAACCGTATCGCCATTTTGCCTGCGCCGCCCGCGCGCGGCACGATTACCGACCGCAACGGCGTGGAACTTGCCCACAACTACACCGGCCATACGCTGGAAATTACCCCCAG
Organism: Betaproteobacteria bacterium; assembly: GCA_016868015.1. Taxonomy (GTDB): domain Bacteria; phylum Pseudomonadota; class Gammaproteobacteria; order Burkholderiales; family SG8-41; genus UBA5216. The sequence goes on from VGIF01000026.1 coordinate 20,765, forward strand.
CAAGGTGGGCGATGTCGATGCGTTGATCGAGCGATTGTCGGAAATCGTCGAAATCACGACACGCGACCGCCGCCGCTTCAAGCAATTGTCCGAGGAGAGTAAGAGCTTCGAGAGTTTGCCGATCCGCAATCGATTATCCGATGACGAAATCGCACGCTTCGCGGCGCGGCGTTACCAGTTTCCCGGCGTGGAGATCAAGGCACGCTTGTTTCGCCACTATCCGCAGGGCGAACTGTTTTCGCATGTGATCGGCTACATCGGGCGCATTAATAAAAAAGACGTGGAGCGCCTGGACGAAGCCGGCGAACTCGCCAATTACCGCGGCACCGACCACATCGGCAAGATGGGCGTCGAGCAGCACTACGAGCGCGTGCTGCACGGCACCACCGGCGTGGATCGCGTGGAGATCGACTCCGCTGGGCGCGCGGTGCGCGTGCTCTCGCGCACCCCGCCGGTCGCCGGCGCCAATCTGGTGCTCAATATCGATACCAGTTTGCAGGCGCTTGCTTTCAAGGCCTTTGGCAACCGGCGCGGCGCGCTGGTGGCGATTGAACCGAAGACCGGCGGCGTGCTGGCGTTTGTGAGTACCCCCAGTTTCGATCCCAACTTGTTCGTCGAAGGCATCGATCCGCAAAGCTGGAAGGAGCTGCGCGACTCCCCTGACCGCCCGATGTTGAATCGCGCGCTGGCCGGCACCTATCCGCCGGGCTCGACGTTTAAGCCGTTCATGGCGCTGGCCGCGCTGACTTACGGCAAGCGCACGCCGCAGCAGGGTTTTGCCGACCCCGGTTATTTCTGGCTTGGCAATCACCAGTTTCGAGATAGCGTGGTTGGCGGCCATGGCTGGGTCGACATGCACAAGTCCATCGTAGTCTCCAGCGACACCTACTATTACATCCTCGCCAACGATCTGGGCATCGATAACATCGCGAAGTTCATGTCCTCGGTGGGTTTCGGCGCGCGCAGCGGCATCGATATTACCGGCGAGGCGGCCGGCACGTTACCGTCGCGCGAATGGAAGAAAAAACGGTTCGGCCGCGATTGGTTCGCGGGCGAAACCGTCAGCGTGTCAATTGGCCAGGGCTACAACTCGTACACGCCGTTGCAGTTGGCGGCGGCCACCGCCACGCTCGCCAACGATGGGGTGATGTTTCGCCCCCACGTGGTCGACTATATCGAAGACGCGCGCACCCAAGCGCGCACGCCGGTTGAGCCTGCGCCGCTGCGCAGACTCGATTGGGATCGCGAGCACCTGGCGGTGGTCAAACGCGCGATGGTGGGGGTGAACATCAGCGGCACCAGCGCCCGGGTGTTTGCCGGCGCGGGCTACACCAGCGCCGGCAAGACCGGCACTTCGCAGGTGATTGCCATCAAACAGGGCGAGCGCTATGTTGAAAGCTGGGTCGCCGAGCGGCATCGCGATCATGCGTTGTTCATCGTTTATGCGCCGGCGGAAGATCCCAAGATCGCGGTGGCGTTGATCGTGGAAAACGGCGGCTTCGGCGCGCGCTCCGCAGCGCCGATCGCGCGCAAGGTGCTCGACTATTATTTGCTGGGCAAGGAGGGCTGACGATGATCGCTTACTACCTGCGCCGCGCCGGCCGCGCGTTCGCCGCGAACATCGATGGGCCGCTGCTGGGGGGCGTGTTGCTGTTAATGGCCGCGGGGCTGGTGGCGCTTTACAGCGCGTCCAATGCCGGTTGGGGGCGCATGTCCGGGCAAATCATCAACATGCTGGTGGCGCTCACCGTGTTGTGGGTGGCGGCCAAAGTGCCGCCGCATTATTTGATGCGCATCGCGGTGCCGGTGTTCGCCGTGGGCATCGTTTTGCTGATCGCGGTCGCGCTCAGGGGCGAAGTGGTCAACGGCGCGCGGCGCTGGTTGAATATCGGGATTACGCGCATTCAGCCCTCGGAGTTGATGAAAATCGCCGCACCCCTGATGCTGGCGTGGTATTTCCATCGCTACGAAGGCACGTTAAAGCTGCGTAATTTCGCGCTGGCGGGGCTGATCCTGATGGTGCCGGCCGTGTTGATCTTGCGTCAGCCGGATTTGGGCACCGCGCTGCTGATCTTGGGTAGCGGCGGCTTTGTGATATTTCTTGCCGGACTGCCGTGGAAAATTATCGCCGGGTTCGCCCTTGCCGCGTTGGCAAGCGCGCCGGTGGTGTGGTCGATGATGCGCGGCTATCAGCGCCAGCGCGTGTTAACCCTGCTCGATCCGTCACAAGATCCGCTCGGCGCGGGTTACCACACCATTCAGGCGGGCATCGCGGTGGGCTCCGGCGGCTGGACCGGCAAGGGCTGGCTGAACGGCACGCAGACCCATCTGGATTTCATTCCCGAGCGCACCACCGACTTTATTTTCGCGGTGTACGCCGAGGAGTTCGGCTTGCTCGGCAGCCTGGTGTTGCTGGCGTTGTTTTTGCTGGTGATTTTTCGCGGCCTCATGATTGCCGCCAACGCGCCGACGACGTTTACGCGGCTGCTTGCCGGGGCGATTACCATGTCGTTTTTCACCTACGCGTTTGTCAACATGGGCATGGTGATCGGCATTTTGCCGGTGGTGGGCGTTCCGCTGCCGTTGATCAGCTACGGTGGCACCTCGCTGGTGTCGCTGTGCCTGGGATTGGGCATCCTGATGAGCATCCAGACGCACCGCAAGTTGATGAATAGCTAAAGGCGGATATCGGAATGAACCCATGCAACAGCGGCGCGATCGGCAAGGTTTTCATCCTTCGCTGGTTATCGGCGATATTTTTGGCGGTGCTCACCGCTTGCGGCACGCCACCGCAACGTCAGGAAGCGCCGCCGCCGGTTGCTAAAGCACCGCCCCCGCCACTCGCGCCCGCGCCGGCGCCCGGCCAATTCCCGCGCGGCGGCGGTTATTATCTGGACGATGGCCCCGGCGACAAACCGCCGGCCAACATCGACGCCATCGAAGATGCGGTGCCACGCACGGAGCCCTTGCATCGCGGCGCGATGCGTCCCTACACGGTGATGGGACGGCACTATGTGCCGATGACCGCGCTGGCGCCGTACCGCGCGCGCGGCGTTGCGACGTGGTATGGCCGGCGCTATCACGGCAAGCTCACCTCCATCGGCGAGCCCTACGACATGTACGCGATGAGCGCGGCGCATCCCACCCTGCCGCTGCCGAGCTATGTGCGGGTGACCAGCGTCGCCAACGGCCGTTCGGTGGTGGTGCGGGTGAATGATCGCGGCCCGTTTATCGACAACCGCTTGATCGATTTGTCGTATACCGCCGCGCATAAGCTGGGCATGTTAAAGGGCGGCAGCACGCTGGTGGATGTGGAGCTTTTACAGCCGGGCGCGCAGCCAACGGTTGCCGCCGCGCCGCCGGCTGCGCCCGAGAGCAAGGCCGCCGCACCCGAAGCGCGCGCGATACCCGCGGCCAACGAAAACGGCGCGGTGTTTTTACAGTTGGGCGCGTTCGGCAACAAGGAAAACGCCGAAGCCTATGCGTCACGGTTGCGCGCCGATGTGGCGTGGCTGGGCGAGCAGATACAGGTGGTGACGCGCGAGGGCTTGTTTCGCGTGCGCGCAGGCCCGTACGCGAACCCGAATGAAGCGCGCGCCAGTGCCGAGCGGATCAGCACGACGATCGGGATCAAACCGGTTGTTCAGATAAAATAATTAATAAAAGCAATAACTTACGTTATATCGACGGACTGTCGGCCAGATTGGCCTAAAAACACGAATGTTATAATGCAACGCTCGCGCGCGGGCATCAAAAGTGCTTGTGCCCGTTTCACAAGTCCCACAAAGACCAGCAAGGTAACACCCCATGGACCTCAAAGATTTGTCCCCTGACGCCGATCCGCGGGAAACGCGCGAGTGGCTGGATGCCCTCGAAGCGGTGATCGAGCGCGAAGGGCCTGCCCGCGCCAACTTTTTGCTCGAACAACTGGTGGCGCGCGCGCGCAATGCCGGCGCCTACATTCCGTATAACGCCAACACCGCCTACCTGAACACCATCCCGCCCGAGCGCGAGGAGCGTTCACCGGGCGACTCGGAGATGGAGCATCGCATCCGCTCGCTGGTGCGCTGGAACGCAATGGCGACCGTGGTACGCGCCAATAAAGAATCCTCCGAGTTGGGCGGGCACATTGCGAGTTTTGCCTCGGCGGCGACGTTGTACGACGTCGGCTTTAATCATTTTTTTCGCGCGGCGAACGATCATTTCCTCGGCGATTTGATTTTTTTCCAGGGCCACTCCGCGCCAGGCATTTACGCGCGCGCGTATCTCGAAGGGCGCATCAGCGAAGATCAACTGACGCATTTTCGGCAAGAGGTCGACGGCAAGGGTTTGTCCTCCTACCCGCACCCGTGGCTGATGCCCGATTTTTGGCAGTTCCCCACGGTGTCGATGGGCCTGGGGCCGCTGATGGCGATTTATCAGGCGCGCTTTATGCGTTATCTGCGCGACCGCGGCGTGGTCGAGCGCCAGGGCCGCAAGGTGTGGGTGTTCATGGGCGACGGCGAAATGGACGAGCCGGAATCGCTGGGCGCGATCGCGCTTGCCGGTCGTGAAAAACTCGACAACTTGATCTTCGTCATCAACTGTAATTTGCAGCGGCTCGATGGCCCGGTGCGCGGCAACGGCAAAATCATCCAGGAACTGGAAGCGGATTTTCGCGGCGCCGGCTGGAACGTGATCAAGGTGATCTGGGGCTCGTACTGGGATCCGCTGTTCATGAAGGACAAATCCGGCATGCTGTTAAAGCGCATGGAAGAATGCGTCGACGGCGAATACCAAACGTTTAAGTCCGCGGACGGCGCTTTTGTGCGCAAGCATTTCTTTGGCAAGTACCCGGAGCTGCTCGACCTGGTGTCGAACATGTCGGACGACGACATCTGGCGCTTAAACCGCGGCGGGCATGATCCGCACAAAATTTATGCCGCCTACTCGGCGGCGTTTAAACACCAGGGCCAGCCCACGGTGATTTTGGCCAAGACCATCAAAGGTTACGGCATGGGTGAAGCGGGCGAGGGGCAGAACATCACCCATCAGCAAAAAAAGATGGGCACCTCGTCGATCAAATCGTTTCGCGACCGCTTTAATGTGCCGATCCCCGAGGGGCAGGTTGAAGACGTGCCGTTTTTCCGCCCGGCGGAGGATACACCGGAGATGAAATATCTGCGCAACCGCATCGAAGCGATGGGCGGCTCGCTGCCCGCGCGCCGGCGTAAGGCCGAGGCGCTGGAAGTGCCGGCGCTCAGCGCGTTCGAAGCGCAACTCAAAGGCACCGAAGGCCGCGAGATTTCGACCACCATGGCGTTTGTGCGCATTTTGAACACCATTGTGCGTGACAAAAAAATCGGCAAGCTCGTCGTGCCGATCGTGCCGGATGAATCGCGCACCTTCGGCATGGAAGGCATGTTCCGCCAGCTCGGCATTTACTCCTCGGTCGGCCAGTTGTACACGCCGCAGGATGCCGACCAGTTGATGTTCTACAAGGAAGACAAATCGGGGCAAATTCTGCAGGAAGGCATCAACGAAGCGGGCGCGATGAGTTCGTGGATCGCCGCGGCCACCGCCTACAGCACGCACGCGCAGATGATGATTCCGTTTTACATCTTCTACTCGATGTTCGGCTTTCAGCGTATCGGCGATTTGGCGTGGGCCGCCGGCGACATGCGCGCGCGCGGCTTTCTGCTGGGCGGCACGGCGGGGCGCACCACGTTAAACGGCGAAGGCTTGCAGCACGAGGACGGTCACAGCCATATTTTGGCTTCCACCGTGCCCAATTGCATCGCCTACGACCCGACGTTCGCGTATGAGCTCGCGGTGATCATACAAGACGGCATGCGGCGCATGTATCAGAACCAGGAGGACGTGTTCTATTACATCACCGTGATGAATGAAAACTACGCGCATCCGGCGATGCCCGAAGGCGTGGAAAAGGGCATCCTGCGCGGCATGTATCTCTTCGCGGAGGGCAAGGCGAAGAAGAACGCGCCGCGCGTGCAACTGCTGGGCAGCGGCGCCATCCTGCGTGAAGTGATCGCCGCCGCCGACATGCTGGAAAAAGATTTTGGTGTCACCGCCGATATCTGGAGCGTCACCAGCTTTAACGAATTGCGGCGCGACGGCCTCGACGCGCAACGCTGGAACATGCTGCACCCGGAGGACGAGCCGCGCTTGTCGTACGTCGAGCAATGTTTGAAGGATCGCGCGGGGCCGGTAATCGCCGCCACCGATTACATGAAGACCTATGCCGATCAAATCCGCGCGTTTTTGCCGACGCAGCATTATGCGGTGCTCGGCACCGACGGCTTTGGCCGCTCCGATACGCGGCGCGCGCTGCGGCGTTTTTTCGAAGTCGATCGCAACTATGTCGCGGTCGCGGCACTTAAAGCGCTCGCCGATCTGGAGGCGATTTCACGCGACAAGGTAAGCGCGGCGATTAAACGCTACGGCGTAGACCCCGCAAAGCCCAGCCCCAGCTCTGTATAAAATAATTAATTAAATCAAATACTTACGTAAACCGTCTCGCGATCCAATCTTGCGCTCATCATGGCTAACGTCATTGAAGTAACCGTCCCCGACATCGGCGACTTTAAAAACATTCCGGTGATCGAGGTGTTCGTCAAGCCGGGCGACACGGTAAAGGCCGAGGATTCGCTGCTCACGCTGGAGTCGGACAAAGCGACCATGGATGTGCCCTCGCCGGCCGCCGGCGTCGTGAAACAGATTCTGATCAAGACCGGCGACAAGGTGTCGAAAGGCACTCCCGTGTTGGTTTTGGAAGCGGTGGCTGGTGCTACTGCCGCGCCAGCGGCGGAAAAGACCGCGCCTGCTCCGGCGAAGCCTGCAACGCCGACGCCTGCCCCGGCACCGGCTCCGGCACGCGCAACGGCTGCGCCCGCGCCGCAAGCGCCGGCACCGATGCCGATTGACGGCACCGCGCATCGCTTGGCGCACGCGAGCCCCTCGGTGCGGCTATTCGCGCGCGAACTGGGTGTCGATCTGTCGCGCGTCAAGGGCAGCGGGCCTAAAGAACGCATTCTGCGCGAAGACGTGCAAGCCTTCGTCAAACAAGCGCTGGTGCAGCCGCAAGCGCCAGCGGGTGGCGCTGGTGGTGGGTTGGGCTTTAATCTGCCACCCTTGCCGCAAGTGGATTTCGCCAAATTTGGCGCGATCGAAGTCAAGGCCTTGTCGCGCATCCGCAAACTATCCGGCGGATTCCTGCATCGCAACTGGCTCAACGTTCCGCATGTCACGCAGCACGACGAAGCGGACATCACCGAGCTCGAAGCGTTTCGCAAGGCGCAGGCCGATACCGCCAAGGCCAAAGGGGTTAAGCTCACGCCGCTCGTTTTTACGATGAAAGCCGCGGTGGTGGCGTTAAAGCAGTTCCCCGAATTTAATTCGTCGTTGTCGGGCGACGGCGAAAGCTTGACGTTAAAACGCTACTATCACATCGGCGTCGCCGTCGACACGCCCAACGGCCTGGTGGTGCCGGTGATCCGCGACGTCGATAAAAAAGGTTTACTCGAACTCGCGGGCGAATTGGGTGAGGTGGGCGAGCGCATGCGTGCCGGCAAAATCACGCCGAACGACGTGCAGGGCGGCTCATTTTCGATTTCAAGTCTCGGCGGCATCGGCGGCACCCTGTTCACGCCGATCATCAACGCGCCGGAAGTCGCCATCCTCGGCGTGGGCAAATCGGTGATGAAGCCGGTTTGGCACCCAGGGGAGGGCGGGGCGTTCAAGCCGCGGCTGATGCTGCCGCTGTCGTTGTCGTACGACCATCGCGTGATCGATGGCGCGCAGGGCGCGCGCTTTGTATCGTTTCTCACGCAAACGCTGGCGGACATCCGCCGCTTGGCGCTCTGAGGGTTCAGGCGATATTGACACCCGCGGCCATCGGTATTCTCGGCGGCACGTTCGACCCGATCCACTTCGGTCACTTGCGGCTTGCGCAGGAAGTGGCGCAAACGCTGGCGTTGCACCAAATTCGTTTTGTCCCCGCTTGCGCGCCGCCGCACCGCGCCGCGCCGCAAACCGCCGCGCAACAGCGCGTGGCGATGGTGCGCCTGGCGATAGCCGGCAATCCCCTGTTCGTGCTGGATGATCGCGAAATCCATCGCGCGGGCCCTTCGTACACCGTCGACACCCTGGCCGCGATACGTGCCGAAGTCGGCGCCGCTTGCGCACTCACCCTGATCATGGGCGCGGATGCGTTTATCGCGTTTCACACCTGGTACCGTTGGCGCGAGATTCTGAATATCGCGCACATCGCGGTGGCGCAGCGCCCGGGCGCAACGTTGTGCGATATCAAGGATGCGGCGCTAGCACAGGTATTTGGCGAGCGGTGTGTGCACGACACCCAACCGTTCACCCACTCGCCGGCGGGCATGATCGCGGTGGTGCCGATACCGCTACTGGATATCTCCGCCACCGCAATCCGCGCCGCAATTACCGCGGGGCGCAGCGTGCGCTACTTAACGCCCGACGCGGTGATCGGCTACATTAACGATCAGCAGTTGTTTAAGGATACGCTGATCAAGTAGGTAAAAGGTGCGCCCGAGGAAAGCGATGATGCCGATTATGCGAAATGAATGCTGATTTCATCAGGCCGAAGGCGCTTTCGATGTTTAATTCGGTGTTTTTCGCCGTTTTAGGCTTCCGCTGCACGCACTTATCCCGTGAGCGGCCTATCCCATTTGTAAATGTTCACCATCGCCAGCATCGCAAAGGCGCGATTGGCGTTCT
>VGIF01000027.1 GCA_016868015.1 Betaproteobacteria bacterium
TTTACCTTTCTTGATGCGCTATCGTACGGCGGCGCCACCGATCTGACTGCGGCGACCCGCCGCTTCGCCGCCGTGTTTGCGCGGCCCGGCCTGGTGGTGCTCATCAGCGATCTGCTCGACCCCGATGGTTGGCGCTACGCGGTGGAGGAACTCAGGCGGCGCCGGCATCAGGTGCTGGTGGTCCACGTGCTCGACGAAAACGATTGCGAGCCCAGCCTGTCGGGCGAGCTCACGCTGATCGACGCGGAAGGCAGCCGCGAGCGCCAGCTCTACATCGACGAGGCGCTCGAACGCCGGTTCCGCGCGGAACTCGCGAACTATTTTCGCGACATCGAAAGCGCGTGCGCGGGCCTGAACATCGATTACCTGCGCACCATGACGCGCGTGCCGTTCGACGAATTTGTGTTGAAGTCGCTGCGGCAGACGGCGAGCGTGAGCTAGGGATAACGGCCCATGTCGTGGGGACTGCCGTTTGCGTTGCTGGCCGTGTTGGCGGCGGTGCCGCTCATCCTGTATCTGCACAGCCTGCGCCGCGGCGGCCCGAAGCAGCCGACGACCGCACTATTCATCTGGGAGCGGGTGTTGGCGGAACGCTCCTTGACCACGCGGCTAGGCTGGTTTTTACGCAAGAATCTGCTGCTGGTGTTGCAACTGATCGCGGCGGTGCTGCTGATCGCCGCACTCGCCGATCCCGCCCTTACCCGCTTTGGCCGCGTGAGCGGGGACACCGTGGTGGTGGTCGACCTCTCCGCCAGCATGAAGGCCAAAGGCCCCGCGGGCACGCGCTTCGAGGCGGCGCGTCGCGAGCTTTATACGCTGATCGATGCGCTCCCCGCCGCGGGCCGCATGATGCTGATCGGCGCCGGGGTAAAGCCGCGGCTCATCGTGCCCTATACCGCAGATCGCGAACGCTTAAGGCTCGCCGCGCGCGAACTGTCGGCCACCGATGCGCCCGGCAACGTCAGGGACGCCGTGGTGCTGGGCCATTCCTTTTTGAGCAAGGGCGGCCACGACCGCGTTGTCGTTGTCACCGACGGCGCATTTGCCGGCGCGCAAGACTTCGGGCGCGAGTCGGGTCACTTGCGCGTTATCGAGATCACCGGGGGTAGCGAAAACGTGGGCATCGTCGGCCTCGGTTTGCGCCGCCGCGCCGACGCCGCCGCGGGGTATGAGGTAATGGCGACGGTGCGCAACTTCGGCACCCGCGGCGTGCGCGCGCCGCTGACGCTGGCGCTGGGCGATGTGCGCATCGCCAGTGAAGCGCTGGACATCGCACCCGGCGCGCAGCGCGTCGTGGTCCACCCGTTTAGCGGCGATCCCGCGGGCACCCTGATCGCGCAGCTTGAGATCGACGATGACTTCGCCACCGATAATCGCGCCGTGCTCACCACCAGCGCGCAGAGCACCGTGCGCTTGCTCTACGTCGGGCCCGGCAATCCCGCGTTAAGCCGTCTGTTGCGCGTTTTTCCGCGCGTGCAGCTGACCATGCTGCCCGCCTGGGAGGCCGAGGCAGCGCAACGCGCCGCCAGTCCAGCCGAGGCCTACGACGTGATGGTGTTCGACGGCCCGCCCGCGCCCACGCTCACCACGGGCAACGTGATTCTCATCAACACCGTGGCGCCGAATCTTAACCTCACGCTGCACGGCCACACGGCAACGGCACGGGTGAACGCAGCGCTCGAAAGGCATCCGCTCACCGCGGGCCTTAACCTGGGCGATCTGCAAGTGCGCAAGGCGCTGCGCGTTACCGCCGAGGGCGACAGCCAGGTGCTGGCGCAAGGGGTCGATGGGCCGCTGCTGGTGGCGTGGGAGCGGCGCGGCTTGCGCGCGCTTTACCTCGGCTTCGATCTGGCCGAGAGCGACCTGCCGTATCGGGTGGCGTTCCCGCTGCTTCTGCACAGCGCCTTCGAATGGTTCCGCCCCGGGCGCCGCGAGTTTCCGGCCGACGCAGTGCGCGCCGGTGAAGTCATGCCGATCTATGTCGCGCCGGGCGAGCAGGAAATCGAAATCACCGCGCCCTCCGGCCGCACGGAACGGCGCGCGGTGACGAGCAATCCGCTGCTGTTCGAGGATACCTTCGAGGCGGGTGTCTACACCTATCGCCGCGCGGGCGCTGGGGACCATGGCGAACGCGCGGGCCGCTTCGCCGTCAATTTGCTCGATACGACGGAGTCGGACATCCGCTCGCGCCTGGAGCCCACGCCGCCCACCGCAGCGAACGCGACAGAGCATGCCGCCGATGCGGCGCTGCCGTTGTGGTTGTTCCTGCTGGTTGCGGTGATCGTGCTGCTGCTTGCCGAAGGGCTGCTGGCGCGCCGCACGCGCCCCGGTATGGCGCCGATGCTGTTGCGCGCCGGTGCGCTGGCGCTGCTGGTGGCGGCGTGCGTGAACCCGCGCAATTTTCAGCCGGTGCCGCAAGCGCTCGATGTCATCGTCAGCGTGGACGTATCCCACAGCGTGGGCCAGGAGGCGATGGACAGCGCGCCCGGCGTGATCGATACGGCGACACGCGCGGCGCACGCCAAGACGCGCACCGGGCTGATGGCCTTTGCACGCACGCCGGAGTGGGAATTCGCGCCACGCCACGACGCGCCCGCTGCGGCGTTTAGCGCGCGTCCGGACGGCGACGCCAGCGATCTGCAGCTCGCGCTGCAAGCCGCGTTGTCGCAGATCGGCGAAGGGCGCTTGGGCCGCATCCTGCTGATTTCCGACGGCAATGAAAACCGCGGCGACATGGCGAGCGTGATTCCGTTGATGCGCGCGCAGGGCGCCCAGGTGTGGGCCTTGCCGGTGAACCTCGCGCGCGAGCGCAACGAAGTGTTCGTCAGCTCGCTCGAGCTGCCGCGGCAGGTGGACCGCGCCGAGTCATTCGAGATCGCCGGCCGCATCGAGAGCCTGCGCGAAGCCCAAGTGCGGGTGACGCTGCTGCGCGCCGGCGTGCCGCTCGCCACGCGCGCGCTGACGCTAAAGGCGGGGGTGAACGAGATCACGTTTCGCGACAGTCTCGATCAGCACGGCAGCCACGGCTACGAACTCATCGTCGAGGCCAAAGACGATACCCTGGCGGAGAACAACGCGTTGAGCGGCGTGGTGCAGGTGAAAGGCCCGCCGCGCGTGCTGGTGGTGTCCTCGGAGCGCGGCGGCCAGAGCCATTTCGCGCGTGCGCTCGGGGCGCAGGGGTTTAGCGTGGTGCAGACCAGCCCGCAGGCGAGCCCACTCACCATCGAGGCGCTGTCCGCCTACGAACTGGTGGTGCTGGAAAACGTGCCGGCGTTTCAGTTGACGCACGCAAAGATGGAGAACATCGCCGCCTATGTGCGCGATCTGGGCGGCGGGCTCATCGTCATCGGCGGTACCCAGGCCTACGGCGCGGGCGGCTACTTTCGCACGCCGCTCGAGCGCGTGCTGCCGGTGGACATGCGCCCGCCGGCGCGGCTCGATCTGCCGCATGTGGCGCTGCTGTTCGTGATCGACAAATCGGGCAGCATGGGCGGCGGCCCCGAAGGTGACACCAAGCTCGATCTGGCGAAAGCCGCGGTGGTCGCGGCGGCTGATATCATGAACCCTACCGATCAGATCGGCATTCTCGGCTTTGACGCGGCCTGGCACTGGACGGCGCCGTTTCGCCCGGTCGGGCGCGGCGAGTGGATCCGCGATGCACTGACCACGCTGCGCGCCGACGGCGGCACCAAGCTTTACGATGCCATGCTGCAAGCGCGGCGCGCCATCCTCGACAAGCAGGCGGCGATCAAGCATGTCATCGTGCTCTCCGACGGGCTTTCCGAAAAGGGTGATTTTCATTCGCTCGCCGCCGATCTGGCCAAGGCGGGCGTCACGGTGTCGACGGTTTCGGTGGGCAGCGACGCCGATGTGACGCTGCTCGCCGATCTCGCGCGCGGCGGCAACGGGCGCGGCTACATCGCGGTCGATCCGCATTTGGTGCCGCAGATCTTCACCGCGGAGACACTGCTGATCTCGCGCGACTTATTGATCGAGCGCACGTTCGCGCCCGGCATCGCGCAGACCACTGGGCCGATGCGGGGTTTCAACGCGCGCGCGTTGCCGCCGCTGCGCGGCTACGTGCTCACCTATCCTAAGCCGGGCGCGCAACTGCTGATGAACGCAGGCGAAGATCCGCTGCTGGTGTCTTGGCGGCACGGGCTGGGGCGGGTAATGGCGTTCACCTCCGATCTCACCGGGCGTTGGGGCCGCGAATGGGTGGCCTGGCACAACCTGCCGCAGTGGTCGAGCCAACTGGCGCGCGCCACCATGCGCCGCATCGACGAGGCGCGCACGCGCGTGACATTCCTCGCCGATGGCGACGCGGTGCGCGTGGTTGCCGATATCGCCGCCGCGGATGGGCGCTTCCTGAATCAACTGGACCTTAACGGCAAACTCACCGGCCCCAGCGGCAAAACGCTGGAGCATGCGCTGACGCAGACCGCGCCGGGCCGCTATGAGGGCGCGTTCACGCCGCGCGAGCGCGGCGCCCATTTCCTGACGCTGTACGCGCAAGACGGCGAAGCGCAGCCCGCGGCGGTGACCACCGTGCCGTACATCGCCGCTTATCCGCGCGAATACCGTGAACTCAAACCCAACCTCGAGGCCCTTACACGGCTCGCGCGGGAAACCGGGGGCGAGCTGTTGGATGCGCAAGAACTTGCAGCGGGTTTAAATCGCCTTTACACGCCGGCGGCAGGCAAGGCCTTGCGCGGCAACGACGGCTGGTGGGCCCTCGCCGTGCTGGGCTTGCTGCTGTTTCTCGCCGACCTCGTGCTAAGAAGCGCCGCGCCGCTGCTACACGCGCTGCGCGCGCGCGCAATGCGTGCGTAGCGCGCTGGTGCGCGCACTCAAACGTTTACGCTACTGCGGTGGATAGCGCTCGAACGCCGGCAGCTCATGCGCCTTGACCATCCAGCTTAGGCGTTCGGCCACTTGTATGTGCACACGTGCGGGAACGGCTTGCGGATCGTCATAGGTCGCGCTTTGCACGTCGACGATGCCTGGCAAAATATGAGCGTTGTAATACAACAAGCCGGTGCCGCAGTCGCCGCAAAAGTGCCGCCGGCCGTGTTCGGACGAGGCGTAGACCTTGGGGCTGCCTTTGGTGATTCTCAGCGCGTCGATCGGATACATCGTCCAGCCCACCATCGGCGCGCCGGCGTGGCGGCGGCAATCGCTGCAATGGCATAACGCGTGGGTGATCGCGTCGCCTTCGATGCGATAACGTACCGCACCGCAATGACAACCGCCCTCGAGGATCATGCGGACCTCCAAACTTTGTAGAATGCCCACTGTACCACGCACGGCGCGCACGCCAGGCTACGGCGCTAACAGCAGACGGTGCCGCCATGCGCGTGCCTTGGCCACGCGCCCGTGGGCATGCGAGCGCGGGCGCGTTACTATCGATGATAGGGGCTTGCCCAGCCTTGCAGGCCCGATATTTTATAAGTATCTGATTTTATTGATATTTTTTAACGGCATGACTCGACTCTCAACCTCATTGTGCGACTTGCTCGGCACACGGCTCCCTATCATTCAAGCACCGATGGCGGGCGGCATCACTGCCCGCGCACTGGTCGCCGCCGCGAGCCAAGCCGGCGCCCTCGGCTCGTTTGGTTTTGCCTACACCCAGCCCGAAGCAATGGCGGGCGATGTCCAGGCGGTGCGCGCGCTGACCGATGCGCCGATCAATCTGAATTTTTTTGTGAACGATGCGCCGCCGCCGGTCGCCCCCGAAACACAGCACGCCGCAATCGATGCTTTGACGCGCTACTACCAATCGCTCGGCTTGCCCGCGCCCGCGCCGGTGCGCGCGCCGTACGCGCCCGATCTCAATGCGCAGTTGTCGATGGCCGAAGATTTAACACCCGCGGTGGTAACGTTTCACTTGGGCGATTTGCCCGCCGAGCGTCTAAAACGCATGCGCGAGCGCGGCATCAAAACCGGCGGCAGCGCGACTTGCGTGGAAGAAGCACGGCATCTCGAGGCGTCGGGCGTGGATTTCATTATCGCGCAAGGCGCGGAAGCCGGCGGCCATCGCGGCTCATATTTACGCAATCCGTACGAAGCGATGACTGGTACACTGGCGTTGACGCGCCTGATCGTGCGCGCGGTGAACATCCCCGTGGTCGCGGCGGGCGGCATCATGGATGGCGCCGGCATCGCCGCGGTGCTGGCGCTCGGCGCGCAAGGCGCGCAGTTGGGCACGGCGTTTATTCCGTGCGTGGAAAGCGGCGCGCCGGCGGTGCATAAACAATATCTGCTGGCCGCGCGTGAAGACACCACCATGGTGACCGAAAAATTCTCCGGTAAACCTGCGCGCGGGCTTGCCAATCGTTTTATGCGTGAGATGAACGATAACAATGCGCCGCAACTCGTCTTCCCCGCGCAAAATACGTTGACCGGCGCGCTGCGTGTCGCCTCGGCCAAGGCGGGTAATCCCGATTTTGTCTCGATGTGGGCGGGGCAAGCGGCGCCGTTGGCGCGCGAAATGACCACAGCGCAATTGGTGGCCACGCTGGAACAGGAAACCCTTGAAGCACTGGACCGGCTAGCCGCGCTGCGCCGCTAAAACCGTCACGATGGGTGGAGTCCTTCGACCGAGCTCAGGACAGGCTACGCGTAACCCATCGTTGTGCATTCGACATGGCGTGATGGGTTGCGCTACGCTCCACCCATCCTACAAAAGCTGATCGGAGGTGCCCATGGCCAACCCCATCGATTTTTATTTTGATTTTTCCTCGCCCTACGGCTACCTCGCCGCGGAAAAAATCGAGGCCCTCGCCGCTCAGCATGGCCGCAGCGTGAATTGGCGGCCGATGCTGCTCGGCGCGGTATTCAAAATGAACGGCATGCAGCCCTTGGTCGGCATCCCGATGAAGGGCAGCTACGCCATGCACGATGTCGCGCGCTCGGCACGATTACTCGGCGTCAAAATCAAAATGCCCGGCAAATTCCCGATCAACACGGTCACACCCTGCCGCGTGTTTTACTGGCTGAACGCGCGCGACGCGGCGCTAGCCAAAGCGTTTGCGCAAGCCGCTTACCGCGCCTACTTCGCCGAGGATCGCGATATCTCCAGCAGCGAAGTCACCGCCAACATCGCCGCCAAACTCGGCGTGGATAAGGCGAGTGTGATGCAAGCACTCGATGACCCCGCGGTGAAGGAGCGCACCAAAACCGAAGTCGATGCCGCCATCGAGCGCGGCGTGTTTGGTTCGCCCTACATCGTGATCGACGGCGAGCCGTTTTGGGGGGTGGATCGGTTGGAGCAAGTCGAGCGGTGGCTGACCAAGCCTTGGTGATCCGATGGCCGCGCAAATCGAAGCCGTTCAGGCGAACATCGTCACGCTAAAAGTAGACGCGATCGTCAACGCAGCAAACACATCGTTGTTGGGTGGCGGTGGTGTGGATGGTGCAATCCATCGCGCGGCGGGGCCGGCGTTGCTGGCCGAATGCCGCACCTTGAACGGCTGTAAAACCGGCCACGCCAAAATCACGCGCGGCTACCAACTGCCGGCGAAGCACGTGATCCACACCGTTGGCCCCGTTTGGCAAGGCGGGCGTGCAGGTGAGCCGGCGTTGCTCGCTTCTTGTTACCAACAAAGTCTTGCACTCGCGACCAAGCATGGCGTGAAGACCATTGCGTTTCCGGCGATCAGTTGCGGTGTTTATGGGTATCCGCTGGAGCAAGCGGTGGCGATTGCGGTGCGAGCGTGCCGCGCGGTGGCGCGTGATGATTATTTCCAAAAAATCGTTTTTGCGTGCTTTGATGCGAACATGCTGGCGCTGTATCAAGCAGAATTGGCACAGTGCTGAGTTAGCACGCATCCTATGGCATCCGTTCGCCCTGAGCTTGTCGAAGGGCGATCAAGTTCGAACGGGCTTCGACAGGCTCAGCCCGAACGGGTAGATTTGCTCTCGAATGGTATTGAAGCCTTCATATGCCCGTCATCAAAACCAAACTAAAACCCACCAGCCCCGAATTCACCGCCGCCGCGCAGGCGATGCGTGAGCGCGTGGCGACGCTCGAACACATCACCGCCACCACAAAACAAGGCGGCGGCGAAACCGCGCACAGCCGCCACACCGCACGCGGCAAGATGCTGCCGCGCGAACGCGTCGCCGCGTTGCTCGATCCAGACACGCCGTTTCTGGAACTCTCCCCGCTCGCCGCGCACGAGGTCTACGGCGAGGCGGTACCCGCCGCCGGCATCATCACCGGCATCGGCACGGTGAGCGGCAACGCCTGCATGATCGTCGCCAACGACGCGACGGTGAAAGCCGGCACATATTACCCGCTCACGGTGAAAAAACATTTGCGCGCGCAGGAAATCGCGTTTGAAAATCGGCTGCCGTGTATTTATCTCGTCGATTCCGGCGGCGCACATTTGCCGAGCCAGGATGAAGTGTTCCCCGATCGCGAGCACTTCGGGCGCATCTTTTACAACCAGGCGCGCATGTCCGCCGCGGGTATTGCGCAGATTGCGTGCGTGATGGGCTCGTGCACCGCCGGCGGCGCGTATGTGCCGGCGATGAGTGACGAAACCATCATCGTCAAAAATCAAGGCACAATTTTTTTGGCGGGCCCGCCGCTGGTGAAAGCGGCCACCGGTGAAGTCGTCAGCGCCGAAGCGCTGGGCGGCGCCGACGTGCACACGCGGCTTTCGGGCGTCGCCGATCATCTTGCGGAAAACGATGCCCATGCGTTGAAGCTCGTTCGCACCTCCATAAAAAATATCAATATAATCAAATACTTACATATTAATCGCCAAACACCACTCGCGCCGGCTGTAGACACCGCCGAACTCGACGGCGTGATTCCAGTAAACCCACGCACGCCCTTCGACGTGCGCGAAATCATCGCGCGCGTCGTCGATAACTCGGAGCTTGATGAATTCAAAGCGCGCTACGACGCAACGCTGGTGACCGGCTTCTCGCACATCGACGGCTGGCCCGTGGGCATCGTCGCCAACAACGGCATTTTGTTTTCGGAGTCGGCACTCAAAGGCGCGCACTTCATCGAGCTATGTTGCCAACGCAATATCCCGCTGGTGTTTTTGCAGAACATCACCGGCTTCATGGTCGGCGCCAAAGCGGAAACTGGCGGCATCGCCAAGGACGGCGCGAAAATGGTCACCGCGGTGGCGTGCGCCAACGTGCCCAAATTCACGGTGATTGTCGGCGGCAGCTTCGGCGCCGGCAATTACGGCATGTGCGGCCGTGCCTACGGCCCGCGCTTCTTGTGGACCTGGCCCAACGCGCGCATCTCCGTGATGGGCGGCGAGCAAGCCGCGGGCGTGCTCGCGCAAGTCAAACGCGACGCGCTTGAAAAAAATGGCGCTGCGTGGAGCACCGAAGAAGAAGCCGCCTTCAAACAACCGATACTCGATCAATACACACGCCAGTCGAGCGCCTACTACTCCAGCGCGCGCTTGTGGGACGACGGCATCATCGCGCCGCGCGACACGCGCGCCGTGCTCGCACAGGGGTTGGCGATTGCGGCCAACGCGCCGATCGAACCCACGCGCTTTGGCGTTTTTCGCCTGTAGCGGCGGGCAACCGGGGGCGCCGCGTATAATTCGCGCCCAGACCACAGCGACCGCAAACACCATGAGCCAGGAAGTCCTCACCCGCATCGATGCCGACGGCAACGCCACGGTGGTGTTAAACCGCCCCCACGTGCACAACGCCTTCGATCCGGCGATGACGCGGCAGCTCACCGCGGCGCTCACAAAACTCGACGCCGATAAAAAAGTGCGTGCGGTAACGCTGATGGGCGCGGGCAAAAGTTTTTGCGCGGGCGCGGACATCGCGCACATGAAAGCCAGCGCCAAATTTTCGCGCGCGCAAAATTACAAAACCGCGCAAGAGTCGGCGCGCATGTTTTACACAATCTACAACCTGAGCAAACCCACCATCGCCTGCATCCACGGCGCGGTGCGCGGCGGCGGCCTGGGCGTGGTGGCGGCGTGCGACATCGCGATCGCGGCGCGCAGCGCGACCTTTCGTTTGTCGGAAGTCAAAATCGGCTTGATGCCCTCGATGATCAGCCCGTATGTGATCGCCGCCATCGGCCAACGCCAGGCGCGGCGTTATTTCGTCACCGGCGAAGAATTCGGCGCCGCGGAAGCGTGGCGCATTGGCCTCGTGCACGATATCGTCGAAGACGCCGAGTTGCACGGCGCGGTGGGCGGCGTGCTGGCGCAGTTGTATTCGAGCGGGCCGCAGGCGATGGCGGCGGCGAAAAAACTGATACCACTAGGTGCGCACGCCGATATCGATCAGAACATTCTCGACGAAACCGCACGGCGCATTGCGGATATACGTTCTACTGCCGAGGGGCAGGAAGGCTTGAGCGCGTTTTTGGAAAAACGCAAACCCAACTGGGTGGAACCCCAAAAACCCAAACGCAAACCCCGAAAATCTTAGACGCAGATGAACGCAGATTAACCCAAGAAAAAATCCGCGAAAATCTGCGTTAATCTGCGTCAAATGTTTTTTTGATTTTGAGGAACATCTATGTCCCTGCCCAAAAAAGTCCAGCTAGTCGAAGTCGGCCCGCGCGACGGCCTGCAAAACGAAGCCCAGCCCGTGCCCACCAACGTCAAAATCGAATTGATCCACCGCTTGCAAGACGCGGGCCTCAACTCGATTCAATCCACCGCGTTCGTCTCGCCCAAGTGGGTACCGCAGATGGCAGATAACGCGCAGGTGTTGGCGGGCATTACAAAGAAACCGGGTGTGTCTTATCCGGTGCTGGTACCCAACCGCAAGGGGCTCGATGCCGCAATGGCCGCGGGCTGCGATGAAATCGTGGTGTTTGGCGCGGCGACGGAAGCGTTTTCCAAGAAGAACACCAACTGCACCATCGCCGAAGGCGTCGCGCGTTTTGGCGAGGTGTGCGACGAGGCGTTGAAACACGGCATCAAGGTGCGCGGCGATATGTCGGTGTGCCTGGGCTGCCCGTATGAGGGCGAAGTCAGCGCGGCGGCGGTGGCGCGGCTTGCACGCGAGTTCGATCGCATCGGCTGCCAGCAAATCACCATCTGCGACACCATCGGCACCGGCACCGCGGGTAAAACACGCGCGGCGATCGAAGCAGTGGCGAAATACATCGCCATCGACCGCCTCGCGGTGCACGTGCACGACACCTACGGCCAGGCCATCGCCAACATCTACGCCGCGCTGGAATGCGGCATCACCATTTTCGATAGCTCGGTGGCGGGCCTGGGCGGCTGCCCTTATGCCAAGGGCGCCACCGGCAACGTGGCGACCGAAGACGTGTTGTATTTGCTCGACGGCCTTGGCATCGACACCGGTGTCGACATGAAAAAACTCATCGCCGCCGGCGATTACATTTGCGGCGTGCTCAACCGGCCGACCTATTCCCGCGCGGCAAAGGCGATTGCCGCCAAAATGGCCGCTTAGTCCCTACCTGGCTGGCACGTGCTCGACCCCGAAAGCCCTTACGACACGCCCTGCGTGCGCATCTGCATGATCGATCAGCAAAGCAAATTTTGCGTCGGTTGCGGGCGCACGCTCACGGAAATTTCTTATTGGACGCGCTACACGCCGGATGAGCGCCGCGCGATTTTGGAACAGCTACCGGCGCGGCTCGACCTCGCGGATTTCAAGGATTAAGCATGCCCCTATCACCATCAAAACCCCGCAAACCCATCCACACCCGCGACATCCAGTGCATAGGCTACGAACGCGACGACGGGCTATGGGATATCGAAGCACATCTGAAAGACACCAAAACCTATGTGCACACACGCCGCAGCGGCGATCCACCACGCCAGCCCGGCCAGCCGGTGCATGATATGTGGATACGGTTGACGATAGACCTTGATATGGTGATCCACGACGCCGAAGCGCGTACCGATGACGGGCCCTACCCCACCTGCGGCGACATCACACCGAATTTCAAGCGCTTGATCGGCGTCAAAATCGGCCCCGGCTGGCGCCTGGAAGTGGGCCAGCGTCTGGGCCGCACCCAAGGCTGCACGCATTTGGTGGAGTTGCTGTGGCCGCTCGCCACCACGGCGTTTCAAGCCACCGGCCGCGCACGCGAGGCGAAAAACGCCGGCCAGCCGCTCACCAAGCCGCCGTATCAACTGAACTCGTGTCACATCTACAAAGACGATAGCGAGTGGACCAGGATGCGCTGGCCGCAGTTTTATACCGGGGCGAAGAAGTCGGTCAACGATCCCGAAACGACTTAAAAACCTTCGACGCAGATTTACGCAGATGCACGCAGATTTTTATCTGTGTTCATCTGCGGTTAATTGGTTTTTGTTGTATGCGATCACTGCAAAAAACCCATAGGAAACACAGATATCTTGGGTTTAATCTGTGTAAATCCGCGTTAATCTGCGTCAAAGGTTTTTATAGACCTTCGCGTGCAGCGCCCGCGCCACCGGCGCCAGCGCGCCGAAGATGCCGATGCTCGCGAAGGCCAACCCCCACGCCAGCGTGCTTTGGTTGCCCCCGGCAAGATCGAGCACCACGCCGAACACCAGCGGCCCGGTGAGCGCGGCGCTGAAACCGACAAACGAATAAACGCCCAGCACCGCGCCGCGGCGTTCGGCGGGCGCGGAGCCGATGGCGCCGGCGGTCAGTGCGGCGGAGTCACCCAGCATCAGCGCGTGATGCAGGCACATCAGCGTAAACACCACCACCGACGGCAAGCCAGCCGTGAAGCCGAGCACGCAGGCGAGTAGCCCCGACAAACACATAAACAAAAAGATGATGCGCGTGCGGCCGAAACGCAGCGCGAGTTCGTTGCCGGTGACACTCATCAGCGGCCCGCATAAATTGATGATCGCCGCCAGCGCCGCCGCGCCCAGCACGCCGGCCACGGTGCCCGCCGGCTGCAAGCTCGCGGAGTACACCAAAAACGCCACCATCCAGCCGCGCTGCGCGAACAACTCGTAGCTGTGCAGCGCGTAGCCGAAGATGTAGTAGCGTGTGGTGCGATGCGCGAACACCGGCCGGAAATCCAGTAGCTTGGTGGTCGCGGGCTGCGCGCGCGTGCGCCCGCGCGGCATCAGCACATTCACCATCGCCGCCGCGATCAGCGGCGCGGTCGCGCCCAGGATAAATGCCGCTGGCCAGCCATGGCGCGCGCCCAGCCAGCCGCTCAGCAAAATCGACACGCTGGAACCCACGCCAAAACACGCGGCGTAAAACGCGGTGGCGCGCGCCTGCG
This sequence comes from Betaproteobacteria bacterium, assembly GCA_016868015.1. GTDB lineage: Bacteria > Pseudomonadota > Gammaproteobacteria > Burkholderiales > SG8-41 > UBA5216. The sequence continues at coordinate 13,217 of VGIF01000027.1, forward strand.
CCGGGCCTTCGAGTTGATCAGTCAGCGTTTTAAGCCCCGGCATATAAGTGCCGCCCAACCCCGCGCCGATCACGAACTGAAAAAAAAGCGCGCTCCAAAACCCCTGCGCGAACAGCGCAAACCCCGCCGCGCCGAGCGCCGACAAACCGCACGCGCCCAAATAAATGCGCCGCGAGTCAACGCGGTCGGTCAACGCCGAGAGCACCGGCACCGCCGTCATATAGCCGGCGAAGGCGATACCGCCGATCAGCCCCGCTTCGGTGTTGGTGAGACTCCATTCTTTTTGAAACAGCGGCAGCAGCGTCGCATACGCGGCGAAAGCAACCATGCTTAAAGCTTCGGCCACGCACATGATCGCGGTCATGGTGACCGCGGAGCGCGGCTTACCCAACTACACCGCCCCCGCCTTCTTCAACAACGCCGCCACCGCCTGCGCCATGCGTCGATACCCTTTGGCGTTCGGGTGGATGGTGTCGGCTTTTTGATCGGGCTTGTACAAAATGTCGGTGACGATTTTGCCTTCATAAGGAATACCAAATTCCTTGGCGATATCCTCGAAAAACGCCGGCGCGCTGGTGAGCAACGCGGGGCGCGGCACACCGATCAGCATGACGGCGATGCCCTGCGCCTGGATGGTCTTGATAATCTCGCGCAGATTGTTTTTGGTTTCGTTCTCATCGACCTTGCGCAGCATGTCGTTGCCGCCCAGGCACACGATCATCAATTTGGGTTTGTGCTCGTCGATCACGCTTTGCAAGCGTGCAAGCCCGCCGGCGGTCACTTCGCCCGGCACGCCCGCGCGCACCACGTTGCGCGCGATGAGTTGCGCGAGCACCGCCGGATAACTCTCGCTTTCGTTGGCGCCGGTGCCGAAAGTCAGGCTATCGCCGAAGGCGACGATGACATCGCTCGCCGCGAGCTTGGTGAGCATGGGCACGCTGCCGCCGCATGCGGCGAGCAGTAACGCCCCCACCATCAATATTACGTAAGTATTTGATTTAATTGAATATTTTTTCATGCTTTGGCGACGCGCCCGCGCTTGAAATCGTGCAGGATTTCGCGCGCGGCGTTATGCCCCGGCGCGCCGGTGACACCGCCGCCGGGGTGGGTGCCCGCGCCGCACATATAAAGGTTCGCAAGCGGGCCGCGATACGCGGCATAACCCAGCAATGGGCGCGCGCTCCACAATTGATCCAGCGTTAACGCGCCATGGAAAATATCGCCGCCGACTAAACCAAAGCGCCGCTCCAAATCCAGCGGCGAGAGCACGCTGCGCGCAAGCACGCTTTTCTTAAAATTCGGCGCGTGCTCGGTGACGGTGTCGATCACCAAATCGGCGGCCGATTCCTTGATGTTGTCCCACTCGAAGCCCTTGGGCAGTTGCGGGTTAAAGTGCTGGCAAAACAAACTCGCCACGTGCTGCCCGCGCGGCGCGAGGCTGTCGTCCACCGTCGAGGGGATCAGCACCTCCACCACCGGTTTACGCGAGCAGCCCAGCGTGCGCGCATCGAAGTACGCTTGCTCCATGTAGTGCAGCGAGGGCGCGACGATGATGCCGGATTTATGATGATCCTGCGGCTGCGTGCCCGGCGCACAGGTAAAACTCGGCAACTCGGAGAGCGCGACGTTCATGCGAAACGTGCCCGAAGCGCATTTGTAGTTGTGCATGCGCCGCAAAAACTCTTCATCCAGCACATGCTTGGGCACAAGTTTGGTGTAGAGCAACTTCGGATTCAGGTTCGACACCACGCAGCGTGCGTCGATCACGCGTCCGTCGTTAAGCTGCACGCCTTGTACGCCGCGCATGTCCACACACACCTGCGCCACTTCGCAACGGGTGGTGATTTCCACGCCGCGGCGCTCGGCTTCTTTTTTCATCGCCTGCGTGATCGCGCCCATGCCGCCGATGGCGTGGCCCCACGCACCGCGCTTGCCGTTGACCTCGCCGATCACGTGGTGCAGCAGTACGTAAGCCGAGCCCGGCGTGTAGGGGCTGGCGAAATGGCCGACGATGGCGTCAAAGCCAAATGCCGCCTTGATCGGCTCGGATTCGAACCAGCTATCGAGCACGTCGCCCGCGCTTTTGGTAAAAAAATCCAGCACGTCGCGGCGTGCCACCATGTCGATGCGTCGCATGCGCCGCGTCATTTTCAGCGCGCTCATCACCTCGACCAAACCGCCGCCGATGTTGGGCGGCGTCTCCAGCAGCATATCGCGTACCACCTTGGCGGCGCGCTCCAGCGTTTCGAAATACCGTGGGAGCTGCTCGGCATCGCGCTTGGAAAAACGCGCCACTTCGGCTTGCGTGGCGGCGAGTGTCGGCCCCACCCGCAACGATTGGCCGTTGGGCAGCGGCAAAAAATTCGCCAGCGGCCGCTCGACGATGCGTAAGCCATGTTCCGCCAACTTTAAATCCGCGATCACTTGCGCATTGAGCAGGCTCACCGTGTACGCTGCCACGGAATTACGAAAGCCCGGAAAAAATTCCTCGGTGATCGCAGCACCCCCGACTTCGCTGTGGCGCTCGATCACGCGCACCTTGAGCCCGCCGGCGGCGAGGTAACATGCGCACACCAGGCCGTTGTGGCCGCCGCCGACAATAATGGCGTCGTATTTTTTCTCTAGGGACATGGGACGGCGCGTCGCGAAAAGCCGGTATTATGGGGGTTGCCCGGCGCCGCAGCCAGCGCGCGCGAACGCGCCAGCATCCGCCTCAGAGATGGACCATGGGAGAACATTTGGCGCGCCCGGCGCGATTCGAACGCACGACCCCTGCCTTCGGAGGGCAGTACTCTATCCAGCTGAGCTACGGGCGCCTGACGCGGATTTTACCATGCGCGCACCTCGCGGGCTTTTACCGCACCCGCCGCGCAAGATATAATTCGTTGTTTACACGCGCATAATCCCTCAGAACGTCATCGAAAGCCCCTTTATGAGCACGCCGCACTCGCACGACGAACACAGCAGTTTTATCAAAACACCGACGCAGCTGATCGTGGTGGTGATTCTCGCCTTTGTGATCCCCATCGCCGTCATTTTCACCATCATTCATTTCGTGATGGGCGACAGCAAGGAACAAATGCGCGCCAAGCCGGTCATGTCCGATCGAGCCATAGCCGAGCGCATCAAACCCGTGGGCAGCACGCCCGACATCGAAAAAGGCTCCTCGCCGCTGGCGCCGCCGCCGGTGGCCGCCGCGGCGCCAGCGTCCGCCGCCGATGCCGGTAAAGCCGCGGCCCCCGACGGCAAGGCGGTGTACGATGCCAACTGCCTGGCCTGTCACGCCGCCGCTGTCGCGGGTGCACCCAAGGTCGGCGACAAAGCCCAATGGGCCGCGCTGGTCGGCGCCGGCGCGGCCGCGCTCACCGCCTCCGCGATCAAGGGCAAAAACGCCATGCCGCCCAAAGGCGGTAACCTGAGCTTGAGCGACGATCAAGTGAAGGCTGCGGTCGACTACATGATTGCGCAATCAAAGTAACCGTGCACCCGACTGCACGCAAAGGCGCGGCACCCCGCGCCTTTTTCATTTAGCACTGCATCATGGCCATCTACGCCATCGGCGACGTCCAAGGCTGCTATGATGCGCTGCGCCGCCTGCTCGACATCGTGGGCTTCGATCCGCCGCGCGACAGGCTGTGGCTGGTCGGCGACCTGGTCAATCGCGGCCCGCAATCGCTGCAAACGTTGCGCTACCTCTTGCGCCTGGGCGATAACGTGGTGAGCGTGCTGGGTAACCACGATTTGCATTTGCTGGTGGCCGCCAGCAGCTACACCAAGCAATACCCGGGCGACACCCTGAGCGGCATCCTCGACGCGCCCGACCGCGACGAACTTTTGCACTGGCTGCGCCAGCAAAAACTCATGCATGTCGGCAACGGCTACGCCATGGTGCACGCGGGCTTGCTGCCGCAGTGGAGCGTCGCAAAAGCGTTATCACTCGCGCGCGAAACCGAGGCCGTGCTGCGCGGCGGCGATTACGATGACTTGTTGCGCCCGCTCTACGGCAACCACCCTGCGCGCTGGAGCGACGAGCTTAAGGGGGACGAGCGTCACCGCGTCATTGTCAACGCCATGACGCGCATGCGGCTGTGCACGCTTGAAGGCGAAATGGAATTTCGCCACAAGCTCGCGCCAATCAACATGCCGTCCGGTTACCTGCCGTGGTATGACATACCCAACCGCGCTAGCCGCGACACGCCGATTCTGTTCGGCCACTGGGCCTCGCTCGGCGTGCTGCTGCGCGCCGATGTCATCGGGCTGGACTCCGGCTGCGTATGGGGGCGCAAACTCACCGCGTTCAGGCTTGAGGATCGGCGCACGTTTCAGTGCGGATGCGCGGGCTTGGCGAGCGTAGGCGACTGATCCCGCTATTCTGCTATGCTGCTATTCTGATGAGATTCATCGCCTCAAGCGAACCGCCGTTCACTCGCGGAATTGCGTAATTACGTAATTGCGTAATATTCACAAGGCGCACCGCCGGCTAGCCAGGAGACACCCTCATGCGATTTGGCTTCATGTTTTTCGCGCGCGACCTCGTACAGTCGGTGGGCAGCACTGCGCGGCTAGCCGAGGCGCACGGCTACGACCTGCTCGGCATCGGCGACTCGCCCTCGCTCGCGCACGATCCATTTCTCGCACTCGCCATCGCGGCACAGAACACAAGCCGCATCCGGCTCGGCACCACCGTCACCAATCCACAGACGCGCCATCCGCTGATCCTCGCCAACTGCGCCGCATCCGTGGCGCAGCTCGCTCCTGATCGCGCCTTTCTGGGGCTGGGCATCGGCAACAGCGGCGTGCGCCACGCGCTCTCGCCGCCCGCAACACTCGCGACGCTCGAAAGCACCGTCGGCACGGTGCGCGAGCTGCTCGCCGGCGGCGCAGTGGCGGGCGGCGGCTCGAAAATGCGGGTGCACGGCGGCGGCGTGCGCATGCCCATCCTGATCGCAGGCAGCGGCCCGCAATCGCTGCGGCTCGCGGGCCGCGTCGCCGATGCCGTATTCATCAATCTCGGGTTCACGCCCGAGGTGCTTGCCGACGGTGTGCGCTGGGTGCGCGAAGGCGCGAAAGCCGCCGGGCGCGATCCGGCTGCGATCGAAACCTGGGCGTTCGGCATCGGCGCAATCGCGCCCACGCGCGAGCAGGCGCTCGACGAGGCGATCGGCCCCGCGCTCGCGATCGCCGCTTACATCTTGCGCGGCGATCCGGCTGCCAAGCGAATTCCGGCTGCGGTCGCCGAAAAGGTCGGACAGCTCCTGCGCGAATACGAGTACGGCGAGCATCTGACGCCGGGCCACACGTCGAACTACCGCCTCGCGCTGAAACTGGGCATCTCCGATTACCTGCTCGAGCGTTTCGCGATCGCCGGCACGGCGCAAGACTGCAAGGCGCGCATCGCAGCCGTGCGCGAGGCCGGTATCGAGAATCTTTGCCTGAGCTTTACCGCGAGCCCGGATCTTGCGCGCTACGTGCGCGGCTTTGGCGAAGCGGTCCTGCCGGCGTTCCGGCCGCCTACTGCGTGATCTTGAGCTTCGCCGCCTCAATGAGCCTGCCCCATTTGTCGTGCTCGGCGCGAATGAGCGCACCAAACTCGGCCGGCGTGCTGGCGACGACGTCGAGCGCCTGCTCGGCGAGCATCGTTCGATTGTCCGGCTCCTTGAGCAGTCCGGCGACTGCGGCCGACAGGCGCGAGACGATCGCGGGCGGCGTCCCCGCAGGCGCGAGCAGGCCCACCCACGCGCCGCTATCGAGCTGAGGAAAACCGGCTTCGGCCGCCGTGGGAATGCCAGGCAGCGCGCCCGAGCGCTGCGCGCCGGTGACCGCCAAAGCTCTTAACTTATTCGTCCGGATGTGCGGCACCGGCACCGCGGCCGCCATGACCGACAAATGCACTTGGCCGCCGAGCAGGTCGGCGAGGGCCGGGGCACCGCCTTTGTACGGCACGTGCAACATGTCAATTCGTGCCAGAAGCTTCAGTTGCTCCGCGGCAAGGTGCCCCGAGGAGCCGGCGCCTGGCGAGGCATAGGTGAGGGCTGCGGGCTTGGTGCGTGCGAGCGTTATCAGCTCCTGCAGTTTCTTCACCGGCAGCGACGGGTGCGTCACCACCACGAGGGGCGAGTTGGCCACGCCCGCTACGGCAGCGAAATCGGTAAAGATGTTAAAGCGCAGGTTTTTGTAGATATGCGGATTGACCGCATGGCTGTCGAGCACCATGAGCAGCGTGTAGCCGTCGGGCGGAGCCGCCGCGACGATGGCGGTGCCGAGCGTGCCAGCCGCGCCGCCGCGATTGTCGACCACGATCGTGATGCCTTTTTGCCCCAGCCCGTCCGGCAGCCGGGCGGCGATATGGCGCGTCACCGTGTCGACCAGGCCCCCGGCGGGAAACGGAACCACGATACGGATCGGTTTGCTCGGATACGCCTGCGCGGCGGCGGTGCCGCCTGGCGCGAGGGTCGCGCAGAACGCAATGCACAACGCGCGAAGCGCTGCACCAGGACTGCAAGGCATGAGGCGGACTCCCATGAATCGATGCGAGCGGCCATTGTAAGCGAGTTCCTCGTCGGCCCTACGCTTACTGCAGCTAAATGGCGCTTATCTTTTTAAAACAGGAACGACGAAGATGGGGATGTGCGTCTTTCCCTCGGAAGGCCCTCCGAGAAACGGCTCATCGATTCCGGCCTGCGCGACATAAGCGATATCGATACTGGCCATGTTGAGATATTTCTGCTTGAACACGGGAATATCCCTGCCCAGTCTATCGCGATAGACCATCCGCGCACCTCTTACCGTCAGCCCGATGGTGGACGTCGCCAGAAAATGGAAATTTTCAAGGTATACGGCTTTTCCCCGTTCCATCTTGAACCGAATGCTAAACGGGGCTGTCGATACAGCGCTGGCGACGTCGCCGCTGATCAGTGACCAACGGAATACCTCATAGTCGCCCGGGGGCAACGCCATGGCAAACACGGTGCCCTTCGGTGCGCTGTCGAAATCCCCCTGAAAAGTCATCGGAAACATCAAAGGCAAACCCGTGTACATGGAGACGATGCGTTCCTTTTCGCCCGACAGTTGCCGAATGTGAATTCGATAGTTTGAATAGCGCCAATCGAAGGTAATCGAACCGATGACCACGCCTTCTTGGGTCTGAGCGGTTATCCGGTAATCGCTGGCAACCTCATAAGTGGCGCACCCGCCAAGCGCCGCAATAAGCAACACGACCAACCCGATACGCTTCATTCGGCAACCTCCAGCGACGGCACTTAGGCCTGACCACGCGCGCCACACAATGATCGGATGCGCCTGATCGAAAGTGAACGGAAAAGCGGTGGGCGACGCGCCGCACGTCGGCGCTGAGCGCAGCGAAGCGCAATCGTTGCGCCAACGTGACCGCGCGCGATGCGCCGCCTTTGTCGGCCCCACTTCACTCAACAAAAAATATCAATTAAATCAAATACTTACGATTAATCTCATGAAAGCCGATGCGGCTTGTCTATCGTGGTTCAGATGGCTCCACGCATCCCCGCATCCAAAACCTCAGCGCGGCGCCAGGCGTATCAAACGGTATTCGTAACGTTGCGCGAAGCTCTGTTCGCGCCGCGCCGGGCGCACCAGCCGGTCTAAAAAGCGGCCCAGCAGCCGCTCGGCAAAAAACGCTTTGACCGGGTTCGCGGCGCGGTACTCGGCGCGTAGCCGTTGCACGAAGGGGGAGAAATGAGCGTTCTTGAGGTGGTCGAGTACGTAGAAGGTGGGCAGGATCGCCTCGGTCAGGTCTTCGTCGACGGCGACCCGCAGCGCGCCCTGGCGCTCAACCTCGGCGAGAAAGTCGGCGTGAGTGCCGCGGGTGCCGCCGCTGTCGGCGGCTTGCGCCGCGCGCCGGAAGTAATCAAAAATAATCGCCCCGTCGCGCCCGTAGCGGGTGATCTGGCGCAGCGCCGCGGCCAGCTCGATGTAGTGAAAGCTCTCGGCAAACAGGCACAGGTCGAAGCGCTCCGCGCTGTCGAAATCCTCGAAGCGTAAGGTGTGCACCGGCACTGTCGCGGGCAGCTTGCGGCGCGCAATTTGGTTTAACTGCTCGGACGGGCACAGGCATTGAACGCGGTAACCGAGCCGGGTCAGCGCCATTGCGTTCGATCCGGTGCCGGAGCCGACATCGAGTATGCTTTTCGCGCCGGCGGGGATGGCGGCGGCGAGGCGGTCGAAGTAGGCCTGTTGCGCGCGGCCGAGCACCTCGGCCGAAGGCGTGTCGGGACGGCCCTTGGGCCAGTAGCCGTAGTGCAAAAAGCCGTGGCCGAACACCACCTCCGAGAGCAATGCCTCGACGTCAAGCCTGGTTTCTTTTAACTTCACCGGCCTCCCCGAGCCGCGATGCACCCGCGCGCGCGGGCGTAAGGCCTCGATGATAACACCACCTATCGAGATCGCTGACGATGCGCCGCGCGCGCGATGCGGCGCGGCTTACGCCGGCCGGTACGAAAACTGCGCGCGCACCACGCCGTGATCGGCTGCGCCTTCGTTCTCGCGCAGCCCTTCATCATTCAGATGGTCGTTGAAGATGTCGAGCCGGTCGAACTTCCAGCGGCGATTGCGCGAGTTATCGTAAAGTTCTTCGCTCACCAGAATGTGATCGAGCGAACCATGAACGTCCTGGTGCACATAGGTGTAGTAGACGTCGCGCAAGCTTCGCAGTTGCTGCAGGCTTTGCGCCGAGTAAAGCGCCGTATCACGTCCGCCGGCCGACAGCGGCTGCAAGAATCTTGGCTGTTCGGTCAGCACATCGAGGGTGTTCGAATCCTGCCCGTCGTTCAAGTCGCCGAGCACGACCACCGGGGTGCGCGTGGCGCTGGTTAAGTCGGTAATCAGTATGCGCAGCGCCAACGCTTCCGCGGTGCGGCGTATCGTCGAAAGCGCGCGGCCAATCGCCTCACCGTGCCGCGCGTAAAGGTCTTTATCCTGCCGGTACCACGGGTCACTCGCCACGCTGGTCGGCGCTTTGGATTTGAAGTGGCACACGTAGACGTGGATCGCCTGCTCGGCGCGCCGGGGCTTGATGCGCAGATGCAGCACCGGCCGCGAGAACTTGCCGATATCGACGAACAGGGCGGCGGTCTGCTTATCTTCGCCGCGGCTTTGCAGTCGAAACGCCGGCGGAAAGTTGGTGATCCACTCCGGTTCGCCGTCGAGCAGGTTCTTGCGCACGGCGCCGGCGCAGGTAATGCCCTGCCCGCGCTGATTGGCCGGAGCGATCAGCAAGTAGTCTTGCATGATCCCCGCCGCTTCCAACACCCGGCGCAAGGTATCTTGATGCCACAATTCCTGAAAGCCATAGACGTCCGCTTTTACGCGGCCCACCATCGCCGCCGCCCAGGCCACTTTGCGTTTTACCGCGGCCGCGTCCCAACCCGCGCGGTTACGGTACATGGGCAGCCCGGGCTCATTCAGGTTGTGAAGATTGAAGGTGGTGAAGCTGACGGTTCTCTGAGTCGTCATAGGCCTTGATTTGAACCAGGTGTTGAGCGCGGCCACCCGCAAGATCCAGCGCCTGCCGCGCGGGCTTATCCCCCGCTAATGCACCGTCGCGCCGACCTGGCGGAATGGCTTGCCGATTCTCTAATGATCCGACTTCAAACGCTGCGTCAGTTCGTCCACCGAACGTATGGTGGCGTCATAGTTCAGCACACTCATTCTCGAAACGATATCGGGTTCGCGCAGCGCCCGCGCCAGTGCCTGATTGAGCTGATCGATAATCGCGCGCGGCGTGCCCGCCGGCGCGAACAGGCTCACCCAGGTCACCGATTCGAAGCCCGGCACGGTGTCGGCAATCGGCGGAATATCCGGCAGTTGCGACACGCGCTGCAAGGACGTCACGCCCAGCGGCCGTGCGCGCCGCGCCTTGAAGTGCTCGATGATATCGCCGACCCCCGCGGTCATGGCCTGGGTTTCACCCGAAACCAGACCGATCACCGCGGGCCCGCCGCCCTTGAACGGCACGTGGGTGACACTGATGCCGGCGCTTGACTCCAGCATCACCGTGTTCAGGTGAATAAAGCTGCCGAAACCGGCATGGCCGAAAATAATCTCCTTGGGGCGTTTGCGCGCCAGCGCGATGAACTCTTTCACCGAGCGCGACGGCATCGAGGGGTGCACGGTGAGTGCGGCAACCAGAATACCCAGCGTCGCGACCGGGGCGAAATCCCCCAGCGCGTCGTACGGCAGATTTTTATGCAAGTGCGGATTGGAGACATGCGAAGCGACGGAATTCACCAGCAAGGTGTAGCCGTCGGGCTTGCTTTGCGCCACGGTGGCCGTGCCCACGGTGCCGCCCGCGCCGGAGCGGTTTTCGACCAGAAAGTTTTGCCCCACTTGCTCCGAGACCTTGGGAAACACAATGCGCGCCATGATGTCGTTTGCCCCGCCCGGCGGAAACGGGACGATCACACGCACCGGCTTGGCCGGATAAGGCTACGACCAGGCCGCACCCGTCGCGGCTAGCACGCCCACACTCAGAGCGACAGACAACCGAATAACCTTCATGCTCACTCTCCTCCTAATTATGCGCGTAGCGCGCGGTGTTCGTATTGTGGGCATTGTATCCCTTTTAGTTTTGTGTGTGATCCGATCTTTGTTGCGCGCCGCTGGCGCTTACTGCGCGATCGCGCCGGTCGCCTTCACCAATGCGGTGAAGCGTTTGCGTTCCTGGGCGCGGAACTGATCGAGCTCTTTACGCCCGCCGGCGGTGATTTCGATGCCGTGGCCCCTGAGCTTGTCGGCGAACGCCGGCTGGCGGATGCCCCGCAGCACTTCGGCCGATGACTTGGCGAGCACTGCTTCGGGGGTGCCCCTGGGTGCAACGACGCTGTACCAACCGAAAGTGTCGTAGCCCGGCAGCGTTTCGCTGATGGCAGGTGCGTCAGGCAGACCGCCCACGCGCTTGGCGGTAGTGACGCCGAGCGCACGCAAGCGCCCGCTATCGACGTGCGGTTTTCCCACCGGGAACACCGCGAACGACACTTGAATCTGATTGGCCATCACGTCGAGCAGCGCCTGAACAATGCCTTTGTAGGGCACGTGCACGATGTTGATGCCGGCGGCGCGTTTGAACATTTCCATGGTGAAATGCTCGCCGCCGCCGGTACCACCGGAACCGTGGCGCAGTGCGCCCGGCGATTTTTTCGCCAGCGCGATCAGTTCCGGCACCGAATCGGCGGGCAGCTTGGGGTTGGTCAGCAAAATGTATGGCACCAGGCCGATCATCGCGATCGACGGGAAGTCGCGGTCGAGGTCGAATTTGAGGTTCGGGTACACGCCCGAGGTCGCGATAAAAAGTTGCGAGGTCACCAGCAACCAGGTGTAGCCGTCCGGGTTGGCACGCAGCGCCTGCTCCGCGCTGATGATGCCGGCCACGCCCGGCCGCGGGTCGACCACCACTTGCTTGCCCCACGCGTTGACCAGATGCTCGGCGATCAGCCGCGCGATGATGTCGGGCCCCGAGCCCGGCGCGCTGCCGATGATCAAACGGATCGGTTTGTCGGGAAACGCGTCTGCCTGCGCGGCGTGCGTAACGCCGTGAAACGGCCATGCCAGCACTGCAATTGCGACCAACAGTTTGCGAAACGTCATGGGGTTTTCTCCTCGGTGAAAATTGCTACATTATGATGCGCCTGCTTCCTTTGCGTGTTTTTGCGTGTTACCCGCGTTTTGTTGTTTACGGCTCGGTGCGCCTTGCAGTGTAGCCCAATCCGGCAAGCGCCATCAGCGGCCCTGCAACGCACTAACCGATCGTCGAATTAAACGCCCCGCCGTCGAGCAACAAATTCTGCCCCACGATAAACCCGGATGAGGCCGCGCACAAAAACGCGCACGCTTCGCCGAATTCGAACGGGTCGCCGACGCGGCCCGTGGGGTTGACCTTGGCGCGATCGGCGAGCACATCTTCCACCGAACGGCCCGATTTGCGCGCCGCCTCGATGGCGCCGGCACGTAGCCGGTCGGTCAAAAACGGCCCCGGCAACAAACCATTGATGGTGACGTTGTGGCGCGCCACTTGACGCGCCAGCCCGCCGACAAAACCGGTCAACCCGGCGCGCGCGCCGTTGGACATGCCCAGTTCCGGTATCGGAGACTTCACCGATCCCGAGGTGATGTTGACGATGCGGCCGAATTTGCGCGCGATCATGCCGTCCACCACGCTCTTGATCAGCATGATCGGCGTGACCATATTGCCGTTCACCGCTTTCATCCACGCCGCCTCGTCCCACTCGCGAAAATCGCCGCGCGGCGGGCCGCCAGCGTTGTTGATCAAGATATCCGGGTTGGGGCACGCGGCGAGCACCCTGGCGCGGCCCTCGGGCGTGGTGATGTCGCACGCCACCGCAGTGACGCTGCGTCCGGTGGCGGCGCGAATTTCCGCCGCGGTGGCTTCGAGTTCGCTGGCGGTGCGCGAATTGATTACCAGGTCGACGCCGTTACGCGCGAGCGACAGCGCGCAGGCTTTACCGAGGCCCTTGCTCGCCGCGCAAACGATGGCTTTTTTGTCTTTGATGCCGAGGTCCATGATGGGGGTCCTTGTGTTCGTGATGAAGGTGGATCGCAATGTAGCGCCGTGCGTGCAGTGGGGTCAATCACTACAAGATCGGCGCTGGCACCCCTCTCCCCCGTCCCCTCTACCGCTCGCGGGGGGTAGGGGAGAGGGCAAACTTGTGCAAATACCAACGCCCATGAAACGGCGAGCGGCGTTTCTCCCGCTACGGATCAAGCCGCCGCACGATCAGCTCACGCACTTCGCGCGCGAGTTCCTTGCGCGGCTTGCCGGCGGTGGCGAGCGGCGGCAAAAAATGCAGGTCGACGTGAAACTCGTGCTGGGTGAGCATGTTGCGCAAGGTGTCGTAGGCGGTTTTGTCGCCGTCGTAGGCGGCCTCGGTGCAAATCGAACCGTCGTTTCTGCGATAACGGATCGCCACCGGAAACACCGGCGCATCGGCCGCTTGCGCGGGGCGCAGCAGCGAGCTGTGAAACGGCAGCACGGTCGTGCCGTCGGTGGTGGTGCCTTCGAGAAACACGGCCATGCCGGCGGCATTGCGCAGCGCGTGCGAAATCACGTCGTCAAGCCGCGCCAGATCGCGCCGGCGTTCGCGCTCGATAAACAAGGTGTCAGCCTTCACGCACAACCAACCGACCAGCGGCCAGCCGCGCACCTCGGCCTTGGCGACAAAACGCGTGGGCACCGCGGCATTGATGGCGAATATGTCGAGCCACGATACGTGGTTGGCCACCAGCATGAAGGGCGTGCCGTTGTGTTGCGGCGGTTCGCCATGCACGGTGAGGTTGGCCGCGAGATGGCGCATGAGTTGCGCCGACCAGCGCTGCAGCGCAAGGCGTTTGCGCGTGGGCGACATCAACGGGTAAGCCACGCCGGCGATGCTCGCGGCGCGTGCGAAGTGCGTCGCCACGCGGGTAAAGCGCCAGGCGCGGGTCAGGCGCGAGGTGGCGCGCGCGCTACGCTGCGAGTGGCTATCCACGGCGCTTGCGGGCTTTATTCAGCGTAAAAAATATTGAATTAAATCAAATACTTACGTTAATACACTGGAAGTAGGTGGCAAGCTTACCAGAGCGTCTCGCCAAAATTGGCTTTATACATCGCCGCGATTGAAGCGCGGGTGTAGCGGTGATTTTGCGGCCCGCGCTGGGCGATTTTGAGCGAGCCAATCAGCGACGCCAGCCGCCCGGTCACCGCCCAATCCAGCCCGTTGGTAATGCCGTAAAGCAGCCCCGCGCGAAACGCGTCGCCGCAGCCGGTGGGGTCGAGCACCGCGGCGGGTTTGACGCTGGGGATGTCGTATTTTTTGCCGCCGGCGAAGATCTCCGAGCCTTTGGCACCCAGCGTGACGATCAGCGCTTTGACTTCTTTCGCCAGCGCTTCGATGGATTGACCGGTGCGTTCTTGCAAGAGTTGCGCTTCGTAGTCGTTCACCGTCACGTAGTCCGCGAGCCTGACGAAATTCAGCAGCTCCTCGCCGTTAAACATCGGCAGCCCTTGCCCCGGATCAAAAATAAACGGAATACCCGCCGCGTGAAACTCGCGCGCGTGTTGCAGCATGCCCTCGCGCCCGTCGGGCGAGACGATGCCAAGCTTCACGTCCTTGGCGTCTTGCACATGGTTTTCATGCGAAAAATTCATCGCGCCGGGGTGAAACGCGGTGATCTGATTGTCGTCCAGATCGGTGGTGATGAACGCTTGCGCGGTGTACGAACTCGCCACCACGCGCACATGCGTACGCGCAAGCCCCAAACTATCCAGCCGCGCAGTGTATGGCGCGTGGTCGTCACCAACGGTCGCCATGATCAACGGATCGCCGCCCAGCATTTGCAAGTTATAGGCGATGTTGCCCGCGCAGCCACCGTATTCACGCCGCATATCGGGCACCAGGAACGCCACGTTAAGTATGTGCAGCTTATCGGGCAGAATGTGATTCTTGAACTGGTCGCGAAACACCATGATGGTGTCGTACGCAATAGAGCCGCAAATCAAAGTCGACATGGTTTCCTCTGAAAAAATTTGTACACATTATATCAACGCGCTCCTCCAATCGCCTTGACGCAATCTCGGGATTTAATTTGCATGCCATCCAAATCGGCGCATAATCCGCCCTGGACTCAGTCCAGCGCGGCAACTTCCTAACAATTCTCTTGCAATACAACAAGGAGGCAATAACGATGCTGAAGGAATTTTAAAGAATTTGCATTGAAGGGCAACGTGCTTGATCTTGCCATCGGTGTGGTAATCGGCGCGGCATTCGGCAAGATTGTCGATTCCTTGGTCAAGGATTTGATCATGCCGATCGTAGGCTTGTTGACCGGCGGCGTGGATTTTTCCAACATGTTCGCGGTGTTAAAAGCCGGCGCCACGGCGGGGCCGTATGCCACGTTGGATATCGCGCAAAAAGCCGGCGCGGTCACCTTTAACTACGGCGTGTTCATCAACACCATTATTTCCTTCATCATTATTGCATTTGCGATATTCATGGTGGTCAAGGCGTACAATAAGGCCAAAAAGGCCGAACCGCCACCCGCCCCGCCCGCGCCGCCGGAAGACGTCTTGCTGCTGCGTGAAATTCGCGACTCGCTGAAAAAATAACTCGGCGTAGCCCATAAAAAGCGCGGCCGAGCGGCCGCGCTTTTTTTACGCCCACGGCTTTACCCTAGCAACGCCAGCGCCCACACCACCACGACATTGATCAGCGCCAACATCACCGCGGCGCTGCCCACATCCTTGGCGCGTTTGGACAGTTCGTGGCGCTCGAGCGACACGCGATCGACCACCGCCTCCACCGCGGAATTCACCAGTTCCACGATCAACACCAGCAACACACTGCCGATCATCAGCGCCCTGCCCACGCCGCTCACCGGCAAAAAAAACGCGGCGGGAATTAACGCCGCCGCGATCCATACCTCTTGCCGGAACGCCTGTTCGTGTTTAAACGCCGCCTTCAGCCCATCGAGCGAATAAAACAACGCGTCGCCGATGCGGCGCAGACCCAACTGGCTTTTGTGCGGGCTCGATGCCAAGGGGGTTTATCGTAAGTATTTGATTTTATTTATTATTTTTCTATTCAGCCCCGTGCAAACGATGCACCCTATTTCCCCTCACTCTGCCCTCCCACAGGCAGAGCGTGCGAAGCCGTTCGCCCCGCGGGAGAAGGATGGGGAGAGCGAAGCGAGGGGGCCGCAGGCGGGGGGCGCGCGTTTCCCGCACGCACTGAACAAACACAATCAGGCCAAGGTTTTTTCGTACGCCGCCGCATCGAGTAAAGTTTGCAGCTCGTTGGCGTCGGCAAGTTTCATGCGAAAAAGCCATGCGCCATAGGGGTCGGCATTGACCGACTCCGGCGCATCTTCCAAAGCAGCATTGATTTCAGTGACCACGCCAGAGGCCGGCGCGTGCACATCCGCCGCCGTTTTCACCGACTCGATCACACCGCAGGCCTCACCCTGCTTCACCGTGCTGCCCACCGCGGGCGGCTGCACGTAAACCACGTCGCCCAGTTGCTCTTGCGCGTGGCCGGTGATGCCGACCGTGTAAATGCCGTCGGCCCCGGCGTTAATCCAAGTGTGTTCGGGGTGATATTTCAGTTCGATGGGATTGGACATGGTGGCTCAGGTTTGTGGTGCGGGTCAGTAGTGTCCGGACGTTAATCGAATAAATTCAATTGGTTAGCGGACATGTCCGGAATTTCGTCGGCGACGATTTTGTTAAGTAGTTGATCCAA
>VGIF01000028.1 GCA_016868015.1 Betaproteobacteria bacterium
GCGAATACGTCCTCCCAATCAGAACGTACCACTGGGATTCGCGTTTACAGAGCAATCGGGGACTTATTCAGCGCTTCCTTAATTGAATATTTTTTGTGGCCTACGGCGCCGGCTTTACACAACTTTACACGCGCGACATCGCGCGCTTACCCGCGGCAAGGATACTGCCAAGCGCCGGGGGATGGTCCCCGCATAACCGATACGAGGAAGATCATGCAAGGCAAATCGTTGAATGCAGGTGGTGCAAATGGTGCGAAACGCGGCGGGTTTTTGCGCCGCACGGGTGTGGTGCTGATGGCGGCGGCCGCGATGAGCGCTGCGGCGTGGCAGGCGCACGCGCACGGCGGGCCGGGCTTTGGCGGCGGCTTTTTCGGCGGCGGCAAGCACGGCGCGCAAAGCGAAGCGCGGGTGGATCGCATGCTGCAGCGCTTTTACAGCGTGACCAACGCCACGCCGGAGCAACAGCAACGCATCGCGCCCATCGTCAAGCAGGCGGTGAGCGATGTCGCACCGTTGCGCGAACAAATGCGCGGCACGCGCGAGCAGGCGCGCAACATCATGAGCGCGCCGCAGATTGATCGCGCGGCGCTGGAACAACTGCGCGCCTCGCGCCTGCAAACGGCCGATGCCGTGTCGCAACGCATGACGCGGGCGTTCGCCGATGTCGCCGAGGTGTTGAGCCCCGAGCAGCGCAAAGCGCTCGCCGAGCGCATGCAGCAACGCGGCCGCCACGGCCAAGGCGAACGCGACGGGCAACGCCGCCAACGCTGGTAAAATGGCGCGGTGAATTCGCGCATTCTGCTGATCGAAGACGATGCCCGTCTCGCCGCGATGGTCACGGACTATCTCGGCGCGGCGGGCATGCACGTCGAGCACGCGGGCTCGGGCGAAGCCGGGCTTGACCGGCTGGCGCGCGAAGCCTGTGACGCGGTGGTGCTCGATTTGATGTTGCCCGGCGTGGATGGCCTCGAAGTCTGCAAGCGCCTGCGTGCGCTGCCCAACGACAAGGCGGATATTCCCGTGCTGATGCTGACCGCGCGCGGTGATGCCGCGGATCGCGTGGTCGGCCTGGAACTGGGCGCGGATGATTATTTGCCCAAACCGTTCGAGCCGCGCGAGCTGCTGGCGCGGCTGCGCGCGATTTTGCGCCGCGGGCGTTCGCGCAATCACGACGTGTTGCGCTTTGGCCGGCTGGAGATCGACCGCGGCGCGCGCGAACTGCGATTGGAGGGCGAAACGCGCGCCATCACGTCTTACCAATTTGCATTGCTCATGCTGCTGGCCGAAAACGCCGGGCGTGTGCTCACGCGCGAGCAGTTGATGGATCAAGTCAAGGGCGAGACGCTGGAAGCCTTTGACCGTTCGATCGACGTGCATGTATCGCGCATCCGCCAGGCGATCGAAGACGACCCCAAGCACCCGCGGCGCATTATCACGGTGCGCGGGGCGGGCTACGTGTTCGCCAAATTACAAGACTGAGTACAAAACCGGGCGCCACGGTGAAGCGCTTATACCTACGCATCTATTTCGCGGTGCTGGCGGTGCTGGCGTTGCTGGCACTGCTGGTGGGGCTGTTATGGGAGCGGCTGGACGAGAGCAGCCCGCGCGCGCGCGGCCGCGACAACATCGCGCAACTGGTGGCCAATGCGCTGCCCGCTGCCGATGCCGCGCCGGCGGTGCATCAAGCCGCGCTGGAAAAACTGCTCACCAACACAAGTGCCGAAGTCACGGTGTATGGCGCCAATCGCGAGCGCCTGGCCGTGCTCGGCGCCGTGCTGCCGTTGCCGGAGCACGGCCGGCGCGTGCTGCTGGGCGATGGCCCGCCAGCGCGGGTGATCCGGCTTACCGATGGGCGGGCGGTGGTGATGCGCTTGAGCCTTGCCGGCGCGCCGCGCGCCAAGCGTGGCGGCGCACCGTGGGGGCGCTGGGGCGTGCTGCCGTGGTTGGGCGTGCTGGCGCTGGCGATCGGCATCGGTGCCTATCCGGTGGTGCGCCGTCTGACGCGGCGGCTCGAGCGTTTGCAGGCCGGCGTGGAAGCGTTGGGCGCGGGCACGTTCTCCACCCGTGTCGCGGTCGAAGGCAAGGACGAAGTGGCGCGGCTTGCCGAAAGTTTTAACCGCGCCGCCGCGCGCATCGAGGATTTGGTGGGCGCGCACAAGACGTTGTTGGCGAACGCCTCGCACGAACTGCGCACGCCGCTTGCGCGCATTCGCATGGGCATCGAGTTTTTGAAGGCGGGCGCCGACCCCGCGCGCAGCCGTGAGCTTGAGAATGACATCGCCGAACTCGACGCGCTGATCGAAGAAATTCTGCTCGCCAGCCGCCTTGACGCCGTGCCGCAAACCGAGGCGCTGGAGAGCGTCGATTTGCTGGCGCTGGCGGCGGAGGAATGCGCACGTTATCCGGCGGCTACCCTTGACGGCGCGGCGACTACGGTAAAGGGCGATGCGCGCCTGCTGCGCCGCCTGCTGCGCAACCTGCTGGAAAACGCGCAGCGTCACGGCGCACCGCCGATCGAAGTGAAGCTGCTCGCGCGCGGCGCGGTGGCGCACATCACCGTGTGCGACCACGGGCAAGGCGTGGCAGAAGCCGAACGCGAGCGCGTGTTCGAACCGTTTTATCGCTACGCCGGCAGTGACGTGCGCGGCACCGGCCTGGGGCTTGCGCTGGTGCGGCAGATTGCGCGGCGGCACGGCGGCGATGCGATGGCGCAGGGCAATTGTTTTCGCGTCACGCTGCTTGCATAGGCGGCGCCATGCTCAGGTATGATGACGGCCCCATCATTCAGGAGGGTGTTATGCCAATCAGCAAGTTTTGGGCGTTGACCGTAGCTGTCGCCGTGGGCGCTTTTGCACCGCTCGTTGCCGCGCAGCAATTTCCCACCCGGTCTATCCGCATCGTCGTCCCCTTCCCGCCGGGCGGCACCACCGACGTGGTGGCGCGCCTGGTGGCGCAGCGCATGAGCGAGTCGATGGGGCAATCGGTGGTGGTGGAAAACCGCGCCGGCGCGGGCGGCGCGCTGGGCGCGGATGTGGTGGCGAAGGCGCCGGCGGATGGCTACACGCTGCTCATGCACAACATCACCTTCCCGCTGTCGTCGGTGGCGCAGACGCTGGCCAAGCGTTCGCCGTTTAACGCCGAAACCGATTTCGAAGGCGTGTCGATCGCGGTGTACGTGCCGTTTGTGTTTACCGCGCATCCGTCGGTGCCGGCGAAAGACATCAAGGAACTGGCCGGACTGCTGCGCGGCAAACCCGATCTGAATTACAACTATGGCTCCACTGGGCCGGGTTCGGCGATGCACGTGTTGGGCGAATCGTTAAAGCGCGACGGCAAGTTCGACATGACGCATATCGCCTACAAGGGCGCGGCGCCGTTGAAGGTCGAGTTGGTCGCCGGGCGCATTCAATTCGGCGGCGATCAGTTGTCAACCTCGCTGCAGGAAATTCGTGGCGGGCAGTTAAAGGCGCTGGCCACCACCGGATCCAGACGAATTTCGGTGTTGCCCGATGTGCCGACGGTGCGTGAACAAGGATTCCCCGCGCTGGAGTTCGAGGGCTTTAACGGCCTGTTCGCGCCGGCGAAAACGCCCAGGGCCGTGCTCGAACGGCTGCAACGCGAAACCGCCGCGGCGGTCAAACACCCGGATGTCGCCAAACGCTTGACTGAACTGGCCGCCGTGCCGGTGGGTTCATCGGGTGACGAGCAAAAAGCGATGTTGCTGCAGTTGATGAAGCAGTTCACGCCGGTGATACGTGAGATGAAACTGGATTAAGGCGGTGCCGTTTTCCGCTATGATACCGCCTTTTTTTGTGAATTTTGTATAGGATTTATGGCTCAATACGTCTACAGCATGCGCGGGGTGAACAAGGTTGTTCCCCCCAAGCGTGTGATCATCAAGGATATTTCGTTGTCGTTTTTCCCTGGCGCCAAAATCGGCGTGCTGGGAGTGAACGGGTCGGGCAAGTCGAGTTTGCTCAGAATCATGGCGGGCGTGGATCAGGATTTCGACGGCGACGCCGAGCCGATGCCCAATCTCAAGGTGGGTTTTTTGCCGCAAGAGCCGCAGCTCGATCCGGACAAAACCGTGCGCGAAACGGTGGAGGAGGGTTTGGGCGACATCGCCGGTGCGAAAAAGAAGCTCGACGAGATTTACGCCGCGTACGCCGAGCCGGACGCCGACTTTGACAAACTCGCGGCGGAACAGGCCCGCTACGAGGCCATCGTGAGCGCCGGCGGCGGCGATACCGAGCATGAACTGGAGATCGCCGCCGACGCGCTGCGCCTGCCGCCGTGGGAAGCGAAAATCGCGCCGCTCTCCGGTGGCGAAAAACGCCGCGTGGCGTTGTGCCGCTTGTTGCTCTCCAAGCCCGACATGTTGTTGCTCGATGAGCCGACCAACCATCTGGATGCCGAAAGCGTGGATTGGCTGGAGCAGTTTCTGACGCGCTTTCCCGGCACGGTGGTGGCGGTGACGCACGATCGTTACTTCCTCGACAACGCTGCCGAGTGGATTTTGGAGTTGGACCGCGGCCACGGCATCCCGTGGAAGGGCAACTATTCTTCCTGGCTCGACCAAAAACAAGAGCGCTTGAAAATCGAGGAAGCCGCCGAATCGGCGCGGCAAAAAGCGCTCAAAAAGGAATTGGAGTGGGTGCGCCAGAACGCCAAGGCGCGGCAGGCGAAATCCAAGGCGCGTATCGCGCGCTTCGAAGAGTTGTCCTCGTACGAATACCAAAAGCGCAACGAGACGCAGGAGATTTTCATTCCGGTGGCGGATCGCCTCGGCGAGAGCGTGATCGAGTTAAAGAACGTGAGCAAGGGTTACGGCGACCGGCTGTTGATGGATAAAGTCAGTTTCGCCATTCCGCCGGGTGCGATCGTCGGCATCATCGGGCCCAACGGCGCGGGCAAGTCGACGTTGTTTCGCATGATCACCGGCAAGGAAAAACCCGATAGCGGCGAGATCGTCATCGGCTCCACGGTGAAACTGGCGGTGGTCGATCAATCGCGCGACGCGCTGCCCAACGACAAAACCGCGTGGGAGGCGATCTCCGGCGGGCTTGACATAATCAACGTCGGCAAATTTGAAATGCCGTCGCGCGCGTACCTCGGTCGCTTTAACTTCAAGGGCCCCGACCAGCAAAAAATGGTGGGCAATTTGTCCGGCGGCGAGCGCGGGCGTCTGCATCTGGCGAAAACGCTGTCCACCGGCGCCAACGTGTTGTTGCTCGACGAACCGTCGAACGATCTCGATGTCGAAACGCTGCGCGCGCTGGAAGATGCGCTGCTCGAATTCGCCGGCTGTGTGCTGGTGATCTCGCACGACCGCTGGTTTCTCGACCGCATCGCCAGCCACATCATTGCGTTCGAGGGCGATTCGCAAGTAGTGTTCTTCGACGGCAACTATCAGGAATATGAAGCCGACAAGAAAAAGCGTCTCGGTGAGGAGGGCGCACGCCCCAAACGCCTGCGCTACAAGGCATTAAAATCGTAAGCATCTGATTTTATTGAATATTTTTTATTGCTTAAATGGCGTTAGCGCGCCGTCGGCGTGATGCGCGCTGCGGCGTTACGTAGGTATACGTTATAGCCGCGTTATCACCGCATATGCCAAGCGCCAACGTCCAACCCCGAACCCACCAACACCCAACGCACCAACGCCGAACGGATGCCGATGTCGAATAAATCCAAATGGGTGGCGTGGCTGGTGGGGTTGGCGATGGCGGCTGGCGGCGGTTACTGGGGCTATCAGCAGTGGCAAGCTTCCAAGGGTGATGCGGCTAGCGCGGCGGCCGGCGGCAAAGGCGACGCCAAGGCTAACGCGAAAGCCGATGGCAAGGGCAAGGGTAAAGGCAAGGGGCGTCCGGTGGCTCCGGTGGCTGTGGCGCCTGCACGCAGCGGCCCGCTTAACATTTATCTGAACGGGCTGGGCACGGTGACGCCGCTACGCACCGTTGCCGTTCGCAGTCGCGTCGAAGGCCAGTTGATACGCGTGTTGTTCACCGAAGGCCAAACCGTGAAGCAGGGCCAGTTGCTGGCGGAAATCGATCCGCGCTCGTTTCAGGCGGCGCTGACGCAGGCCGAGGGGCAAATGGCGCGCGATCAGGCGACACTGGCCAATGCGCGTGTTGACCTGGAGCGTTATCGCACGCTACTCAAACAAGATTCCATCGCCGAGCAGCAAGTGGCGAGTCAAGAAGCACTGGTACGCCAGCTAGAAGCCACGGCACGCGTCAATCAAGGCAGCGTGGAAAGCGCGCGGTTGCAACTGTCGCACACGCGCATCACCGCGCCGATTGCCGGCGTGGTGGGCCTGCGGCAGGTGGATCAGGGTAACATCGTGCGCGCGGGTGATGCCAACGGCATTGTGGTGATCACGCAAGTCACGCCCGCGTCGGTGTTGTTTACGATCCCGCAGGATAATCTGCCGTTGGTGCTGAAGCGGCTGAAAACCGGGGATCGCATCCCCGTGGCAATTTTCGACCGCGAGCAAAAAGTCAGGCTCGAAGGCGGCCGTTTGTTGACCACCGACAATCAAATCGACACCGCCACCGGCACCGTGCGCCTAAAAGCGCAGGTGCCGAACAAAGAGGGCGCGTTATTCCCCAACCAATTCGTCAACGTGCGCATGCTGGTGGATACGCGAGAGGAAGCGATCACCGTGCCCAGTTCGTCGATCCAGCGCGGCGCGCAAGGCTTGTTCGTTTATGTGGTGAACGAGGATCAAACGGTGTCGCTGCGTAACGTCAAAACCGGCGTCACCGAGGGCACGCGCATCGAAATTGTGTCGGGCGTCAAAGGCGGGGAGCGTGTGGTGATCGACGGCCTGGACCGGCTGCGCGACGGCATGCGTGTCGAAATTGCCGAGCGGCGTGCGTTTGATGGGGACGGCAAAGGCAAGGGCCGGCGTGGTAAGGGCGGCGAAGGCAAGGCAGATGCCGCCAAGGGCGACGTGGCCAAGGGTGAAGCGGCGAAAGGCGATGCCGCCAATGATGACGCCGCGCGCGCTGAACGGCGCAAACGCCGCGAAGCCGCGCAAGCTGAAGGCGCCAGCGGCGAGGCGGCCAAGGACGAAGCGGCTAAGGCTGAGCGCCGCAAGCGCCGCGAGGCTGCCGCGGCCGAAGGCGCTAACCCCGATGCCGCGCAAGGCGAGCGGCTGCGCCGCAAACGGCCGCCCGATGATGCTGCAACGGGTGACGCCCCCAAAGCGCGCGCGCCTGCAGATGACGTCAAGAGTGAGGCCGCGCCTGCCGGTGACGCCGAGCCGGCCAAGGGCGAACGCCGCAAAAAGGGTGACGGTGAGTTTCGCAAGAAGAAGGATGTCGAGGCTACGGTGCTTTAGCGTTTGAGCCGATCAACCGGGCTAGGAATCATGAAAAACTGCGTTCTGATCAACTTCGTTTCCCTCACTCCTACCTCTCTGCCGGTGGTAGAGGGGTTCGTGAGGGTGCCTCTCCCGGAGCTAGAGAGGTTCGTGAGGATGCCTCGCTCGAAGGGGGATGCGCCGTTCTCCCTTCTCCCGCCGGGAGAAGGGCCGGGGATGAGGGAAGGTTTTTAGAAGTACTGCCGCAATCACCGACCTCGCTCCGGCATGAACCCTTCCCGCCTATTCATCCTGCGTCCGGTCGCCACCTCACTGTTGATGGTAGCGATCATGCTGGCGGGCATCATTGCTTACCGGATGCTGCCGATTTCGGCGCTGCCGCAAGTAGATTACCCGACGATACAGGTCGTCGCGTTTTATCCCGGCGCAAGCCCCGAAGTCATCGCCTCTTCGGTCACCGCGCCGCTCGAGCGCCAGTTCGGCCAGATGCCGGGGCTGCGGCAGATGTCGTCCACCAGTTCGGGCGGCGCCTCGGTCATCACGCTGCAATTTAGCCTTGAAGTGCAACTCGATTCGGCGGAGCAGAGCGTGCAAGCGGCAATCAATGCCGCCGCTAATCTGCTGCCAGGCGATTTGCCGGCGCCGCCGGTCTACAGCAAGGTCAATCCGGCTGACGCGCCGATCTTGACGCTCGGCGTCACCTCGAAAACCATGCCGATGACGCAGGTGCAAAATCTCACCGATACCCGCGTCGCGCAAAAAATTTCGCAAGTGACCGGTGTCGGTCTGGTGACGCTCTCCGGTGGGCAGCGCCCGGCGGTGCGCGTGCAGGCCAACCCGTCGGCGCTGGCGGCGCACGGGCTTGGCCTTGAGGACGTGCGCCAGGCGGTGGCGGCGGCCAACGTCAATCAGGCCAAGGGCAGCTTCGACGGCCCGGCGCGCGCCTACACCATCGACGCCAACGATCAACTGAAATCCGCCGACGAATACCGCAAGGTGGTGCTGGCCTACCGCAATGGCGCGCCGGTGTTTTTGTCGGATGTGGCGGACATTGTCGATGCGGCGGAAAACACGCGGCTTGCGGCGTGGATGAACGACGTGCCGGCCATCATCCTCAATATTCAGCGCCAGCCCGGCGCCAACGTCATCGAAACGGTGGATCGCATCAAGGCGCTGCTGCCGCAATTGCACGCGGCGCTGCCGGCGGCGGTGGACGTGGCGATCCTCACCGACCGCACCGTCACCATACGCGCCTCGGTCAGGGACACCCAGTTCGAACTGCTGTTGGCGGTGGCGCTGGTGGTGATGGTGATATTTTTGTTCTTGCGCAATATCCCGGCGACGATTATTCCCGGGGTGGCGGTGCCGCTGTCGCTGGTGGGCACCTTCGGCGTGATGTATCTGGCGGGGTTTTCCATCAACAATCTCACCTTGATGGCATTGACCATCGCCACCGGTTTCGTGGTGGACGACGCGATCGTGATGATCGAAAACATCGCGCGTTATGTCGAAAAGGGCGATTCGGCACTGCAAGCCGCGTTAAAAGGCGCCAAACAAATCGCCTTTACCATCATTTCGCTGACGTTTTCGCTGATCGCGGTGCTGATCCCGCTGTTGTTTATGGGCGACGTGGTGGGGCGATTGTTCCGCGAATTCGCGATCACGCTGGCGGTGGCGATCTTGATCTCCGCGGTGGTGTCGTTGACGCTCACGCCGATGATGTGCGCCAAACTTTTGCATCACACGCCCGAAGCGCGGCGCGGCCGGTTTTACCGTGCCACCGGGCGCTGGTTTGACGCCGCCATCGCCGGCTATGGCCGCATGTTGACCTGGGTGCTTGACCGGCAGATGATGACGTTGATCGTGGCGCTCGGCACGCTGGTGCTGGCGGTGGTTATGTACGTGTTCATCCCCAAGGGGTTTTTCCCGGTGCAGGATACCGGCATCATTCAGGGCATTTCGGACGCGGATCAAACCGTGTCGTTCGCCGCGATGTCTGACCGGCAGCAAGCGCTGGCGCAACGCATCCTCGAAGACCCGGCGGTGGCCAGCGTCTCCTCGTTCATCGGCGTGGACGGCACCAATGCGACGCTCAACAGCGGGCGCTTGCTGATCAACTTGAAACCGCACGGCGAGCGGGCGCCGGTGCTGCAGGTGATGCGGCGCATCCAGCAAAACGTGGCGGACCTCGAAGGCATGACACTCTCCATGCAGCCGGTGCAGGATTTGACCATTGAAGACCGCGTCAGCCGCACCCAATTCCAGTTTACGCTCGACACCGCGCGCATCGAGGATTTGAGCGTGTGGGTGCCGCGCATGGTGCAGCGGCTTAAGCAGGTCAAGGAGATCCGCGATGTCACCAGCGATCTGCAAAATGAAGGCTTGCAGGCTTATCTGGAAATCGACCGCGACACCGCGGCGCGCCTGGGGGTGACGCCGGCGGCGATCAACACCGCGCTCTACAACGCTTTCGGCCAGCGGCTAATTTCGACGATTTTCACGCAAGCCAATCAATACCGCGTGGTGCTGGAGGTAAAGCCGGAGTTTCGCCTGGGGCCGCAGGCGCTGTCCGATTTGCACGTGACCGGGGCCAACGGCGCGCAGGTGCGCATCGCCACGGTTACCCGTCTGATCGAAAAGCCCGCCACGCTAGCGATCAACCGCATCGGCAATTTCCCCTCGGCGACGATCTCGTTTAACCTCGCGCCGGGCGTGGCGCTGGGCGACGCGGTGAAAGCTATCGAAGCGGCGGAAAAAGAAATCGGTTTGCCGGCTAGCGTGCGCACCAGCTTCCAGGGCGCAGCGCTGGCGTTTCGCGCATCACTCACCAACACGCTGCTGCTGATCATCGCGGCCATCATCACCATGTATATCGTGCTCGGCGTGTTGTACGAGAGTTATATCCACCCGGTGACGATCCTCTCCACGCTGCCCTCGGCAGGCGTGGGTGCGCTGCTCGCGCTGTTCATGGCGCGCATGGATTTGGGCATCATCGGCGTGATCGGCATCATTTTGCTGATCGGTATCGTCAAGAAAAACGCCATTCTGATGATCGATTTCGCGCTCGATGCCGAACGCAGCGAGGGCAAGCCGGCGCGCGAGGCGATTTACCAGGCGTGCCTGCTGCGCTTCAGGCCGATTTTGATGACCACCTTTTGTGCGCTGTTGGGCGCGCTGCCGCTGATGTTGTCCACCGGCGTGGGCGCCGAGCTGCGCCGGCCCTTGGGCATCACCATGGTGGGCGGGTTGATCGTGAGCCAAGTGCTGACGCTGTTTACCACGCCGGTGATTTATTTGGCGTTTGATCGTCTGGCGCGGCGTTATCGGGCAAAGCATCCGGATCCGGCGGCATCGGTACAGGCCGCGGGTCAGGAGGGCGGCACATGATTTTTGGGGAGGGTGCTTCCCTCACTCCCGGCCCCTCTGCTTCGCTTCAAGTGTTCCCTTGTCCCGATGGGAGAGGGGAATTTCATGCTGCCCGCTCAAGCGGACAGTGTGTTTGGACTGCCGGTTCATGAACATCGCCGAACCCTTCGTCCGCCGCCCGGTCGCGACCACGCTGTTAACGCTGGCGCTGGTGCTGGCGGGCGCGCTGGCGTTCAAGCTGTTGCCGGTCTCGCCCTTGCCGCAGGTCGATTACCCGACGATTTCGGTGTCGGCATCGTTGCCGGGGGCGAGCCCCGAAACCATGGCGGCAACCGTCGCCACGCCGCTGGAGCGCGCGCTCGGCAGCATCGCCGGGTTGAACGAGATTACTTCGTCGAGCACGCTGGGCAACACGCGCGTCACGTTGCAGTTTGATTTGTCGCGCGACATCGACAGCGCCGCGCGCGAAGTGCAGGCGGCGATCAATGCCGCGCGCTCGGAGTTGCCCTCGAGCCTGCCGCGCAATCCGACCTACCGCAAAATCAATCCGGCCGATGCGCCGATCATGATCATCGCGCTCACCTCGGACACCTTCGACCGCGGGCAGATGTATGACATCGCCAGCACCTTGCTCGGCGAAAAGCTCTCGCAAGTCAAGGGCGTGGGCTCGGTCACGGTGAGTGGCAGTTCGCTGCCCGCGGTGCGGGTGGATGTCAATCCGGCGGCGCTGCACAACTACGCGATCGGCATGGACGAGGTGCGCGCGGTGATCAATGCCAACAACGCCAACCGACCCAAGGGTGTGGTGGAGGAAGGCGCACGTCAATGGCAGATTTACGCCAACGATCAATCGTTGAGCGCCGCCGAATACGCGCCGCTGGTGGTGGCGTGGCGCAACGGCGCGCCGATTCGTCTCGAAGACATCGCGCAAGTCATCGATGCGGTGCAGGATGTGCGTAACGCCGGCATTTCCAACGGCAAACCCGCGGTGCTGATACAGCTCTTTCGCCAGCCGGGCGCCAACATCATCGAGGTGGCAAACCGCGTGCGCGACATCTTGCCGCAGTTGCAGGCGGCGGTGCCGCAGGCGATCGATGTCAACGTGGTGATGGAGCGCACCGCCACCATCAAGGCATCGATCCACGAAACCGAGCGCACGCTGCTGATCGCCATGGGCCTGGTGATCATGGTGGTGTTTATATTTCTGCGCAGTTGGCGCGCCACGCTGATTCCCAGCGTGGTGGCGCCTGTGTCGCTGATCGGCACTTTCAGCGTGATGTATTTGCTGGGCTACAGTATCAACAATCTGTCGCTGATGGCGCTGATCATCGCCACCGGGTTTGTGGTGGACGATGCGATCGTGGTGCTGGAAAACGTCTCGCGCCACCTTGAACGTGGCGAAAAAGGCATGACACCGTATCAGGCGGCGCTCATCGGGGTGAAGGAAGTGGGTTTTACCGTGGTGTCGATCAGCATTTCGCTGATCGCGGTATTCATCCCGGTGCTGCTGATGGAGGGCATCGTCGGACGGCTGTTTCGCGAATTCGCGGTCACGTTGTCGGTGGCGATTTTGATTTCGATGGTGGTGTCGTTGACCATGACGCCGATGATGTGCGCGCGGTTGCTCAAGACGCGCGATTCGGAAAAACACGGGAGGCTCTACAACGCGAGCGAGGCGGTATTCAACTGGATACGCCGGGGCTACGAGCGCACGCTGGGGTTTGCGCTGCGCCACCCCTTTTTGGTGATCCTCGCGCTATTTGCCACCATCGGGCTCAATATTCATCTCTACAACATCGTGCCCAAGGGTTTTTTCCCGCGGCAGGATACCGGGCGCATCGTCGGCTCGCTGCAGGCCGATCAGGCGAGTTCGTTTCAATCGGTGCGGGTGAAGCTCGATCAATTCATCACGATCGTGCAAAACGATCCGGCGGTGGAAAGCGTCACCGGCTTCACTGGCGGCGGGCGGCGCAACGGCGGCTTCATGTTTATTTCGCTAAAACCGCTGAAGGAACGCGGCGTGTCCGCCGACCAAGTGATCGCGCGGCTGCGCCCGCAACTGGCCAGGGTGGCGGGCGCGACGCTGTTCCTGAACCCGGTGCAGGACATCCGCATGGGCGCGCGCGAGAGCAACACTGCCTATCAGTTCACCCTGCGCTCGGAGAATCTGGAGGAGCTGCGGCGCTGGACGCCGCGTCTGGAGCGCGCGTTGCGCGAGATGCCGGAAGTCACGGATGTCAATTCCGATCAACAGGAGCGCGGGCTGCAAACCACGGTGATCGTCGATCGCGCGAGCGCAGCGCGCCTGGGAATCACCTTCCGCGCCATCGATACGGCGTTGAATCTTGCCTTCAGCCAGGCGCAAGTGTCGACGATTTACACCTCGGCCAATCAGTATCGGGTGGTGCTCGGCGTCGCCCCGCCGTATTGGCAGGGGCCGGAAGCGCTCGACCAGGTGTATTTGCTCTCGCCCACGCGCGGCCAAGTGCCGTTGTCGTCGATCGCGCGCTTTGAATTCACCAACACCGCGCTGGCGGTCAATCACCAGGGACAATTCGCGGCCTCGACGGTGTCCTTTAATTTGCCGCTGGGCTATTCGCTTTCCGACGCGGTGCGCGCGAACAACGAGGCGATGGCGCGCATAGGCGTGCCGACCAGCGTTTACGGCAGCTTTCAGGGCACGGCGCGCGGGTTTCAGTCCTCGCTCAATGCGCAACCGTTCTTGATTCTGGCGGCGTTGATCGCGGTGTATATCGTGCTTGGCATTTTGTACGAAAGTTTCATACACCCGATCACGATCATTTCGACGCTGCCCTCGGCCGGCGTGGGCGCGCTGCTTGCACTGATGTTGTTCGAGACCGAGTTCGGCATTATTGCCATGATCGGCGTGATCTTGCTGATCGGCATCGTGAAAAAGAACGCGATCATGATGATCGACTTCGCCATCGAGGCCGAGCGCCGCGATAAGCTGACGCCGCGTGATGCGATTTATCAGGCCGCAGTGCTGCGCTTTCGCCCGATCATGATGACGACGATGGCGGCGTTGTTTGCCGCCATTCCGCTCGCGCTGGGTACCGGCGACGGTGCCGAGATGCGCCAGCCGCTGGGCATTGCCATCGTCGGCGGCTTGGTGATGAGCCAGATCCTCACGCTCTACACCACGCCGGTAGTGTATTTGTATCTCGATCGTTTTCGCTTGTGGTGCGGGCGGTTGCGGCGCAAGCCGGCGCGAGTGCTTGAGACGGCTGGAGAACATCGATGAACTTCAACCACAAGCCACAGAGGACGCAGCGTTCACAGAGAAAAACCCGGGTAGGTTTTTCCGCTGTGAACGCTGTGTCCTCTGTGGCAAAGCGTTTTTTTGTTTTTGCTGCGGCACTTCTGCTTGCCGCCTGCACCGTGGGCCCGAAATACGAGCGCCCGACCGCGATCACGCCGCCTGCCTACCAAGCATCGAAGGATTGGAAAATCGCCGAGCCGAAAGACGGCGTGCCGCGCGGCAAGTGGTGGATGATTTTTAACGATGCGGTGTTGAATGATCTCGCGGACCAGATTCAGCTCGGCAATCAAGAGTTGCGCGCGGCCGAGGCGCAATACCGCCGCGCGCAAGCGTTGACCCAGCAAGCGCGCGCCGGACGCTGGCCGGTGGTGACGGGCGATGTATCGGTCTCGCGCAGCGGCGGCGGACGGCGCAACGAAAACACCAACTACGACGTGGGCGCGGGCGCGAGCTGGGACGCCGATTTGTGGGGCCGCGTGCGTAAATCCATCGAGGCGGGCGAAGCGACCGAAGCGGCCAGTGCCGCCGATCTCGAATCGGTGCGGCTCGCGCTGCAATCGGAACTGGTGTTGAACTATTTGCAATTGCGCGTGCTCGATTCGCAGCGCCGCTTGCTCGACGAAACCGCCGAGGCGTTTCAAAAATCGCTACAGCTCACGACGAACCGCTACAAAGCGGGGCTGGTGGCGCGCGTCGACGTGGTGCAGGCCGAGGCGCAACTCAAGAGCACGCAAGCGCAGGCGATAGACACCGGTGTTGCGCGCGCGCAGTTGGAGCACGCGATCGCGGTGCTGCTGGGGCGTGCGCCGGCGCAGCTCAACATCAAGCCCGAGCCGCTGAAAGCGGCAATGCCGTCGATTCCCACCGGGCTGCCGTCCGAGTTGCTCGAACGCCGGCCCGACATCGCCGCCGCCGAGCGCCGCGTCGCCGCGGCCAACGCGCAAATCGGCGTGGCGATGGCGGCGCGGTATCCGTCGTTGACGCTGTCCGCGAGCTTGGGGCTCGCGAGTTCGAGTTTTGCCAATTGGCTGTCGCTGCCTTCGCGCGCGTGGGCGTTCGGCGCCTCGGGCGCGCAAACGCTGTTCGATGCCGGCGCGCGCAAATCGGTCACTGCGCAAAACATCGCGGCGCACGAAGCGACGGTCGCGAATTACCGGCAGACGGTGCTCTCGGCGTTTGCGGAGGTCGAGGACAATCTCGCCGCGCTGCGCATACTCGAACAGGAGGCGGTGTTGCAGGCCGACGCGGTGAAGGCCGCGCGCCAGGCGCTGGAATTGACCAACAATCAATACCGCGCGGGCATAGTGAGTTATCTTAACGTGGTGAGCGCGCAAACCACACTGCTAGCGAACGAACGCACGGCATTGACGTTGCAAGGCCGGCGTTTGACTGCGGCCGCGGCATTGGTGCGCGCGCTGGGTGGCGGATGGACCGTCGAGGTTAAAATCGATGAACAAAAAATGTAATAAAATCAAAGGCTTATTATATTAATACATCTGCTGCAAATACAACTAACGCGCCGTTGTTGATCAACGGCATTTGCCCGCCGCGCTTTGCCAACGTGCGCGCGGAATTTGAACGCAATTTCGCCGAGCGCGGTGAAGTCGGCGCCGCGG
This sequence comes from Betaproteobacteria bacterium, assembly GCA_016868015.1. Classification (GTDB taxonomy): domain Bacteria; phylum Pseudomonadota; class Gammaproteobacteria; order Burkholderiales; family SG8-41; genus UBA5216. The sequence continues at coordinate 15,590 of VGIF01000028.1, forward strand.
TGTGCGTGTATCAAGACGGCGAAAAAGTCGTCGACTTGTGGGGCGGCTACAAGGATTTAGCGCGCTCGCAACCGTGGGAAAAAGACACTATCGTCATCATGAACTCGGTGGCGAAAAGCATGTGCGCGTTGTGCACGCATATTTTGATCGACCGCGGGCTGGTCGACTTCGATGCGCCGGTGGCGCGCTACTGGCCGGAGTTTGCGCAGGCCGGCAAGCAAGGCGTGCTGGTGCGGCACGTGTTGTCGCACACCTGCGGCGTGATTTTTTGCGATCACGCGCCGCCGGGCTCGTGGTTCGATTGGGGCACTCATATTCGAGCGCTGGAAAAACAAGAGCCCGCGTGGGAGCCGGGTACCAAAGGCGCCTACAACTCGATCAACATCGGCTACATCTTGGGCGAAATCGTGCGCCGCGTCACCGGCAAAACCGTCGGCACGTTTTTGCGCGAGGAAGTCACTTCCAAACTCGGCGCGGATTACAACATCGGTTTACGCTCCGACGAAATCGCGCGCGTCTCCGACATGCATCAAAACCCGAAAAACGGTTTTTTCAAAATCGCCGCGGATGACAACACGCCTTTAGGCCGCGCCTTCCGCTCCGCGCCCAAGATCGGCTACTTTCAAAACTGCCGTGAAATCCGCGAACTCGAAGTCGCCTCCTTCGGCGGCCACGGCGCCGCGCGCGCCACCGCGGGCATCTACGCCATGCTCGCCAACAACGGCGAAATCGGCGGCGTGCGTTTGTTAAGTCCGCAAGCGGTGGAGCGTGCTTCGCAACTGGTGTGGGAGGCGGACTGCATGATGACCCAGCGCCGTATTCGCATGGGCTACGGCTTCATGCACAACGAACCCAACACCGTGCCGATGGGTGCGAACATGCGCGCGTTCGGCCACACCGGTACCGGCGGCGCGTTCGCGTGGTGCGACCGCGAGCGCAACATGGCGTTTGCGTATTGCACCAACTTTCAGCGTGAAGGGCCGGGTATCGGGCCGCGCGGGGCGGCGTTGGGGGTGGCGGCGGGTGGGGGGAAGCGGCCGGATTGGCTGACGTGAGCTATGGCGGTGTGAGGGTAGCCCTAGCGTACCCCGCCGTCAGTAATTGATGTACAGTAACCCGCAGCGAGATGTGACGGAGATGCGATGATGTCAACTCAACTCGAAATTCTTGAAGCCGAGGCGCTGAAGCTAACGCCTAGCGAACGCGCGGCGTTTGCGCAGCGTTTGTTGGAAAGCCTCGATCATGATGCCGAGCTGGAAGACGCTTGGGCTGTCGAGGTCGAACGCCGTATCGCCGAGGTGGAGAGCGGCGCGGTTCAAGTGATCCCTATCGATGAGGCGCTTGCGCAAGTCCGCGCGGCGCTCAAGTAAGGCTGGTCATTGTGCCGGCTGCGTTGGCCGAGTTGCAGAGTGCCACGGCCTTTTACGTGGCAACCGCGAATGCTGAATTGGGGCGCGCCTTTGTCGCGGAGTTCGAACGGGTGGCAAACGCTGCCCTGGAAAATCCCCTGCTGGGCCCGATATTTCGAGGCACGCGCCGGCGCTGGCTGTTTCGCCGATTTCCCTACGGCATCATTTACCAAGCCGCGCCAGATGAGCTTCGTATCATCGCGGTGGCGCATCATCGTCGGCGGCCGGGATATTGGGCGCGCCGTCGTTAGAGCGCTCGGCATGCAACAAAGTCTACCGGGTTTTCAGTGCGAACAGCATATTGACGTGGCTTTCGTTTGGTTTAACGGCGACCTTTGACCATGAAACTCTACATCACCGACGGCTCCCCTTACGCGCGCATGGTGCGTATGTTCATCCTCGAAAAGGGCTTGCAAAGCCGCATCGACATCGAACTTGCACAAACGCGCCAGACGGACAGCCCGTATTACGCAATCAACCCGTCGGGCCGCGTGCCGTATCTGGTTCGCGATGACGGCGTGGGGTTGGAAGAATCCGTGCTGATCCTCGATTATCTCGATCAGCTCGACGGTAAGCCGATGCTGAGCTTGCCCGAGGGCGCGGCCGGTTGGAAAGCGCGGCGGCTGGAAGCGCTCGCGCGCAGTTTCATCGACGGCCTTGCGGTGTGGAGCCGCGAAAACGCGCGCGCGCCGAACGAACGTTCGCCCACCACCATCAAACACGAAACCGCGCGCAGCCTACGCATGGCGGAGGTGTGGGAAACGCTGATCGACGCGCCGTGGATGAACGGGCGGCTGAACGTCGCGCAGATGACGCTCGCCTGCGCGCTGGGGCTGGAGGCGCGAAATACGAATTTTCAGTGGCGTGCGGGGCATCCCAAACTGGTGAAGTGGTTCAATGCGTTTAGCGCGCGGCCTGCGTTTGTTGCCACCGCCGCAGCGTCTTCCACGCATTAACGCCTGTTTTTAAAAATATCAATTAAATCAAATACTTATGAAGAATAGATGTTGCTTGGTTCAGGCGCGGTGTGCCGTCGAGGAATGAGTTGCCGTGACAGGGATCAGACACTGGCGCAACGGTCATTACCACTGCGCCGCGCGGACGGGAGGCGGCGGTTCACCAAGCTTCACGCGTGCGAAGGACTGATGCGGTGCAGGCCTGTTTGCGATCGCGCCTTGCTGTTCGTCTTCGCGTTTGTCAGCGATGTTCGATCATGTGCGTTTCGGTTCGCCGTAAAATACCGGCTATAGGCTAGGCAAGATCGCGACCATGAATTCGATATGGCGGCATCGCGGCGATATTTTCGGTGGCCTAACGGCCGCGGTGGTGGCGCTGCCGCTGGCCTTGGCGTTTGGGGTAGCCTCCGGTGCGGGCGCGTTGGCCGGGTTGTGGGGCGCGATCCTCGTCGGGTTTTTCGCCGCGGTGTTCGGCGGCACGCGCCAGCAGGTGTCAGGCCCGACCGGGCCGATGACGGTGGTGATGGCGGCCCTGCTGACCCAACTGGGCGGCAACCTGGCCGCAGCCTTTGCCGTGGTGGTGCTGGCGGGCGTGTTGCAAATCGCATTTGGTGTGATGCGGCTGGGCGCTTACATCAAGTTCGTGCCGCAGCCGGTGCTGTCGGGGTTCATGAGCGGCATCGGCGTCATCATCATTGTTCTGCAAATCGCCGCTGGGCTCGGCCACGCTGACGCGGGCGGCGAGATTGTCGAGAAGATCGCCGCGTTGCCGCGCATCGCGCGCGATCCTCACTTCGATGCGCTGGCGCTATGCGCGTTGAGTCTCGCGGTGATGGTGTTTACGCCGACATTCATCGCGCGTGTCGTTCCCCCGCCGCTGCTCGCGGTGGTGCTGGGCACGATCGCGGGCGTGTTGTTGTTCAAGAACGCGCCGATCATCGGCGACATCCCGATCGGGTTTCCCGAGCTGCGTTTGCCGGCGATCGCGCTCGCCGAAGTGCCGAAGATTTTGAGCTTCGCGCTGATTCTGGCGTTTCTCGGGTCCATCGACTCGCTGCTCACCTCGCTGGTGGCCGACAGCATGACGCGCACCCGCCACAACTCAAACAAAGAACTCATCGGCCAAGGTATCGGCAATATCGCCGCCGGGCTCGCTGGCGGCATACCTGGCGCGGGGGCGACCATGCGCACACTGGTGAACATCCGCGCCGGCGCGGTCTCGCCGCTATCGGGAGCGCTGCATGCCGTCGTGCTGCTGGTGGTGGTGTTGGGCTTCGGCGGCATGGCGAGCCATATTCCGCTGGCGGTACTGGCCGGTATATTGCTCAAAGTTGGCTATGACATCATCGACTGGCCGTACTTGAAGCGCGCGCACAAGGCGCCGCGCGCCGATGTGGTGATCATGCTCACCACGCTCGCGATCACCGTGTTTGTCGATTTGATCACGGCGGTCGGGGTGGGCATCGTCATGGCTTCACTGCTGTTTGTCTCGCGCATGGCGGATGCCCAGTTGCAAAGCGCGAAGCTCGCCGCGGGGTCGCAGCATGCCGGCGATCTCTCTCCGGAAGAAGCCGCCATCCTCGATCAAGCGCAAGGGCGCATCGTGCTGTTTCAGGTCGAAGGCCCGTTAAGCTTTGGTTCGGCGCGCGATGTCACGCTGCTGATGCGTGCCTCGGAGGCAAAAGACGCGCTGGTGGTCGATCTGTCTGCCGTGCCGTTCATCGACACCAGTGCGTCGCTTGCGCTCGAAGAGGAAATCATCGGCCTGCGCGCGCTGGGCGACACCGTCATCCTGGCTGGCATGCGCGAGGCCGTGCGTGACACGCTGCGGCGCACTGGCGTGTTCGATCAATTAAGTGCGTGGCAAATCTCGCCCACGCGATACGCGGCGCTCAAGGCCGCTCGCGATTACATTGAGAACAGCACCGCCGCGGACGCGGCAAAAGCCGTTGCCGCGGGCTAGCAGCCTGTCGGACTTAACCCTGCCGGCTGCAAAATGAGCGGATGCGGTCCGTTTTTCCCCGGTTTCCCGCATGAATAGCACGAACTATTCGCTTGAAAACCGTGAAAATCTGTCCTCGCACCTCTCATTATTCGCTTCGACAAGTTAAGCTCGACAGGCTGCTAGCGGCGGCACTATTTCGCGCGGGCCGCAGCATCGAGCCCGCGCATCAGCGCGTAACAAACATCGATCACCGGTGTCGGCACGTTAAGCTCGCGCCCGAACGCCCGCGTTTGCCCCAACAGCCCGTCGATTTCCAGCGGTTTGCCGGCGAGCGCGTCTTGCCCCATCGAAGGGCGCATGCCTGGCGGCCCGCCGCGCGCGCGGGTGGCGATCTTCTCGGCGTCAAGTTCCCGGGTGAGATCAAAGCCGAGTTTGGCCGCCACCGCCAGTGTTTCGTTGATAATACCCATGGCGATTTTCACCAAGCCCGCATCGGCGGCGATTTGCGCGGTGTCGAGCCGTGTCAACGAACACAGCGTGTTGTTGGGCGCGTTGGCGGCGGATTTGCGGAATAACTCGCTGCGTATGTCGTTGGTGGTGGGCGATTCGATACCCGCGCCGCCCACCAGATCGGCCACTTGTTTTAGCCGCGCACTCATCGAACCGTCGGGCTCGCCGAACACCCAGCGATTTTGCCCGGTATGCTTGATCACGCCGGGTGCTACGGTTTCATTGGGCGAATACGATACCGAGCCGATCACGCGCTCGGGACGGATGTATTTCCACAGCCCGCCATCGGGGTCGAGTAGGGGCAACGTGCCTTTGTTGCCCGGCAAGCCATAGTTGAACCACCAAGGGACGCCGTTGAGCAACACCACCACCGTGCCATTGGGCTTGACCAATTTGCCGATGGCTTGCGCGGCGGCGGGCAGCATGTGCGCTTTTAGCGCTGTGAACACGATGTCTTGCTGCGGCAACGACGCCGGGTCATCGGTGGCGGCGTGGGCCTTGCCGCCGATGGTCTTGCCGCCGGTTTGCAGCATGACGCCGCGCTCGCGCAGTGCGGCCAGCATCGGGCCGCGCCCGACGAGTGACAGTTCGCAGTTGTTGGCGGCGATCAAGTGCGCAGCAAGATTGCCGCCGAGAGCGCCGGCGCCGAAGATGCAGACTTTCATGAAACTCCCCTTGGAACCGCAGTGCGGGATTCGCGCCGCAGTATCGACATCCTGAATCCACGTTCGCCCTGAGCCCTTCGACAAGCTCAGGACAGGCTCTGTCGAAGGGCGTTTTAGCATGAATGGGCTTCGACAAGCTCAGCCCGAACGGACGATTACCCCGTCCCGGAATGTAGCGACGCGGGTCAATCGCGCCTGGAAAATATTACGACGCGGGCTTAACCTCTCCCCGCGTAAGGCATCTTCGTCGCCATCACCATTAGGTGATAAATGTTCACTTCCGGCGGCTGATTGGCCATGAACAGCACCGAGCGCGCGACGTCTTCGCAGGTGATCATCGGCTCCGGCGCGACAGTGCCGTTGGCTTGCTTAACACCCTTGGCCATGCGCGAGGCGAGGGTGGACATGGCATTGCCCACGTCCACTTGGCAGCACGCGATGTCGTATTTGCGGCCGTCGAGCGCGATGGTGCGCGTTAAGCCCGACACGCCGTGTTTGGTCGCCGTGTACGGCGCCGAATCGGGACGCGGCACGTGCGCGGAGATCGAGCCGTTGTTGATAATGCGCCCGCCGCGCGGGGTTTGGTCCTTCATGATTTTGTACGCTTCCTGCGAACACAGGAACATGCCGTTTAAATTGGCATCGACCACGGATTTCCATTTTTCCCAAGACAGGTCTTCGAACAAAATCCCCGGCGCGTTGCTGCCCGCGTTATTGAATACCACGTCGACGCGCCCGAACGCCGCCATGGTTTTGGCGAAGAGATTTTTTACCTGCGCCGGATCGCCCACGTCGGTGGGCACGCCGATCATGCGCGAGCCGTCCACACCGGCTTCCTTGATGGTTTCCTCCAACGGTTCGGCGCGGCGGCCGCTGATCGCGACGCGATAACCATCCTTGACGAAGGCCAGCGCGCAAGCCTTGCCGATGCCGGTGCCGCCGCCGGTGATCACGGCGACTTTGTTATGGGTGCTCATCATCAATCTCCGAAAAAAGTTCAGGCGCGCATGTTAACTCAGTTGCGTCGCGGATGTCTGCGCCGCGTGGGCGCGTTTGGTGCGCACCAGTAATTCGTAAAGCATTTCGGAAGACAAGCCGTGCAGCACCAGCCGGTGCCCGGCGGCGAGTGTCGCCAACGGCACCAGCGGGTGTTTGTTGTTAAGCAGCACCAAGTTGTGCGGCTGCTCCAGAATGCGCGCGACGTAAATCGCGATGGTTTCATCGAGCTGCAGCGAATTAGTGGCGCGCCAAAAATCGTTGTCGGTGAGGAACAACTGGTAAATCGGCGTGAACAGTTCAATCGCGGTTTGCAAGTCGATGAAGTTGTGCCAACGCTCAGGCATGGCTTCGATGCCGAAGTTACCCTCGGAAATGCCGCTGAAATCCAGCGTGGGCGGGCGTGTGATTTCACGCTGTTGTGCGCGCAGTTCGCGATTAACGTTGATCACGAAGTTGAACAAGTTGATGTCGTGCTTGACGAACAAATCGTCGCGCAGCGCCGGCAGATTGGTCGGGCGCAGCGGATTTAGCGGCACCTGAGTGCCCGGCACGTTACGCGCGATGAAGTCGAGAATTTCGCTGCCCATGTGAAAGTGCCGCAGGATCAGCCAATTCGCTTCCGGGCGCACGAAGTTTGCCAATGCCCACGCGATCAAGCGGTGTAGCAGCGGTGATGATGTAAACGAGTTGGGCAATACCATCCGCACCAATTGGATCAAAATAATCGCCAAGCGCGCGAACGGGCGTGCCAGCGGCAAGATGAATTGCCGGCTCTTCGAGCTCGAATCGCGCAGCCACGCATCTTTCACTTGCGCGTCGATCGGCGTGCTGTGATCCAGATACAGCGCCTGCCATGGATTCGGATCGCGCGGGTCGTGCGGCATCGACTCGAACACGCTGCGTTCGCTCACAACACCGCCTCCAGTTGCATCAAATACAGTTGCGCCGTGGTGCGCGCGGTGGCGAGGATGTCTTGCGCGGCGGCCTCGCCGCCGGCTTCGAGCGCAATCTCCACGCAGCTTAGCCAGCGCGCGAGATGGTTTACATCGTTTTCGCCGTGGTAGTGTAAAAACTTAGTGGTTTCGATCGGCAGCGCGAGCTGGCGGCGGATTTCCGGCAGCAGCGTGGGTACGATGCGTTGGCCGGTGCCCTCGATGATGTACACCGCGCCGAGCAGGCCTTGCGGGCTCGCGCCCTCGGCGCGCGCGTGAAGATAGGCGTTTAACGCTTCGCCGCCGGGGTTGCGGCGCAGCGCGTCGATTGAGGAAGCACTACCGCCCAAGCGCTGATAATCGTCGAACAAAATACGAAAGTCGTATTGCTCGTCGCCGGCGTGGATTTCGATCAGCTCGCGCAGCTTGCTATAAGGCGCGCTCAGACTCGCTGCTGCCTTGCGCATCCAGCGGCTGCCTTGCTGGACCTGCGGGATCCAGTCTTCCATCCAGCTTAGCATGTGCTCGCGTTGCAACCCGCCGCGCACGATGCGCGACACCAGCGGCGTGCGCCAAGCGCGCGAGCGATAGTCGTGCCACACCTCGGCGAGCTCGCGCAGCAGCGTGCGCATCGCTGGGTTGGTGGCGGCGTTGGGGTCGTGCGGCGGTGGTACGAGCGCGGCCGTGGCCGACGGGTGAGTGTTTTTCTCCGCGGGCGGCGCCACCTCGAACAACAAATAACCGACGGTGAAACGCCCCGACTCCGGCACAAAACAAAAAATGCGCTCGCCGGGTTTCACTTCGTGCGTGCGCATGAAGTCATCGAGCATCACAAAAATCGACGACGCCCCGGTGTTGCCGCGGGTCTGCAGATTGTTGTACCAACGCTCGTCGGGAATGGTGAGCCCCGCCTTGTCGAGCAGTTCGCGCACCACGCCGGCGAAGCGCTGCGAGGAGTAGTGGCACAAAAAATAGTCGATGCGGCCACTATCGTTCCAACCCGCTTGCACCAGGCGCACGTATTCGTGTATCGACACGTCGAACAAATTCGGCAGCAAGCGTATGTTTTGCCGCAGCGCGTAGGCGCCCGCCTGTTCGGCCTCGGCGAACGAGGGGTAATCGAGATAGGACTCGTTGCTGTTCGCCGAGAGACCGACCTGCATGCACACCGGATAGTCGCCGCTAAATGAGCGCAAATGCAGCTTCAACAGTTTTAATGGATGATCGCCGCGCGGCGTGGTTTCGACCAGCCACGCGCCTGCCGCGTCGGACAGCATCCAGCGCAAAAAATGCGCGTCGAAATCGATGTCGTAGCCTTGGCTGGCAAATCGCGAGCGCTTGAATAGGCGCGAAGATGCTTCGCTGGTGGCGACCAGCGCGCGTTGCGCGCGGCGGCATTCGAGGGCCATCGCCGCGTGCTGTAGCGCCACTACGCCGGCGGTGCACACGCCGCTGTGGCTGCTCACCATCATTGGCGGCGCGGTCAATTCGCCCTGCAGCATGTTGGCAAAGCCGGGCAGTGTGGTGTCGCCGCCGGAGGTCCCGGTGCAAAGTAAGTCAATGTCGGCAAGCGTGGCGCCGGCTTGCGCAAGGCAAGTGTGTATGGCGTTCGCCGCCATTTGCGCCGCGCTAAACCGCGTTTTGCCGTCTGTGCTGATCGAGTAGTAGCGTTGTTGGATGCCGTTCTCGGCGAGGATGCGGCGCTTTAACCGCGCGGAACCGGGGTTTAGCGGCGCGATGTAGTTATCGATATGGTCGTTATCGACCGGCTCGCCCGGATAAAACGCACCGGTGGCGTTGACGTAGACGTTTTGAAACGCGGCCGCGCTCATGGCTACTTCGCCTGCGCGCCGCCGAACTAGCGATCCAGGCACGTCAGCGAAAACGCGTAATGCGTATGAAACTCGCGGTGATGCCGGTTGTGGTAACGGCTGTGGCCGAGCAGGTGTTTAAACACTTTCGAGCGCGGATGAATTTCGTCGTGCGGCAAATGGCCGTTCACGTTGAGGATCAGGCTCATCACGGTGAGCCCTAGCAGCGCCCACGGGCTAAACGCGTGCAGCGCCAACGCGAGTGGCATCACGCTGCCGAGCAAAAACGACTCGAGCGGGTGAAAGCTATAGGCGGAAAACGGTGTGGTCAGCACCGAGCGATGATGCCAGATATGCACGAGGCGGTACAGCGTTTGGGTGTGCAACGCGCGGTGGATTACAAAAAAATGCACCTCGTTCCACAGGTAAAGCACGGGCATCTCCCACAACAAATGCCACGGCGAGCGATGCCAGTCGACGGCGAGCGCGCCGCGGCGTATCAACCAAACCATGGCCACGGTTTGCAGTGCGAAAATCAGAATCGACAGCGCGGAAAGCCGGAGTTCGCCACGGACCTGTCCGCGGCGCAGGCGTTGCAAACGGCCGGCTTGATTGGTGACGGATTCCGGAATGCGGGAGAGCGCGATCCAGTAGGCGCCCCCGGCGATCAAGGTGTAGATCAACGTAAACCACAACGCCGTCGCGGCGGCGAGCATCCAGTACGGCGCCTCGAAGGCTAGCGTTGCAATCCACGCGCTGAAGTTGGGAGCGTGTTCGGGCATCATCGTCGAGCGTAATTTTCTTCGCGATGATAACAAGCCGAGCGCGATGGTGTCTTCGGGAGCCATATCGCGCCGCACCGTCCTGGCATCCTTGACACTGGGTTGGCGCGCCGCTCAGAATGCGCCGTCGGTGACATCATCGCAATGACAAGGCCATTCGCGGTGCCGAAATCGTTGCCGCCGGGGGAGGATTTGATGTCCGTGAGTGTCGGGGATGCGGCGGCATCCGGCTGGTTGTCCCGTTGGAAATTGTTTCACTGGCTCGCGCTCTTGATATTGGTGCCGGTGTTTTTACTGGCGGGCGCGGCGCTGATCAATGCGCGGCAGGAATACCGCAACGCCGAGCGCGACGCGTTGGCGCAGGCGTCGACTATCGCGCGCGAAGCGGCGCTGCGTCTGGACGAATACTACGATGAGTTGGAACAGTTTTTGACCGCGGTGGCGGAAGTGGCTCGCCCAGCGCTGCAGCACGGCGCCGATGGCGATCCGCCGCTGCTACGCATGATTCACGCCACGCCACAACACGTCACCGGCATCTCCATCCTGTCGCTCGATGGCCGCATGCTGGCAAGCACCACGGCGGCACCCGAAACGCGCGCGCAAGTCAATGTCGCCGACCGCCGTTACTTCCGGCAGGCGCTCGCCACGCGCCGCGTGGTGGTGGACGAACCGGTGTTTGCACGCACCGCTAACCGCTGGGTGTCGATCGCCGGGCGTGCGGTGTACGACGATGCGGATCGGGCGATCGGCGCGGTGTCGACCTCGGCCGATCTTGAACGCATGCATGCGATCCTGGTGCCGATGGGTTTGCCGCTGGGTGCATTGATGACGGTGTTTAACGAGCGCGGCGCCGGCATTGCCAGCAACGCCGAGCCGCGTGCGGTGATGGGCCGCGATCTTGCCCAAACGCCGGCCATACAGCGCGTGCTCGTCACCCGCGAACTCAACGGCAAGACGGTGGCGAGTGACGGGCAAACAAGATTGCTCGCCTATGCGGGCGGCGAGAAGTTGCCGTGGTTGATCGAAGTCGGCCTGGATGTCGGGCAAACGTTGGCGCCGGCGCGACAGGCTTTGCGCGAACGTTTGTCGATGCTTGCCTTGGCGCTGGTGCTGGGACTGGCGGCGGCGGCGCTGCTCGCACGCTGGATCGGGCGCCCGATACATGAATTGGAACGTGATGCCGAGGGGCTGGGCAGCGACGGTTTTGCGCGCCGCACGCGCGCCCACGGTTACGCCGAGGTGAACCGCCTCGCCGCCGCGTTTAACGGCATGGCACACGCCAATCAAACCAAGCAACGCGAGCTCGCGGACAGTGAAGCGCGGTTTCGCGCCTTGGTGATGCTCTCGTCGGATTGGTATTGGACGCAGGATGCGCAATACCGCTTCACCTCGCACACCGCCGGGCGCTTTGGCGAAATCGGCTTTAACGCCGATGATTTTCACGGTAAGACACGCTGGGACATGCCCGGCGCGGAACCGGTCGATACCACGTGGGAAGTGCATCGAGCACTGTTAAACGCGCGCAAACCGTGGCGCGACCTCATCGTGCGTTATGCCGATCGCCAAGGGGAGATGCAATACATCAGCAGCAGCGGCGAACCGGTGTTTGACGAAAATGGCGTATTCACCGGTTATCGCGGCGTGGCGCGGCTGGTGACCGAGCGATATCGGCTGGAAGCGGCGGTGCGCGAAAGCGAAGAGCGATTGCGCGCAACGCTCGACTATTCGCCGAACGTGGCGGTGCAATGGTATGACCGGGATGGACGGGTGCGTTTCTGGAACAGAGCCTCCACCGCCGTTTACGGCTGGCGCGATGACGAGGCCGTCGGCTGCACGCTGGTGGAACTGGGGCTTTACACACCGGCGCAATTCGATGAGTTCGTGGCCGCGCTGAGCGAGGTGGATCGTGCGGGCCCACGCGTCACGCCGGCCGAAAGCGCGTTTCGCCGCAAAGACGGCAGCGAGGGGATGATACTTTCAACGCTGTTTGCCATCCCCTCGGCTACGGGTGGGTTTGTATGGATATCGACGTCACCGAGCGCGTACGGCTGGAAAAGGAGCTACGGGAACGGATAGATTTGTTCAGTGTCACACTTGATACAATGCCGGTGGCGATCGCCGTGGTACGCACGAGCGACAATATCGCGCTGCTGGCTAATCGCGCGGCTCACGAGATATTGGGGCTGCCGCCCGATACGCGCGACTGGAACGTGGTGGACTACTACGAGAATGTTGACGATGCACGCGAAGCTAAACGGCGTCTCGCGCAGGACGGTTATGTGCGAGATATGGAAATGCGCGTGCGTGCGCATGGACGCGACAACGTGTGGGCGTTGATGTCGGCGCAGCCGGCGCGCTACATGGGCCAAGAAGTTTCCGTCGCGACCATCAACGACATCACCGCGCGCAAAGTGCTCGAGCCGCAAAGCAAGGCGCTGGAGTTGCAGCGCGAGAGTTTGCTCAACAACCTGCGCGGGGCGCACGAGCGGCTGCGCATTCTGTCGCGGCGGGTGCTCGACGTGCAGGAGGCCGAACGGCGGCAAATCGCGCATGAGTTGCATGACGAAATCGGCCAGAATCTCACCGCGTTAAAACTCTTTGCCGGGCATCTGCGCGCGCGGCTTGCGCCGCAGTTGCACGCCGATGTCGACGAATGGGTGGCCATCCTCGACCGCACGATCGGGCAAGTGCGCGACTTGTCGCGCTTGTTGCGCCCGGTGCAGTTGGATCACATGGGGCTCGCGCCTGCGCTGCGCGCGTTGCTCGACACCCAGGGGCGCGCCGCGGGGTGGACGGTGGCGTTTGACGCCCCAGCCGATCTGCCGCGCATTGATATACGCCTGGAGACGGTGGCCTACCGCGTGGTGCAGGAGGCGCTTTCCAACGCGGCGCGCCATGCCGATGCCGCCAGCGTGGCGCTCACCATCAAGCGCGAAGCGGGGCGGTTAAAGCTTACGCTCGCCGACGATGGGCGCGGCTTTGATGTGGCGGCCGCGCGTGAGCGCGTGGCTCAGGGGCGCAGCCTGGGGTTGCTGGGCATGGAGGAGCGGGTGCAGCTTGCGGGCGGTACGTTTCACATCGAATCCGCGCCCGCGCAAGGTATGCATATCATGGCGATCCTGCCGATGACGACGGAGGCTCCCGAATCATGAAGGTGGTGGCGTGAAGCAGGTGCGCGTATTGCTGGCGGATGACCACGTGCTGGTGCGCACGGGCATCAGGATGCTATTAAAAAGCATCGACGGCATCGAGGTGGTGGGCGAAGCGAACGACGGGCGCGAGGCGGTGGCGCTTGCGTTAGAACTTAGGCCGCGCATCGTGCTGATGGATATCTCCATGCAAAATCTGAACGGCCTGGAAGCCACCGCGCAAATTCAGCGCGAGCAGCCGCAAACGCGGGTGATTATTTTATCGATGTCCGCCGACGAAACCCATGTGGCGCAGGCGCTACGCGCGGGTGCGGCGGGTTATTTGTTAAGGAAGCGCTGAATAAGTCCCCGATTGCTCTGTAAACGCGAATCCCAGTGGTACGTTCTGATTGGGAGGACGTATTCGCGAGCCACGAGGCAAGACATGAAACAAATGACGCTGGCAGCAGTGAGCGGATTTGAAAAGCACAGCCGCGCCACGCGCAAGGCGTCGTTCCTGGCACGCATGGAAACGCTGGTGCCGTGGAGCGAGTTCTGCGCGTTGATCGAACCGCATTACCCGAAGACAGGCGCGGGCCGCCCGCCGATCGGCATCGAACGCATGCTGCGCATGTATCT
>VGIF01000029.1 GCA_016868015.1 Betaproteobacteria bacterium
CGCCGCTGCGGCCGCACCCACGCCGCGCGCCGCCGCCGCGCCCGATGCAGTAGCCGTGGCGCGCCTTTTCACGTGCGACACGGTGAAGGCCGGCGACACCCTCGCGCCACTGGCCATCACCGAAAGCGTGGAAATCATGCTGCAAAAAAACGACTTGCGGCTTGCCGGCAAGCACCGCCCGAGCAACATCCACACCGACGAGGAATTTGCACGCCAGAACATTTTCGCGGGCATGGTGAATTCCGGCCCCGCCACTTTGTCGTATGTCGATCAAATGCTCGCGCAATCCTTCCCGCTGCGCGCGTTTTACGACGGCGGCCGGCTGCTGATGCGCGCGATCACGCCGTTTCGGTCGGGCGACACGGTGACGTTTAATGGCGAGGTGAACGCTAAACGGGTCGCAGCCGGCAAGGCGTTCGTCGACTGCAAGGTGCGGGGCACCAACCAACGCGGCGAACTCGTATGCTTGTGTGATGCGACGCTGGTGCTGTCACGCGCTTAGGTCCGCTTGCGCCTCGCCCCGCGGGCCGACGCAACATCCGCCGCGGCTCGCCTACGCCGGCCGGTGCGCCCGCAGGAACGAGCGTATCTGACGAACTGCTATCGGGATCAGCTCCTTGGGTTCTTTCCACGGGTAGTGCGCCAGCTCCGATCGCGGTGCGAGCATCGCTGTTTCCCAGGCAATGTCGTAGGGGTGCCCTGGCGTGTCGTCCAACAGGATCAGCATCGGCGTCAGGCAACTGCGCACGAAATCGCGGTTTACCGAAAAGAGAAAGTCGGGGTTGGGAAACATGCGGTTTAGAAACTTGTCGATCATGTCCTGAGTGATCGCCGGGTTGCGCTTGATCAGCTCGGGCGCCCAGCTTTTCAGACTCAGATCGCGCATGTAAGTCGGATGCGCCTTGTTCCAACCGACCGGCTGCGCCGGCACTGCGGCGACCACGCGGTCCGGTGCGCGCTTGACCAGGTTCCAGATGTATGGCGCGCCGATGCAGTAGCCCAGCACAATGAAGCGCTTGATGCCCAGGTGATCCATCAGACCCAGCTGATCGTCGGTATAGGAGTCCCATGGCCGGTCGACTTCGAGCGGGCCGGTGGACTGGCCGCCGTGCGCGTTGCGCAGGTCGGTGACGATGCAGCGGTACTCGTTCTTGAATTCCGCCATGGCATTAAACGGCGCGCTTTGCATCGCCCACTCGATGGTCGAGTTCAAGCCGCCGCCGGCGATGATCAGCAAGGGGAAACCCGTCCCGGCTTCCTCGTAGGCAATGCGAACGTCACCTTTTTCATAAAACGGCATGGCAGCTCCTTCTTGGATGGTGGGGATGATGGATGATGCGAACGCGCCTGGCGCGGTTGCGCGTGCTATACCGGGCGCTCACCGCACATCTGCACGCGGTGCATCAGGCGCGGGAATTTCCACACGTCGTTGACCGCGATATGCAAGGTGCAGCGATTGTCCCACACCGCGACCGAGCCCCGTTCCCAGCGAAAGCGGCAAGTGAACTCCGGGCGCGCCGCGTGCTGCAGCAAAAACCCGAGCAACGGCGCGCTCTCCTCAGTCGTCATCCCGGAGAAACGCTGCGTATAGGACTTGTTGACGAACAGCGCCTTGCGGCCAGTTTCGGGATGCGTGCGCACCACCGGATGCTCGGACACCGTTTCGCGCCAGTCGGAATCCTCGCGCACCTTGTTCGTGCGGTGCCGGTTGCGGGCGGCTTGCGGCCCGGCGACGGTGATGTCGCTATGCACGGCGGTTAAGCGCGACAACAGCGCCTTCATGCCATCGGACAGCGATTCGTACGCAAGATACTGGTTGGCGAACAAGGTGTCGCCGCCATACGGCGGCACATCCACGCCATACAAAACGGCGCCGCTGGGCGGCTGCGGCATGCACGTGGTGTCGGCGTGCCAGTCCTCGCCGACGATCTGCGTGTCGCCCGGCATGCGGCGGATGCGCACGATGTCGGGGTACGGCCCTTCGGTGAGCAAATTGGGATGGCGAAACAGCGGCGCGAAGCGGCGGCCGAAGGCGACCAGCGCGCCGTCATCGAGCGTTTGGCCGCGAAAAAAAATGACCAAGTGCCGCGCCCACGCACGCCGAATTTCGGCAAAGGCCGCCTCATCAATCGGGCGGCTTAAGTCGACACCACTGATCTCGGCGCCGAGCGCACCGGCGATCGGCGTGACCGCGATACGGTCATATTCGGTGGCGTCGGCTGCTGCGGATGACAGTCTGCTGGACATGGCCTAAGCCCTCCGATGGTGTCCATGACATTGCGAGATGGCGGCGCGTAAACCGAACGAAACGTGGTACCGCCTGCCGCAAAGCATTTTAGCCGCGAAAGCCGGCTGGCGCTTTTTTTGAAATGCGCGCTCAGCGGTGCCGCCGCAGCGCATCGTGCGCCTGGCGACGATCAAAAAAATATCAATTAAATCAATATGTTACGTTTACCACTGGCGGCTGCCCCGACAGCGCCCGGCGCACGCTCAACTTTGCATGCCCCAGCGGCGCACGGTGATTTTTTCGATCTGGCGAAAAATCAGATTCTCCACCACCAGCCCGATGATGATTACCGAGAACAGGCCGGCGAATACATTCGGAATGTCGAGCTGATTGCGGTTTTCGTAAATAAACCAGCCCAAGCCGCCGGAGCCGGAAGACACGCCGAACACCAGCTCCGCGGCGATCAACGTACGCCAGGCAAATGCCCAGCCGATTTTCATGCCGGTGAGGATCGGCGGAAAAGCCGCGGGAATCAGGATTTTGATCACATAGCACGGGCCTGACAGCCCGTAGTTACGCCCCACCATGCGCAGCGTCGGCGACACCGACAAGAACCCTGAATGCGTGTTTAACGCCACCGCCCACAGCACCGAATGCACCAACACGAAAATCAGGCTGGCGCTGCCCAGGCCAAACCACAGCAGCGCAAGCGGCAGCAGCGCAATCGCCGGCAGCGGGTTGAACATCGCCGTCAGGGTTTCCAGCAAGTCGTTGCCCAGCCGCGTGGTGATGGCGAACGCAGTCAACAGTGCGGCCAGCGCCAGCCCCAGTGCGTAGCCCTGCACCAACACCTTGATCGAGGCCCAGCCGCGCGTGAGCAACACGCCGCTCACCACGCCTTCGTAAAACGCGGCGATGGTGGCGCTGAACTTCGGAAACAGCAGCGGATTGTTGCTGATGGTGGCATACGCCTCCCATGCGCAAACCATCAGCACCAACAGCAACCCCTTGCGCACCGCGCCGTGGTTCCACACCTGCTCCGCGAGCGTGAGCGGTTTTTGCACCACGCCAAAAGCGCTGCTTTCAACCTCACGCACGAATTCGGCGCGGCGCGTCAGGCCTTGGTGAGCGGATTGAACGGATTGAACGGATTCAGCCATGATCTTCCTCTTCCACCTGATCGGCGAACAACATATCGTGGATGCGCTCGGACATGCGTTTACCGTCGTTGCCCAACACGTCCGTGCCATCGCTGTTCAATTCCGCCTTGACCTGGCCCGGATGCGGGCTCATCAGCAAAATGCGGTTGCCGATCAGCACCGCCTCCGGAATCGAATGGGTGACGAACAACACGGTAAAACGCGTGTCCTCCCACAAGCGCAGCAGTTCTTCCTGCATTTTGCGCCGCGTCAGCGCATCGAGCGCGGCGAACGGCTCGTCCATCAGCAACACCTGCGGCTCCATCGCCATGCCGCGCGCGAGCGCCACGCGCTGCTTCATGCCGCCGGAGAGCGTATGCGGGTAGCTATCGGCAAACTTGGTCAGATTGACTTTGTCGATGTAATGCCGCGCGCGGCTCTCGGCCTCGCGCGTTGCCAGCCGGCCGCTCGCGGTGAGCGCGAACATGACGTTTTGCTTGACGGTTTTCCAAGGCAGCAACTGATCGAACTCCTGAAACACCATGACGCGGTCGGGCCCCGGCTTTTGTATCGGCGCGCCGTTCAGGCAGATATTGCCTTCGACCGGCGTCATATACCCGCCGACCGCTTTTAACAGCGTCGATTTGCCGCAGCCCGAGGGCCCGAGGATGACAAAGCGGTCCGCGCGGTGCACATCCAGGTCGACACGATACGTCGCAGTAACCAGATGCTGCCGGGTTTTATACTGCAGCGTCACGCCGCGCACTTCGAGCAATGCGCGTGCGTGCGCTGGCGCCGCGATGGGCGGCGCAGCAGCCTGCGTCATGCGCCTAACTCCCCGGCAGGTTATGCACTTCCGGGAAGAAGAAGTCCCGCCACGAACCCGCCTTGGGCTTGACGGTGCCGACCTTATTCATGAACTGGTAAATTTTCATGATGTTTTCAGGCGTCATGGTGATGCGGATCTCGGGGTCGTTGAGCATTTTAAGGATGCCTTCAACGCCGCTTTTGTCACCCGACTCCTTCACATACAACTCGGCGGCGGCGCGCTTGTCCTTGTTGATAAAGGTCTCGGCTTCGCGCCAGGCATCGACGAAAGCGCGAAAGGTCTTGGGATTTTCATCGCGAAACCTGGTTGTCGCCCACGCCACGAGGAAGGTCGCCGGCCCGCCGGTGACATCGTAAGAATTCAGTATGCGCCGCACCCCCGGGTGTTCGAGCGCGCGATACTGGAACGGCGGCGAGGAAAAATACGCGGTGATTTCCTTACCCGACAAAAAAGCCGCCAGCCCGTCCGGATGCGACAAGTTGCGGTAGAGCGTGCTGAAGCGGTTATAGTTCGCGTCGCCGAACTCCCTTGCCGCGGCCATTTGCAAAATAATGGTCTGGATCGATTGCCCCGCGCCCGCCATGGAAATGCGGTCGCTGTCGGTCAAATCCTTGATCGAATGCACCTTGGGGTTGTTGCTCACCAGATACATCGGCATCGAGGCGAGCGCCGCCACCGCCTTGACATTGAGCGAGCCATGCGTGCGCCCCCAGATGATCAGCAGCGGCGCCGAGCCGCCGGAAGCGATGTGCAGATTGCCCGACAACAACGCGTCGTTCATCGGCTGCGCCGAGCTCAGTTGCGACCACACCACCTTGCTGTTGAGCCCGGCGACCTTGAGATGTTTTTCGATCAACTGGCTTTGTTTCATGATGGCGAGCGGCAAATAACCGATGCCGTATTGCATCGCCACTCGGAATTCCGCCACTTCCGCGGCCGCGCGCCCGATCGGCAATACCCCCAGCATCAAGCTCACCAAGACAAAGATCCATCGTGTGACTGTCATAAGCCTCCTCCTGTTATGAAATGAACATTACCCGTAACGCCCCATCATCACGGCCGCACGCCGCTGCGCAGTTTCGGCCCCAGACTGGTTTCGAGCCGGCCTTGTGCCGCGTTGAGGAAGCGGCACAGGTAAGGGCGCGTATCGCGCGGATCGATCACATCTTCCACCGCAAACGCTTCAGCCGTCAACAAGGGCGAGGCGTAGCGGCGCAGCTGCGCTTCGATTTCATTCTGACGCTTCACCGGATCGGGCGCGGATGCCAACTCGCGCCGATACGCCGCGGCCACGCCACCCTCGACCGGCAGCGAGCCCCATTCCGCGCTGGGCCAGGCGATCTTGAAATCGACGCCATTCTTGTCGGTGGTGCCCATACCCGCCATGCCGTAGCACTTGCGGATCACCACCGTCAGCACCGGCACGGTGACTTGCAGCCCCACGTACACCGAACGCATGCCTTCGCGCAGCGTCGCCGCCGCTTCCGCCGCGCTGCCGACCATGAAGCCCGGCACGTCCACCAGAAAAATCAGCGGAATATGAAAAGTGTCGCACAGCTCGACAAAATGGGTTTGCTTGCGCGCGGATTTCACATCCATCGCGCCGCCCAGCACCATCGGATTGTTGGCGACGATGCCCACCACCTTGCCGTCCATGCGCGCAAGGCTCGTGATCACCGATTTGCCGAAAGTGGGTTGAATTTCAAACAACGAGTCGCGATCCGCGATCAGCGCCATCAGCCTACGCATGTTGTAGGGCTGGCGCCGCTCGCGCGGTACGATCGACAACAGCGCTTCTTCGCGCCGGTCGATGGGATCGTTGCACGCCGTACGCGGCGGCAATGCCCACACATTTTGCGGCAGGTAGGATAAAAACCTGCGTATCGCGGCGAAGCACTCCGCTTCGTTCGACACCGCGTTATCCACCGTGCCCGCCACGTCCACCGCGATATGCGGGCCGCCGAGTTCTTCCTTGGTGAGCTTTTCGCCGAGCGAACGCTCCACCACCGGCGGCCCCGCGGCGAAAATCTGGCTGGTGCCTTTGACCATCACCGACCAATGCGACAAAATCGCGCGCCCCGCCGGCCCGCCCGCCGCAGTGCCCAGCACCGCGCTCACTACCGGCACGATCCCCAGCAGTTGCACCGAGCGCTCGAAGCCGTGAATGCCCGGAAACACCGTGTAGCCGCGCTTTTGCGCCGAGGTCACGCTGCCGCCGGCGCCGTCGATCAAATTGATCAATGGAATGCGGTATTGGAATGCCAGGTCTTCAACGAATCCGCCCTGCCCGCCCTTGCGCCGCTGACCGCCCCACGCGGTGCCGCCGCGAATGGTGAAGTCTTCGCCGCCGATCGCCACCGGCCGCCCATCGAGCGCGCCCAGGCCCATCACATACGGCGCGGGCAGCACTTGTTTAAGCCGGCCTTGCTCATACACCGCGCTGCCGGTGAGCTTGCCGACCTCCTGAAACGTGCCGGGATCGAGCACGCCCGCGATACGTTCGCGCACAGTGAGCCGGCCTTGTTCATGATGGCGCGCGACCGACGCCTCGCCGCCCAGGCCATCGGCCCATTCGTAGCGCAGTTTGATTTCGTCGGCTTCGGCTTTCCAGCTCATGGCCGTCTCAATAACTGGTCGGCCACGACGATAACAAATGCTTGCCGATGCCGCCGCTTAAGCGCAGCCGATGCACCTCGAGCATGCGGATCAAATAGTCGCGCGTTTGCTCCGGGCGGATCACATCCTGCACCGCGTAGACCGCGGCGATGTCATAGACCGAATGGTCTTTTTCCATGGCCGCGCGTTTGTCGTCAAAGTCCGGCTCGCCGGGCTTAAGCCCCGACACCACCGTCACCGCGTAATTCGGGTCCATGAAACTGATTTCAGCGGTGGGCCAGGCGAGAAACTCATCCGAGTTGCGGCCACCGCCCATATTGATATACGCCTGACCGTAGGTCTTGCGCACCAGCACGGTGAGTTTGGGCACGCTCACCAGCGCCAGCGCGTTCATGAAATTCATGATCTTGCCCGGCGCGCGCTTGCGCTCGGCCTCCACCCCGATGGCGAAGCCCGGCGTGTCGACGAACATCAAAATCGGAATATTGTACGAGTCGCACAGCACCAGAAAACTCACGATCTTGTCGCACGCATCGGCATCGAGCGCACCGCCTTTGAACAGCGGATTGTTGGCGATCACACCGACACTTTGGCCGTTCAAGCGCGCCAGCGCCGTCACTGCGGCTTTGCCAAAGCGCGCCTTGAGCTCGAACCAACTGTCGTTATCCACGATACATTGCAGCACCTTGCGCATGTCGTAGACTTGGGTGCGCGAAGCCGGTAACAGGTTCAGAATGTCCGCACCGCGCTCACCCGACCCAGCGGGCACCGGCGCGCGCGGTGGTGCCTCGCCGCGGTTGGACGGCAAATACGACAAAAAACACTTGATTGCATCGAGCGCCTGTTCGTCACTGTCGACCACCTGATCGGCGAAGCCTGTAATCTCTGCATGCACACGCCAGCCGCCGAGTTCCTCGGCGTCGACCTGTTCGTTCATGGCGAGCGAGGCGAGCAGCGAACTGGACACCGCAATGATCGCACCCTTGCGCATCACGTTGAAATCCGCCAGCACGCAATACCAGGTTGACGAGCCGTAACACAAGCCCAGCGCCGCCGATACCCACGGGCTTTCGCGCAGCCGCATGTATTGCTGCGGATCTTGGCCCAGCAGCGTGCCCATGCCGCGCGCGCCCATGTTATCCGGCAATCGGGCGCCGGAGGATTCGCCCAGCATCACCAGCGGCATGCCTTTGCTGGTCGCCACGCGCTTCATGTGACCGATTTTTTTCATGTTGATGGCGGCCGAGGACGCGCCCATCACGGTGAAATCGTTGGCCACCACCGCCGCCTCGCGTGCGTGGATTTTCCCGAATCCCGCGATCTTGCCGTCGGCCGGCGATTTGTCCGCATCGCGCGTCTCGATCGAGGTCGCCAGCAATCCGGACTCGATAAACGTGCCGGCGTCAAACAGGTAATCGATGCGCTCGCGCGCGTTAAGCACCCCCGCGGCGCGGCGCCTGGCGAGTTTTTCCGCGCCGCCCATGGCGAGCGCCTTGGCGCGGCGCGCTTCGAGTTCGTTCAGCAAATCCTCCGGGTTCATAAGGGATTGGCCGCCGCCGCGTTGCGGTACGGATCGCAGGCGATCGCCTGCTCTTGCTGCAATTGCGCGATATCGGCTTCGCCATAACCCGCCAGTTCGCGCAGCACGCTGGCGGTATCCTCGCCGATACGCCGCCCGGCATGGCGGATCGCGCCCGGCGTAGCAGAGAGTTTGGGCACCACCGCCGGCATCGCCACCACGCCGAAATCGGCATCCGCCACGCGCGAAACCATGCCGCGCGCGGCGTAGTGCGGGTCATCGAAGATATCTTGCACGGTATAAATGCGCGCCGCTGGCACCTCGGCCTGGTGCAGCCGCTGTTCCAGCACGGCGCAATCGTGCTGTGTTGTCCAGGCGCCGATGATGGCATCGAGCGCATCCTCATTGCGCGCGCGCGTGAGCGCGGTGGCAAACCGAGCATCGTCGGCGAGCGCCGGCTCGCCCAGCGCCCGCGCCACGCGCTTGAACACCGCGTCGCTCGCCGCCGTGATGTGCAAGTACTGTCCATCGCGCGTGAGATACAAATTGTTCGGTGCGTTGCCCGGCAAACGGGACCCCGCGCGCATGGCGATTTTTTTGAGCTTGTCGTAGGCCGGCACATGCGGCTCCATAAAGCTGAACGCACCTTCGTACAACGCGGCGTCGATCACCTGGCCTTTACCGGTGCGGCGCCGCACATCGAGTGCCACCATCGCGCCGAACGCGGCGTAAAGACCGGTGATGTAATCAGTGGTGGAAGTCGCCATGCGTCCCGGCGGCCGGTCCGGGTCGCCGGTCAAATGGCGCAGGCCGCTCACCGCCTCGCAAATCGCCCCGTAGCCGGGACGCTGGCTGTACGGACCGTCCTGCCCGTAGCCGCTGATGCGCACCAGGACGATGCCGGGGTTTAATGCAGCGAGCGCGTCGTAGCCCAAGCCCCAAGCTTCAAGCGTGCCTGGGCGAAAGTTTTCGATCACGATGTCGGATTGGGCTGCGAGCCTGCGCACCACCTCGCGTCCCGCGGCCTTGCGCAGGTCCACGCAGATCAAGCGCTTGCCGCGAAATATACTCGCGGCGTAAAGCGATTTGCCTTGAAAGCGCTCGCCCATTGAGCGCACCGGGTCGCCCTCGGGCGGTTCGACCTTCACCACTTGCGCGCCAAAGTCGGCTAACAAACGCCCGCAAAACGGGCCCGCCACCGTGGAACCCAACTCGAGCACCCGATACCCTTGCAACGGGGTCGCCTGCTGCTCCTCGTACATAAGTATTTGATTTTAAAGGTATTTTTAATTAGCCACCGACGCCCGCAGGGCTTCTCGAGGTGAGTGTAACGCAGCCGCGCGGCGAGGTGCGTGGCTGCGCCCAAAAAATACCTAGCGCTGCGGCCCCATCGCGCGCAAACGTCAACCAATCGCGCGTGCCCACTTGCGCGCAAAACAAGCGAGCTGGGCGAATTGCACCGGGAAACCCGGCGCCCCGCCAAACACAAGCGGCGTTCGCTGCCCCGCGACCATCCCGCAGCGAGCGCCACTTACACGACAGTACTACGCCGCCTTCGCCGTGCGCTTTTTCTTGGCCGCTGCTTCGGTGTTATGCATCGACGCATACGCCGCATGTGCCGCCGCTTCGGCTTCGCCCACGTGCACGCTGTGGCCCATGTCTTCGAGTACCGAGCCAAGCGCGGACAAACACAGCATGACGTTGTCCGGCCGGCACGAGTAGCCCATCAAGCCAAAGCGCCAGATCTTGCCGGCCAGGGGGCCGAGGCCCGCGCCGATTTCGAGGCCGAATTCGTTGAGCAGGGTTTTACGCACCTCGGCTTCGTTGATTTTTTCCGGGCACAGCACCGCGTTCATTTGCGGCACTTGATACTTCGGATCAACCAGGAATTTAAGGCCCATCGCCTCCAAGCCCGCCTTTAACGCGGTGTGGTGGCGTTTGTGGCGCGCCCAGCAGTTTTCGACGCCTTCCTCGCGAATCAGCAGCAGCGCCTCGTGCAGCCCGAACAGCGAATTGGTCGGCGCGGTGTGGTGATAGGTGCGGGTGCTGGCGCCCCAGTAACCGAGCAGCAGGTTCATGTCCATGAACCAGCTATGAATTTTATCCTTGCGCGCTTTGACGTAATCGATCACGCGCTCGCTGATCGAAACGGGCGACAAGCCCGGCGTGCACGACAAGCACTTCTGGCTTGCCGAATACACCGCGTCGAGGTTCCAATCATCCACGCGCACTTCGCAGCCGCCGAGCGAGGTGACGCAATCCACGATCGTCAGCGCGTCGTGCTTGTGCGCAAGGTTGACCAGCGTTTTGGCATCCGACAACACGCCGGTGGAAGTCTCCGCGTGCACAAACGCCACCAGGCGCGCGTCTTTGTTTTTCTTCAGCGCGTCTTCGAGTTTTTGCGGGTCGACCGGCTCGCCCCACTTGTCTTCGACGATGATCGGCGTGGCGCCGCAGCGCTCGACGTTTTCGATCATGCGTCCGCCGAACACGCCGTTACGGCACACGATCACTTTATCGCCGGGGGCGACCATGTTCACAAAACAAAACTCCATGCCCACCGAGCCCGGACCGGAGATCGGAAACGTCAGCGGATTCTTGGTCTGATAGGTGTAGCGCAGCAGCGCTTTTAATTCCTCCATCATGTCCACAAAAACCGGATCGAGATAACCGATCGCCGGCTGGCTCATGGTGGTCAACACGCGCGGGTGAATTTCGGTCGGGCCGGGGCCGAGCAGCGTGCGTTGCGGCGGATGAAACGAACTGATGCGTTTGGGCGGTGCAAATTCGTTGCTGCTCATGATGTCGCTCCCAGAGTTGGAGATGTATAAATTTTCGCCGTCCGGCCGTGACTTCAAGCGGATCGGTTTGCGCTGTGTGGCTTCATTCAAGATTTCGGCGGCGGCAACCGCGCCGCCGGTGACTTGCTCTACTTCCATCGCCCAGCGCGCCGGCACATAGCCCGACTTCACCCAGTTGTTAACCACCGCGCGGTCCAAGCTAAACCGGCGCGCCACTTCGGCTTGGCTGCCAAACAGTTCGATGAGGCGTTCTGCGCAATTCATGACGGGAAGATTTTGATGAGGGCGCAAATGTAACACGGCAAAATTATTTTGACAATATTAAATTACTTTTAAAAGAATAATTTTAACCATCTGATTTTTATATATTTTTAAATTCGCATGCCACTCGCACGCCACCTTAATGGAAATGAAAGGGGTTTATGGTAACGTCCGAGGCCCACTAACTATTCGAGGAGCCTTCAGTATGAAGTTCTGGATGTACCCTTTGGCTGGCGCACTGGCTTTGGCATCGCTTAACACCGTCGCCGCGGACGCCTATCCCAACAAACCGATCCGTCTGATTGTGCCCTTCCCGCCCGGCGGCGGCACCGACTTGGTATCGCGCGCGATCCAGCCCCCGTTTAGCGCCGCCGTTGGCCAGCAGTTGCTGATCGATAACCGCGGCGGCGCGCAAGGCACCGCCGGCACTGTCATCGGCGCCAAAGCCAACCCCGACGGCTACACCCTGGTCATCGCTGAAATTGGCGCCACCGTGGTGGCGCCATGGACGTTCGACAAGCCGCCGTTCGATGTCGCGCGTGATTTCGCGCCGATCACGCAATTGATCGAGCAGCCCTACATCGTGTCGATACACCCCAGCGTGCCCGCCAAAACGCTCGCCGATTTTTTGAAGCTTGCGGCCGCCAAACCCAACGGCTACAACTACGGTTCGGGCAACGTTACCGCGCACCTGGCGCAACAGGTGTTTTACCAAACCGCGAAATTGAGCCTGACCCATGTGCCATACCGCGGCAGCGGCCCGGCGATGACGGCGCTACTCGGCGGCGAGGTGCAAACCCTGTTCTCCGGGCCGGGCGCGGCAATACCGCAGATACGCGCTGGCAAGTTGCGCCCGCTCGCCGTCACCACCGCCAAGCGCGCGCGCGAGTTGCCCGAGGTGCCCACGCTCGAAGAATCCGGCTTTAAGGGTTTCGCGATTTCCGGTTGGTACGGCCTGATGGCCCCGGCCGGCACGCCGCAGCCCATCATCCGCAAGCTGAACAGCGTGGTCACCAAAATTTTGTCGGAAGGCGACGGCGCCAAATTCCTCGCCATGCGCGGCTACGAGCCCACACCCACCACGCCGGAAGCGTTCGGCAAATTCATGTTGGCTGAATATCAGCGCTGGGGTAAGGCGGTGAAAGCGGCCGGGGTGAAGGCGACGGATTAAACACCTTCTGTTGCCGCAAAGGCTAACATCGCGGCCAGTAACGATTTCGATAACGCACTGCTTGCCGAAAAAAAAAGCCCGCGACGCGGGCTTTTTTTAGGCAACAGACCAGGGCGCGCTAAGCGATGCGCTTACGTTTGCCCAACGCGAAGGCCAGCAGCCCCAGCCCCATCAACGCGAACATCGAAGGCTCCGGCACGGTCTGCGTGGTGGTCGGCGGGACGCCGCCACCGGTGGTGAATTCATACGAACCCTGGCCGGTTTGATATTTGAAGCCGATCGGGTCGATATTCACGAACGAACCCCAGCTACCGGCAAGCACCAACGAAAAGGTGTCCGAGCCGCCGTTGCCAAAAATGCCGCCGTTACCGCCGCCCGGACAGTTGTTGCCGCCGAACGCGCATACCTCAATGGTGGCGAGGCTCGGAATGATAGCCATTGACGCGCCCACCATTCCGCCGTCGTTGGCATCGACAAACGAAACGCTCGTGGCATCCGGGTCGATACCAAAACCGAAGCTGGTTAAACGATTGTTGTTAAGCGCTGACGTGTTGGTCAATGTCACCCCCACGGTAAGCGAATTCGAGTTAAACCCGGATACGGTGAGCGTGCCATTGCCGGTCAACGCTCCCGCAGCAGAGTTGTACGACCAATTAAACGCGTACGGGTCACCCGAACTAATCAACACGGCGTGCGACGGCGCCGCCATAACCATCGCCGCTGTTGCGGCTGCCGACAGGTATTTCACCAACGATTTCATGTTGCATCTCCTAAGGTCATGTTGCCTCCTCTCGACCTTAGGTAGAGCACAAAGCGTACCAGATATGAAACTTGTTTAATTCATCTCATTAACATCAAATTGGGCCGAAACCGGCATTGCACTGTAAAGATTCCCGACGCAGGTTTGGCTCTGGCGAACGCCAACCGATTGCATAGCCAATCGGCCCAAAAATAAAAATCAGTTTGGATTTAGCAAGTTACCCTGAATTGCTAATTCATCACTGCAATGGTTTTTACAACCTGTTGAAAAATCTGCGAGTGTAAGAAATTCCGACATGTGACGTAGTTCACACTCGAAACGCGATATTTTTATAAGTATTTGATTTTATTAATGTTTTTTAAAATACCTTGGTCAGCAACCACTCACACCTGATCAAATGCTGTGTCGCCGTTGGCATCCGCCACGCCCGTAGCCACCAGGCCTTTGAAGTCAAAACTGTGGTGATCCATCAAATGCGAGGGCTTCACGTGCCGCAACGCATTCAACATGGTTTGCACGCGGCCCGGAAATTTTTTCTCCCATTCGCGCAGCAGCGCCTTGGCTTCTTTGCGTTTCAGGTTTTCCTGCGAGCCGCATAGCGTGCACGGGATGATCGGAAATTGTTTTTGTTCGGCGTAGGCGGCCAGGTCTTTTTCCTCGCAATAGGCGAGCGGGCGGATCACGATGTGCTTGCCGTCATCCGACACGAGTTTCGGCGACATCGCCTTTAACACGCCGCCGTAGAACAAATTCATCATAAAGGTTTCGAGGATATCGTCGCGATGGTGCCCCAGCGCGATTTTGGTTGCCCCCAACTCGCCCGCCACGCGATACAACACGCCGCGGCGCAGCCGCGAGCACAGCGAACACATGGTCTTGCCTTCGGGAATCACGCGCTTGACGATGCTATAAGTATCTTGCTCCTCGATGCGAAACGGCACGCCGAGCTGGGTGAGATATTCCGGCAACACATGCTCGGGAAACCCCGGCTGCTTTTGATCGAGATTCACCGCTACGAGCTCGAACTGAATCGGCGCGTGCTGTTTGAGATAGAGCAAAATATCGAGCAGACCGTAACTATCCTTGCCGCCGGAAAGGCACACCATCACCTTGTCGCCATCGTGAATCATGTCGTAATCCGCAATGGCTTCCCCGGCCAGCCGCCGCAGGCGCTTGACGAGTTTGTTCGATTCGTACGCCGCTTTGCGCGCTTTATCACTGCGCGGCGTGATGTGGATCACGTGTGTATCCATAGCCGTACCCCTTTACCCCTCACGCCTCACGCCTCACAACGAAATACTACGCCCGCCATCCACCGCAATAATCTGCCCCGTCACATACGGCGCATCCGTCACCAAAAAAGCCACCGCGCGCGCGATGTCATTGGGCTCGCCCACGCGCTGTAACGCCGAGCGCTTGATGATCGCCGCGCGCGTCTTGGGATTTTTCCAGATATTCGCATCCGGCCACAAAATCGGCCCCGGCGACACGCCGTTCACCCGCACCCGCGGCGCCAGCTCGCGCGCCAGCGATCGCGTCAACGCCGCCAGCCCGCCCTTGGCCACGGTGTAAATCACGTAATCCTTGAGCGGAATCTCGGCGTGGATATCGACGATATTCACAATCGCGCCACGGCGCTTTTTAAGCTCCGCCTCCGCCGCTTGCGCCAGGAAGAGCGGCGCTTTGAGATTGCTGCCGATCAAATCGTTCCACACGCGCTCGTTCATGCGCCCCACCGGCGTGGGGTAAAAACTCGACGCGTTGTTGACCAGCACATCGAGCCGTCCAAACGTGTTGATACAACTTGCCACCAGCGCACGCGGCGTGTCGGCGTGGAGCAAATCGGCTTTCACCGCAGCCGCGCTGCCCGTGCGCACTGTGTTCAACGCTTTCACCAGCGCGCGCGCCTCCGCCGCCGATGCGCGATAGTGCACCATTACATTCGCGCCCACCGCGTGCAAACGGCGCACGATGGCCGCACCCAAACGGCGCGCGCCGCCGGTCACCAAGACGCATTTGTTTTGCAGAGGGTATTTCATAACGTATTGTTTATTTTAGCGTATTCAACGATCATCCCGGCGTGATTATGCCGCCCGATCTTGCCCCTACGCTCGCCCATTTGCCCGCGCCTTCGGCTGAAGCGCAAGCGCTGTCCGATCAACTCGCGCAACGCATCGCGCGCGACATCGCAGCCAACGGCGGCGCCATCAGCTTCGCGCGTTTCATGGAGCTCGCGCTGTACGCGCCAGGCTTGGGCTACTACAGCGCGGGCAGCCGCAAGTTGGGCGGCGACGGCGATTTCATCACCGCTCCCGATTTGTCGCCGCTGTTCGCGCGCACGCTGGCGCGGCAACTCGCGCAATTGCACGGCAAGGGCTTGCGCAACATCCTCGAGCTCGGCGCGGGCAGCGGCGCGTTCGCCGCCGATGTGTTGCTCGAATTACAAGCGTTAAACTGCATGCCCGACAGCTACGCCATTCTCGAAGTGAGCGCCGATTTGCGCGAGCGTCAGAGCGCGCTGCTCGCCGAACGCGCTCCGGCGCTGCGCACGCGCATGCGCTGGGTCGATATGCCGCCGCCGCGGTTTGAAGGCGTCATCATCGCGAATGAGGTGTTGGATGCGACGCCGGTGCATCGGATCACTGCCTCCGATAGAGGGGTTTTGGAAATCGGCGTAATGGTCGATACGTCGTCGTTAAAGCAGCGTCCAACGGCTACCACTGCGTTTGGCGAAACTGCCTACCCAGCGACGGGTAAGCTCTCAGCCGTTGCCTCACAACTCAATCTTCCAGCGGACTACCAAACCGAAATCAACCTCTCCGCGCGCGTGCTCGTCTCAAGCCTCGCGTACTCGTTGCAACGCGGCGTGATGCTGTTCATCGACTACGGCTTTCCACAACACGAGTATTACCATCCGCAACGCAGCCGCGGCACGCTGATGTGCCACTACCGCCATCACGCGCACGACGATCCGTTCGCGTTTTTGGGTTTGCAAGACATCACCACACACGTCGATTTCAGCGCCATCGCTCACGCCGCACAAGCCGGCGGCGCGCAGTTGTTGGGCTACACCTCGCAGGCGCAATTCCTGATCAACTGCGGCTTGATCGACTTGCTGGCACAAACACCCGCCGGTGACACACGCGCCTACGCGCCGCTCGCCGCGCAAGTTCAAAAGCTTACTTCGCCCGCCGAAATGGGTGAGTTGTTCAAGGTAATCGCGCTGGGTAAAAATGTTGATACGCCATTGATCGGTTTTGCGCGCGGCGACAAGTCGCGCAGCCTGTGAGCTCGACCACCGGCAGTTTTTCAAAATATTAATTAAATCAAATACTTGCATAACCCACCTCGACACAAAAAAAGAATCGCCATGACCACCACATCGACAAAAATTTTCGCATTGCTTCTCGCTACGCTATTACCAACGACGGCCGCGCATGGCCAGGCCTACCCCGGCAAAGTGGTGCGGATACTGATACCGTTTTCCACCGGCAGCGGCTCCGACACCATCGGCCGCGTCTACGCCGCTGGCCTGAGTGAAGCGCTCGGCCAACAAGTCATTGTCGAAAATCGCGCCGGCGCCGCCGGCAACATCGGCGCGGAACTCGCCGCGCGCGCCGCACCCGACGGCTACACGCTGTTGTTCGTAAATATCGCCCATGCGGTGAATGTCTCGATGTACCGCAAACTCGCCTACGACCCGCTGCGTGATTTCGCGCCGGTGAGCCTGCTCGCCACCGGCCCGGCGATGCTGGTCGCGCACCCGTCGCTGCCGGTGAAGTCGGTGAAGGAACTCGTCGCGCTTGCCAAGGCACGTCCTGGCGCGATCCAACAAGCCTCCGCCGGCGTGGGTACGTTCACCTTTCTCGCCGCGGAGTTCTTCAAGCGCCAAGCGGCGATCGACCTCTTGCACGTGCCGTATCGCTCCGGCGGCGAAGCGATTACCTCCATCGTCTCCGGCGAAACCTCGGTTTATTTCTCGCCTTTTGCCGCCGCGCTGCCGCAGGTGAAACAAGGCCGGCTGCGTCCGCTCGCGATCACCAGCGTGAAACGCCTCTCGCTCGCACCCGAAGTGCCGACCGTGGCCGAGAGCGGCTACCCGAAATTCGATTTCGGCAATTGGTACGGCATCGTCGTGCCGGCGAAAACCCCGCGTGACATCATCGACCGCGTACGCGCTGCTTCGGTGACGGCGTTAAACAACGCCAACATCAGCAAGCGTCTGCAAGATTCCGGCTTTGTCCTCATCGGCGGCACGCCGGAGGAATTCGGTGCGTACTTTCGCGCGGAAATCGAGGCGTGGGGAAAGATCGTGCGGGAGTTGAAGTTGAGTGCGGATTAGGATCTCTGCTTCCGCATCCGCTCTGCTGATTCGCTGCGGTTGAGTAGTTTTGCAACTCGGCCGCGAGCGACTACTCGTGAACCTTCACGAACAAGAAACTCCACTCCAGCGACGACCTTTCCATCATGGGCGTCGGGACCGAGAAAACGAAGCAACGCTCGAACCGTTTGACCAGGCACAGATCGTGCCAACGACATATCAAACACCGTTCACGATCTGCATTTTCGACGTATAGAAGTGACGCGTTGCCAACTAACCAACACGATCCGCTCGTGAACGCCGTTTAGCAGACCGCGCTGCGGAACGCGTTGTAGCACGGGCAAGTTCAACCAAGCCCTTCAGAGCAGCATTGACGGCCACATCATTGGGGAAAATTTTTGCCAAGACCGGATCGAGCACCACGACGTTCGAAGCCGCGGCAATGCGCTTGGCGTACTTTCCACGCACAATCGGCCCCAAGTCTTTCCGCCGGTATTGCGCGCGCAACCAATCGATTTTTTCGGACTTACCCTTCTTCATAAATTTTCCTCTCGCCACGCGTTGCGAGGCGTGCACTGATGATTCTGATTGCGTCCGAACCGTCATCGGTATGCGATATCGCCAGCAAACGTCCGCGTGACGAGATCCCAAAGGTAATGAACCGAAACTCATCGACCGAATGTTCAAGATCACGCGCCGTCGCTGAAAAATCATCTTTCAATGCGGTAACGGCTTCTTCGAACGCAACGCCATGTTTCCTTAAATTCGCGGCCGCTTTACGGGAGTCCCATTCGAAACGCATCCGCTAATGATACAGCAGCACAAAAACACGTACGAAAAGTAAATCGCATTTAACCGGCGCGTTCGCGCGCCAACGTCACATCAAACACCGCCCGCGACACCCCTTTATCATCGCGGCTTAACGGCGCCACCAGCCCCGGCGCCACCCCACGCGCGCGCTCGAAATAAAGCTGCGTCACCAACGTTGCATGCGCCGTGTGGCTCACGCGATAGTGGATGTGGCGCGGCCTGCCGGGATATTCCGCCGGCACGATGGTGGTGAACCTGTAGCGCCCTTCCCCATCGGTTTTGATACTCGCGCGCAGCAGGCACGCCGGGTCATCCGTTTTGCCGCGGGCTGACGTATTAAAGCCGCTGTAGTCGCCGTTGCCATCCGCATGCCACACCTCGACCAGCGCGCCCGCCAGCGGTTTGCAATCCGGTGCGCCCAGCACACGTCCGCTGACAATCAAACGCGCTTGGCCGCCGCTGCCGCTCGCGCACAGGTCGCCGTGTTCGGGCGCGTTGCGCAGATAAAACGGGCCCAGTTGATCGCGCGGGGTGACACTGCACGGCTGTGCGTTGACCAACGGCACCACAACACTCGTCAGGCCGCCCAAAAAAATTTGGCGCCGCCGCGGGGAAAACCCGCAGTGCGCGCGCGCTGCAGCAGCGATTGACGGCGCTTGATCGTGCGTCACGCCGGCACCGCCATGCCGCGCTTGACCGCGGGGCGCGCGCCAATCGCGTCGAACCAGCGTTTTACATTCGGCACGGCGTTTAAATCCGTTTTATGCCACTCGTAACGCGCTACCCACGGGTAGGTCGCGATGTCGGCAATCGAGTAGTCGCCGGCCAAATATTGCTGCGATTTCAAGCGGTTGTCCAGCACTTGGTAAAGCCGGTCTTTTTCCTTGCCGTAGCGCTCGATGGCATAGGGCACCAGCTCTTTGGCCGCGCGCAGGAAATGGTGCGCTTGGCCGAAAATTGGCCCCACCCCGCCCATTTGGAACATCAACCATTGCAGCGCTTCGCTGCGCGCGCGCCCACTCGGCGCCAGAAACTTGCCGGTTTTTTCCGCGAGGTAAATCAGAATCGCGCCGGATTCGAAAACGCTGAGCGGCTTGCCGTCCGGCCCATCGCTGTCGATGATGGCGGGGATTTTGCTGTTGGGGTTGATCGCGATGAACGCCGGCGTGAACTGTTCGTCCTTGCCGATGTTGATGGCGTGTGTGTTGTAGGCAAGCCCGCATTCTTCGAGCATGATGGAAGCCTTGCGGCCGTTGGGAGTGCTCCAGGTGTATAGGTCGATCATTTGCGTTCCTTGTGAAAAACAAAAAAATCAAATTCAAAAGCTTCACCGCAGAGGCGCGGAGGCGCAAAGTTTACGCAGAGAACCCCGTTTTCAAATTTGTTGTTCTCTGCGGCAGTGCTCTGCGTCCTCTGCGCCTCTGCGGTGAAGCTTTTGACGTTAGCAGCCAAACCTATCCCGTTTCACGCAGCGCTGCGCGCACCGCCTCCACCCGCGCCTGATGCAGCGCCGCTTTGATTTTTTCGGGCTCGCTTTGCCGTTGCGCGATCGCGCCCGCATCCACCGCCGCCGCCGCGCTCAACGCTCTACTCAACAGCACCATCGGCGGATACGCCGCATGCTCCAATCCCAAGCGCCCGCGTTTGTCGCTCTCGCACACCTGCAACAGCCGGGTAAAGCGTTCGGGCTTGCGAAACGCATCGGCGCTTTGCAGCAAATCGACGATGGTGCCGGGCCGCAATTCGTCCGCGCGATGAATGGCGCCGTGATGTTTGGCCATCACCCGCGCGAGATCGCGGCATTCGTTGGGCACGCGCAGGCGTTCGCTTAACGCCTCGACGAGCTTCGCGCTGCGCGCTTCGTGCGCGGTGTGGCGCGGCCATTGCTCGCGCGGGGTGGTAGCTTTGCCCAAATCGTGCGTCAGTGCGGCGAAGCGCACGTCGAGCGCGTAGTGTCGGCTCGCGGCGTAATCGAGCACCATCATCACGTGCACGCCGGTGTCGACCTCCGGGTGATACGCCGCGCGCTGCGGCACGCCCCACAGCGCATCGACCTCGGGCAGCACGCGCGCCAGCGCCCCGCACGCGCGCAGCGCGTCGAACATGCGCGACGGCTTATCTTCCATTAGGCCGCGCGACAACTCCTGCCACACGCGCTCGGCCATCAGCGCGTCGGCTTCGCCGTCGTTCACCATCTGTTGCATCAACGCCAACGTTTCATCGGCGATGGTGAAGCCAAAGCGCGCCGCAAACCGCGCCACGCGCAAAATGCGCACCGGGTCTTCGGCGAACGCCGCGCTCACGTGGCGCAGCACGCCGGCTTTGAGATCGCGCGCGCCGTTAAACGGGTCGATCAGCGCGCCGTGTTCGTCCCTGGCAATGGCGTTAATCGTCAGATCGCGCCGCGCCAGGTCTTGCTCCAGCGTGACATCGGCCGCGGTGTAAAACGCAAAGCCGTGATAACCGCGCGCGGTTTTACGCTCGGTGCGCGCGAGCGCGTATTCCTCGTGCGTTTGCGGGTGCAAAAAAACCGGGAAGTCGCGACCGACGGGTTTGTAACCCAGCGCGATCATCTGCTCGGGCGTTGCGCCCACCACCACGTAATCACGATCTTCCACCGGTCGGCTGAGCAGCTCATCGCGAACCGCACCGCCGACGGCGTAAATCTTCATGACAGGCGTTCAAAAAATATTCAATAAAATCAGATACTTACGATTACCCTTGGGTGTGCGTGCGATCGCGCAGTTGCGCATAACGCCCGCGCGGCGAGCGTTGCGCCAGCCACGCCGGCGCGGCTGCCTCCAACGCTTGCGGCGTGATGCCGAACGGAAACTGGCAATGGCTCGCGCACACGCTATCGATTTTCATCGAGCGCACGTTGTCCATGCTCATCATTTTGCCGGGCAGGCACTCCATCGCGAACGCCATGATGCTGGTGAGCGTGTCATCCGCGCCGAACACCGCGCGCTTAGGCCCCAGCGTGTGCACCACGAACTCGGCAAGCTGCTGCAGCGTGTAAACCTTGGGCCCGCACAAATCGTACGCCTGCCCGATGCTGTCGCGGCGCTGCAACGCCTCGTCAAACGCGCGCGCCACGTCGTTGACGAACACCGGCTGAAAGCGCGCATGCGCCGCCGGCACGATCAAAAACGGAAACGCTTTCGCCAGGTTGGCGAACATATTCAAAAAATTGTCCTCGCGCCCGAACATCACCGACGGCCGAAACACCGTCACGTCGAGCCCCGAATTACGAACAATCGCTTGCGCCTCGCCCTTACTGCGCAGGTATTCGCTGGGCGCCTCCGCGCTGGCGTGCAGCGCGCTCATGTGCAGCACACGCTTAACGCCGGTTTCGCGGCACGCCGCAACGACCTTGCTCGCCAGCCCGACATGCGCGTTTTTGAAACTGGTATTGCCGCGCCCGCCGTGCAGCACGCCCACCAGATTGATCACCGCATCGCAGCCCTCGATCAATCGTTTTAATGTCGCCGGATTATGCACATCGGCCGCCACCACTTCGGCGGTCGGCAGCATGGTGAGATGTTTGGCGCGGTCGCGATTGCGCGTGGGCACGCGCACGCGCAAGCCCCGCGCGGCAAGCGCCGCGCTAACATAGCGACCGACGAAGCCGGAGCCGCCGAGGAGGGTGATGATGGGGGTGGGCATTTGTGAATCAGTGAACCGTAAACGGTGAACAGTGGCAAGTTTAACCGATCACCGCGCGCCGTTCACGGTTTACTGTTTACCGTTCACTGCATTTCACGGCGTATCCCCCAACGGCTTCTCATCGCGCGCCGGCCCCACTTCGCCGATGCGACCCTTGAGCGACTGCAACTGTTGCGTGAACAAATGGGCGTAGTAGCTGGCATTGGCCATCACCAGCTTGACGTAATGGCGCGTTTCGTTAAACGGAATGGTTTCCGCCCACGCGGCCGACTCCATCACGCGATCGGGCCGCCAACGGCGCGCGCGCCCGGGGCCGGCGTTGTACGCCGCGCTCGCCAGCACCGGGCTACCATCGAGAATATCGTAAACGTGCCGCAGATAATAAGTGCCCAGGCTGATGTTGGTGTCGACATCGGTGACATCGCTCCAGCGCCAGTTTTTAAGCCCCATGCGATTCGCCACCCATTTGGCGGTGCCCGGCATCAATTGCATCAGACCCATGGCGCCGGCGCTGGAGCGCACCCCGGGCATGAAGCGGCTTTCCTGGCGGATCAAACCCAGCACCCACGCTTCGTCCAACTGGTGGTGGGCCGCGTGCGGCCTTAGCGCCTCGCGATACGGCGCGTAGTAACGCAGCCAGAAGTCATGCTGCGCCACGGTGCGCTCGGCGGTGTTAATCACGCGGTCGGGCAAATCGCCCTGGCGGCGCGCAACTTCGGCCGCGGCGAGCAATTGGCGATCATCGAAGTTACGGATGGCGAAATGCCATTCGCGATTGCCCTCGAAGCGCATGCCCAAACCGTAAAGCGCAAGCGCGCGGCGGATGCCCGGGTGCTGGCGCTTGGTTTGCACTTCGGCAGCACTGGGCGTGTAGCCGGAGGGCGGCGTGCTCACTTTGCCGCCCAAATCCTCGAGCGCCAGTTGGCCGTAAAAATTAAATTCTTGCGACAGCGGTTTTAACAAGGCCAACGCTTCGGCCTCATTGCCGGTCGCTCTCAAAGCGCGCGCCTTCCAGTAGCGCCACGGCGCGTCGTTGTGCTCCTTTACCATCGCGTCGACCGCGGCAATCAGCGTTTTCCAGTCGCCCGCGCGCAGCGCGGCGCGCGCGCGCCATTCGAGCTGATGGTCGTTCATCGCGCCCGCTCGCGCATACCACGTCAGTGCATCGGGATGATGCGCGAGCGCACCGTGCAATCCAATGTGGCCCCACACGAAGGCGCGCTCCTCGGCGGCAAAGCGCGATTCGAGATTGGCCCAATGCATGGCCGCCTGCTGCGGCGAGGTGCGCGCCAAACGGTACGCCGCGAACATTACGCTTTCGCGCGCGGCTTTGCTGGCGGCATCAAACGGCCGCGCCAGATGCGCAGCGGGATTTTGCGATATCGCGGTGAGCGCTTTGGCGTTTAACACCTGAGCCGCCGGCAAGTAATCCGCCGCGCGCACCGCGGCGCTGATTTGGCCCAGCGCGAGCAGCATGCGCACGCGCCCCCAAATTTCCTGCGCGTTAAGTTGCCCGGACGCGGCCAGCATGGCAAACAGCGGCGCGCAGCTCTCCGGCGTCGCACGCTCGTTTAGCCACAACGGCTTCGCCTCGCGCACCGCGCCGGCATCGGTGCGCACGCGCGATTGCAGCGTGTAACAAACGATCTCCGTGTCCACCTCGACGAGAGCGTCGCGCTCGGCGTCGAACAAACTCCACTGCTGTTCCCGGCCCAGGCGTTTGAGCCAATCCGCACGCATGCGATCGGCAATAAAGCTGTCTTTGTACTCGGCGAGAAACGCCCGCACCGCGGCGGCATCGGCGGCGTCGAGTTGATTGCGCAGTTGCCAAAACGCGGCGTACGGTTCGAGCACGTGGCCCCTCAAGCGCGGCAGCAGAAGATCGAGCCGCACTTGATCCCTGGCGCGATAGGCATCGCGCATCGCCAGAAAATCGTCCTTGCCGGGCGCGGCACCGGCTACGCCCGCCACTGCCGTCAACAGCACAACCGCTATTGTTCTGATATTCATGCACCACACCCTGGCGCCAATGACACGCCTAAGACCACACCCACGCCGCTTTGTTCATCCCAAAAACAAACGATACGCCGGATTGCGCGTTTCATCGACACAGGGGTAACCCACCTTGGTGAGAAACGCCGTAAACGCCTGTTTATCCCGCGGCGGCACTTGCATGCCCACCAACACGCGCCCATAGTCGGCGCCGTGGTTGCGATAATGGAACAGGCTGATGTTCCAGCCGCGGCTCATGCTGGCCAGAAAGCGCATCAGCGCGCCGGGCCGCTCGGGGAATTCAAAACGATACAAAATTTCGTGATTGACCTTCGGCGCGTGACCGCCCACGGTGTGGCGTACGTGCAACTTGGCGAGCTCGTTGTTGCTAAAGTCGTAGGTCGTGAGCCCCGCGCGGCGCAACCCGCGGACCAATCGTTCGGTTTCTTCGCGGTTTTGCACTTGCACGCCGACGAACACTTGCGCTTGAGCCGGGTCATCGTAGCGGTAGTTAAATTCGGTGACGTTGCGCGGCCCCAGCAGCTCGCAGAATTTTTTAAAGCTGCCGGGGCGCTCCGGGATGGTCACCGCGAGGATGGCTTCGCGGTGTTCGCCCAGCTCGGCTTCTTCCGCCACAAACCGCAAGCGGTCGAAGTTCATGTTGGCGCCGCTGGCAATGGCGATCAGCGTTTGCTCGCGAATGCCGGTTTTAGCCACGTACGCCTTGGCGCCGGCGATCGCCAGCGCACCCGCGGCCTCCAGGATCACACGCGTGTCGGTGAACACATCCTTGATCGCCGCGCACATGGCGTCGGTGTCGACACGAATGATGTCGTCCACCAGTTCGCGGCACAGGCGATACGTTTCCACGCCCACTTGTTTGACCGCCACGCCGTCGGCGAACAAGCCCACTTGATCGAGTTTCACCCGGCGGCGCTTGCGCAGCGACTGATACATCGCATCGGCATCGTTGGGCTCGACACCGATGATTTTGATTTCCGGCCGCAGGCGTTTCACATAAGCGGCGATGCCGGCAATCAGCCCGCCGCCGCCGATGGGTACAAAAATCGCATGGATCGGCGCCGCGTGCTTGCGCAGAATCTCCAAGCCGATGGTGCCCTGGCCCGCGATCACGTCCGGATCGTCGTACGGATGCACAAAGGTGAGTTTGCGTTTTTGGGCGAGCGCATTCGCATGCGCATAGGCTTCATCGTACGAATCCCCATGCAGCACCACCTGCGCGCCGCGCCCGCGCACGGCATCGACCTTGATTTGCGGCGTGGTCACCGGCATCACGATGGTGGCCTTGCAATGGAGCTTCTGCGCCGCCAGCGCCACGCCCTGCGCGTGGTTGCCGGCCGAGGCCGCGATCACCCCGCGATCGCGCGCGGCTTGCGCCAGGCGCACCATTTTGTTGTACGCACCGCGCAGCTTGAACGAAAACACCGGCTGCAAATCCTCGCGCTTGATCAGCACGCGGTTTTTGAGCCGCTTGGAGAGTATAGGCGCGGCATCCAGCGGCGTTTCGATGGCGACATCGTAGACGCGCGCACCGAGGATGCGCTTTAAATAATCGGGGGCTGTCATGAATCTTTTTTGTGTAGAGGGCTAAGATTAGCACGCCGTGCCCTGTACGGCCCGCCGCCTAAGGACTATGATCGCGCCATGGACCAAAATCAAATGAAACAAGCCGCCGCCGATGCGGCCATCGAATACGTCGAATCGGGCAGCGTGGTGGGCGTGGGCACTGGCTCCACCGCGGATTATTTCATCGCCGCGCTCGGCAAAATCAAACACCGCATCGACGGCGCGGTAGCTAGCTCCGAGGGCACGGCGGCAAAATTGAAGGCGCTGGGCATCGCGGTTTACGATTTAAACAGCGTCAAGGACTTGCCCGTCTACGTCGACGGCGCCGACGAAGTGACCGAGCTTCTGGCGATGGTGAAAGGCGGCGGCGGCGCGTTGACCCGCGAAAAAATCGTCGCCGCGGTGGCGCGCAAGTTCGTGTGCATCGCCGATCAATCGAAACTGGTCGATGTGCTGGGCAAGTTTCCGCTGCCGGTGGAAGTGATCCCGATGGCGCGCTCGCACGTGGGCCGCGAACTGGTGTTGTTGGGCGGCCAGCCGGCGTGGCGCCAGGGCTTCACTACTGACAACGGCAATTGGATCCTCGATGTGCATAACCTGTCGATCACCGAGCCGATGAAGCTCGAAGAAAAGCTCAATCAAATTGTCGGCGTCGTGACCAATGGTTTGTTCGCGCGGCGCGGCGCCGACGTGTTGTTGTTGGGCACCCCAAACGGCGTAAAAAAGTTAAATAAAATCAAATAGTTACATATTGTGTCCGAATACAACACCATCGCCGCCGTTGATCTGGGCTCAAATTCGTTCCACCTGCAAATTGCGCGGGTAGACGGCGATCAAATCTATCCGCTTGACGGCTTACGCCAAGCGGTGAGGCTCGGCGCCGGCCTGGACGAGCACAAATTTCTCGACGAGGCCTCGCAAGCGCGCGCAATCGCCTGCCTCAAGCGCTTCGGCGAACGCCTGCAGAGTTTTCACCCGAAAGAAGTACGCGCGCTTGGCACCAACACGCTGCGCGTGGCCAAAAACGCGCCGGCATTTTTGAAAAAAGCCGAGGCCGCGCTGGGCTTTCCGATTGAAGTCATCGCGGGCCGCGAGGAAGCACGCCTGATTTACCTCGGTGTGTCGCACAGCCTGCCGGTAAGCGGCGACAAACGGCTGGTGGTCGACATCGGCGGCGGTTCCACGGAATTCATCATCGGCGAAGGTTACCAGCCACGGCGCCTCGACAGCCTGTACATGGGCTGCGTGTCGTATACGCGGCAGTTTTTCGGCGACGGCAAGTTGACCAAGGGCGCGTTTAAGCGCGCGGAACTCGCCGCGCGCGGCGAGCTGCAGCATATCGTGAGCGGCTTTTCGCATCGGCACTGGAAACACGCCGTCGGCTCGTCGGGCTCGGCGCGCGCGCTGGCGCAATTGCTGCAGGGGGGCGGTTACGCCCAGTCGGGCATCACGCCCGACGGCCTGGACAGGCTGCGCGCGCAATGTCTGCGCGCGGGCGAGCTTGCGCGCATCGAGATCGCGGGCCTGCGCGAAGACCGCATCGCCGTGCTGCCCGGCGGGCTCGCCATCATGAGCGCGGTGCTCGAGGAACTCGGCGTCGAGCGCATGACGGTCGCCGACGGCGCCATGCGCGAAGGCATTTTGTACGACCTCCTGGGCCGCACCCATCAACACGACGCACGCGATGCGACGGTCACGCAATTCATGCACCGTTATCACGTCGATGCCGCACAAGCCAAACGCGTCACCGAACTCGCCCGGCAACTTTACGAGCGGCTCGCCGGCGCCAACGCCAAGAGCGTGCAATACCTTGCCTGGGCGGCGAAGCTGCACGAAATCGGCATCAGCGTCGCCTACAGCGGTTATCACCGCCACTCCGCGTACATCATCAACAACGCCGACATGCCCGGCTTCACGCGCGAGGAACAACACCGCATCGCACAACTGGTGCTGGCGCATCGGCGCTCGCTCAAGAAAGAAATGCCGCAGCTCGATGAAACCATCGACTGGCGCATGGTGTTCGCGCTGCGGCTGGCAGTGCTGTTCTGCCAGCGGCGCTCGCCCATCGATCCGGCGATTCAATCGGCGAGAAGCAGCGACGGCAAGTTCCGTCTGGCGCTCGACCCCGCGTGGTTGCAACGCAATCCGCTCACCAGCGCGGCGCTGCGCGAGGAGATCGCCGAATGGGAAAAGATTGGGTTTGAGGTGAAGGTGGGGGGGGTGGTGGACGCGGTGCAAGCCGATGCATTTTCAGCAGCCTGATATCGATCAGCAACCTTTTCGGACGGGTGGAAGGTCGCGCGCTCTGTCACTGAACGAGACGAGAACGCCTTGCGACACCTTTCAATCTCGATAAAGCTGGCCCAACCGCGGCGTGAGCGGGCGGTAACACAGCACGTTGGCGGGCAACGTATCGAGCGGCTTGGGCAACACGGTCAAATCGCGAAACGGCGTGGTCTTGTGCATGCCTGTACAGGTCAAGCGTTGCGCGCCGGGCCGCAGCGGGGCGCCGGAATCTGCCACATCCTCGACCAGCAAAAATTGATTCGTCGGCACGTCAATGGCCCGCTCGCTGATATCGAACAAATTACGCTGCCACAGTTGATACGCCAGGCGAAAACGCACGCTGTTGGCACCGTTGCCGCCCGCATTGATGTAAGTCTGCGTTTGAAACACGGCGGGACTATCGACGGTGTAAACCGCAAGGTAACGCGGTGACTCGCCCGCGTTGCGAAAGCGCTGCGCGCTGCGAAAGCCCGGCACCGACAGCAGCAGGTTCAAGTTGCCGTTATACCAATCGCTCCACTCCTGCTCCCAATCGGCGCGGGCGAAGTGCTGCTCCACCATGTAAATGATCATGTTCTTGCTTGGGCGAATCAATAACGGTTAAATTCTGCCACACGCTCAACAGCGTCACGCTTGCGTCGTCGTAATTTCTTATAACGCAGACAGCCGCACCGTCATGCCGCGATTCAGCACTATCCTCACCCCCGAACTGATAACGCGTTACACCGCCAGCGGCGCGTGGCCCAATCGGTTGTTGACGGATTTTCTCGACGACGTGGTCGCCGCCACACCCGGCAAAACCGCGATCATCGACAGCCGTGGCAGCATCACTT
>VGIF01000030.1 GCA_016868015.1 Betaproteobacteria bacterium
CTTGCACGTC
Source organism: Betaproteobacteria bacterium (assembly GCA_016868015.1). Classification (GTDB taxonomy): domain Bacteria; phylum Pseudomonadota; class Gammaproteobacteria; order Burkholderiales; family SG8-41; genus UBA5216. The sequence goes on from VGIF01000030.1 coordinate 11, forward strand.
CTCGCCCGGCTCATGGATCAATAGGCTTACCCGCGGATCGGCGGCAAGATTCTTGGTGTGCTCGGCCAAGCGGCTAATCAGCATTACAGGGCATGCCTCGTGGTCGAGCACATACGTCACCACCGAGCCCCACGGGTAGCCTTCGACCGCGCGCGAATGCGTCGACAGTGGCCCATAACGATGGGCGTGCAGCCAGCGGCGGGCGTCTTGCGCGAGACTCATATTTCAGAAGCCATCAAACACAACCCCTTTTTGACGCAGATTTACGCAGATTAACGCGGAGTAACCAATGGGAAAAATCTGCGTTCATCTGCGTAAATCTGCGGCTAAAGTTTTTTTGAGCTTCAGTACGAAGACTACAGCCTGGCCATCACCTGCTTGGCAAACCGCTCTATCACCTCATAACGCTGCGCGAACGGCGGGTGAAAGGTGATTTGTTTTAACCCCTCGCGTTCGAGCGCGCGGATTTGTTCGACCAGTGCCGCCGGCTCGCCGATCACGCAAAAATTGTGCAGGATTTCCGGCGTGAGAAAACGCGTCTCTTCGGGCGTTACCGTCGCGTAGTGGCTCGCGTGCATGGTGAGGTGTGCATCGTTTGCGCCGCCGGCCTTGGCCTTGAGATACGCCATGTAGTCGTTCCACACCGGACGCACGTAGGGCGGCGGCTCCTTGCCGGTTTCGCGCACCCAATCCACCAGGTAGTGAAAGTTGGTCATGATCGCCGGGCCGATCTCGGCGATGACGCGCGGCGAGGTCAGCGGTTCGCCCGGCTCCAGCATCAGCACGTTGAGCAGCGCCGCGACGTGAAAATCGTTCGCAAGCGTGCGCCCAACTTTGGCCGCGCCGCGTTGGGCTTGCGCCAGCGCTTGGCTGATGGTGCCGCCGCGCGGCCACGTCGTGCACAAGCCATCGGCGAGTTCCCCCGCCAGCGCTTGCGACAGCGGCCCGTTGCCGGCGATGTGGATCGGCGGGGGCGGGTCGAGCTCGACGTGTTTTTGTTCGAGCGAGGTGAAGCGTATTGGATGCGTGCCTTCCCCGCTGGTGTAAGCGACTTCCTCGCCGTGCAGCAGCGCGCGCACGGTGCGCACGTACTCGCGCATCGCTTTAGCACCCGTGGGCCGCATGCCGAGCATGCGCATCGCCGTGTTGCCGGCGCCGAATATGGCGAAGGTGCGCCCCGGGGCCAGCGCGTTGATGGTGGCGATGCCGTTGGCCGCTTCGGGTGCGAGCCGCATGCCGCACACCGCCACGCCGCAGCCGATTTGAATTGTAGTGGTCTTCAACGCCACCGCTGCCATGGTGGCGAACAGGTTCGAGCGTAGCAGCGGGCTATCGGTCACCCAGCAGCGCGTGAAGCCCAGGCGCTCGCCGTGTTGCGCGAAATCCACCGCGGTGATGTGACCGATGCTGACGCCGAATTCCATGGGCTTACTCCGCGGCTGATGCGTTCAAAGTCAAGGGCGCGCGAGTTTGAGCGCCGTTTGTGCAAGCCGCCTTCCTAACGCGATGCACAAGCGCCGCTCGTGTTCGGTAATCGGCTGATCGCTCGAAACGCCCGCGACGTGGCTTGCGCCGTATGGCGTGCCGCCGCTCGTGGTGTTGAGCAAATCGGGCTCGCTGTAGGGCAGGCCGACGATCAGCATGCCGTGATGCAGGAGCGGCAGCATCATCGAGGCGAGCGTGGTTTCCTGCCCGCCGTGCATCGAAGACGTCGACGTGAACACCGCGGCGGGTTTGCCGGCGAGCGCGCCCTTGATCCACAGGCTGCCAGTGCCATCCCAAAAATATTTCATCGGCGCCGCCATGTTGCCAAAACGCGTGGGTGAGCCGACGGCCACGCCGATGCATTGCTCAAGGTCTTTGAGTTCCACGTAAGGCGCACCGCTGTCGGGCACCGCGGGTTCGCTGGCTTCGATCACCGTTGAAACCTTGGGCACGGTACGCACGCGTGCCGTCACGCCGCCGGCCTCGCCAACGCCACGCGCCACGTATTGCGCCATTTGCTTTACCGCGCCGTGGTGGCTGTAGTAGAGAACGAGTATTTCGTGCATGCGGGTATTATAACCAGCCCGGCACACCGTAATGGATCGAGCGATTGTCTAAATTTTTTCGGCGGCTGATCGAACTTGCGCGCATGCTCGCGCGGCGCTTCAAGGAAGACCGCGGCATGCGCACCGCGGGCAGTCTGACTTACGCCACGCTGCTCGCCTTGGTGCCGGTGATCACGGTGACGCTGGCGTTGATGTCGGTATTTCCGGTGTTTCAAGGGCTGGCCGGGGCGATTCAGGATTTCATTTTTGAGAACCTGATGCCGGACTCGGTGGACACCATTGAAAAATACGCCGAGCAGTTTGTCGATAACGCGGCGCAGTTGACCACCGCCGGTCTGATTTTTCTCGCGATCACCGCGATCATGCTGCTGTTCACCATCGATGCGGTGTTTAACGATATTTGGCGCGTGCGGCGGCCGCGTTCGTTCGGGCGGCGCTTGCTGATATACGGCGCGTTGATGGCCGTGGGGCCGGTATTGATCGGCGCGAGCTTGTCGCTAAGCTCGTGGTTGCTGTCGGCCTCGGTGGGTTTGACGCAAGACATCCCGCATGCGCAAAGCGCGTTGATCAAGGTGTCTGCGGTGGCGCTGACGTGCGTGGCGCTGGCATGGCTTTATTACGCCATGCCCAGCCGGCCGGTGCGCTTGCGCGATGCGTTGATCGGCGGGGCGCTGGCGGCGCTGGCGTTCGAACTCACCAAGTTCGGCTTTGGTTATTACATCGCGCGCGTACCCACCTACACACTAGTGTACGGCGCGTTTGCCGCGGCGCCGGTGTTTTTGTTGTGGCTTTATATCTCGTGGGTGGTGGTGATTGCCGGCGCGGTGCTGGTGGCGACATTGCCGGAGTGGCGCCAGCAAGTGCTGCAAGGGCAACTGGTGCCGGGCAGCCGCTTTGTTTATGCACTGCAAGTGTTGAAGTTGCTGTGGCAAGCAAACGGCAACACGGTAACGCTGCCGCAACTGCACAGCGCATTAAATTTGAGTTACGAGCGCATCGAAGCCTTGTTGGAAGTGATGGAAGACGCCGGTTGGGTCAAGCGCGTGCATGCCACGGGCTGGGTGCTGCATCTCGACGTCGAGACGATCAAGCTCGCCGAGGTGTACCAGCGCTTGGTGTTCGATCCGCAACTTGCACTGGGCGAGGATCAAGTGCATTGGGCGTCGCTCACGCGTTCGTTGGGTGAACGCATCGCTGAAGCGGGCGGGCTGTCGCTGGCGGCATTTTTTGCCTCGGCGACAGTCGCGACGCCCGTCGGGGGCGAAATAAAAAAATGAATAAAATCAAATACTTACGTAAACATCCCGGCGAATCCTACGATGCCTATCGCGGTGCGGCTTCGTGCGATGTCCGCACCACGCCTGGCGGCTGCGGGTTGTATTCCCACTGCTTCCATGCCGCCAGCACCAGGTTCGGGTATTCCGCGCGGCCGAGGCTGCCGTTGTAGCGGCCTAACGCGCGAAACAGGTCGCCGCGTTCGATGTCGAGGTAGTGGCGCAGAATCACGCAGCCGAATCGCAAATTGGTGCGCAGGTGAAACAAATTGGTTTCACTGGTGCCGATGGTGCGCATCCAAAACGGCATGATTTGCATGTAACCGCGTGCGCCGGCGCTGGAGATCGCATATTTGCGAAACGCGCTTTCAACTTGAATCAGGCCCAGCACCAGTTGCGGGTCGAGTCCGGCGCGTTTGGCTTCGTAGTGCACGGTGACCAGAAAATCCTCGCGCGTGGCGCGGTCGGGGATGCGTCGTTCCAATCGTGCCGACATGGCTTGCAGCCAGGAGAGCGCTTCGTTGTTGGTCGCAAAGGCCAAAAACGGCGCGGATTGTCCACACCGCTTTTTGCAGCGCGGCGCGCACGCTGGAAGCCATTTGTTCTTCAAGCTGGTTGGCGGCCGCGGGCGCTGCGAAAACGAGCGCGGCGGCCGTCGCGGCCAGCGCGACGGCATTACGCAAGTACTTGAATTTCTGCCTTAATTTCCGCATCCGGCGAATTTTACCTGAGTTATCACGTGGTTCAAGGGCAGGTTCGTGACGTTTTTCTCGGTGCGGCGCTGGTATTCGACTTGACCGGTTTTTAAGCCGCGTTCGCCCACCACGATGCGCTGCGGCACGCCGATCAACTCCATATCGGCGAACATCACGCCGGGGCGCTCGTCGCGATCATCGAGCAGCACCTCGAGGCCGGCGGCACTCAACTCGGTGTAGAGCTTTTCGGCGGCCTCCTTCACCGGCGCGCTTTTTTTCATGCCGATGGGCACAATGGCGATATCGAACGGCGCGATGGCTTGCGGAAAAATAATGCCGCGCTCGTCGTAATTCTGTTCAATGGCGGCGGCGACGATGCGCGTGACGCCGATGCCGTAACAGCCCATTTCCATGATTTGCGATTTGCCGCTTTCGTCGAGGAAGGCGAGGTTCAACGCCTTGGAATATTTGGTGCGCAACTGGAATATGTGGCCGACTTCGATGCCGCGGCAGATTTCGAGCACGCCCTTGCCGTCGGGCGAGGCGTCGCCGGCGAGCACGTTGCGGATGTCGGCGAACAGCGGCGCGGCGAAATCGCGGCCGATATTGGCGCCGGTGTAGTGGTGATCGTCTTCATTCGCGCCCACCACAAAATCGCTCATCGCCGCGACGGTGTGATCGGCAATCACCACGCCCTTGAATCCGACCGGGCCGAGCGAGCCGGGGTCGGCGCCAAACGCCGCGCGGATCGCTTGCGGCGAGGCAAACGACACCGGTTGTTTGAGTTGCGCGAGCTTGCCGGCCTTGATCAGATTTAATTCATGATCGCCGCGCACCATCAGCAACACCGGGTTGCCGTCGGCGCCATCGACCACCACCGCCTTGACCGTGTTTTGCGCTGGAATTTTCAGAAACGCGCACAAGTCGGCGATGGTTTTCACGCCGGGCGTGCGCACTTTGTGCATCTCATGCGCGGGCGCCGCGCGTGGCGCAGACGGTGCAGACGGCGCAACGGCTTCGGCCAACTCGACGTTCGCCGCGTAATCCGAGGACGGGCAAAACGCGATCGCGTCTTCGCCCGAATCGGCGAGTACGTGAAACTCATGCGAGCCGGTGCCGCCGATGGAGCCGGTGTCTGCGGCCACCGCGCGAAATTTCAGTCCCAGCCGCGTGAAGATGCGCGAGTAGCAGTCGTACATTTCGCGGTAGGTCGCTTGCAGATCTTCAAACGAGGCGTGAAAGGAATACGCGTCTTTCATCACAAATTCGCGCCCGCGCATCACGCCGAAACGCGGACGGATTTCGTCGCGAAACTTGGTTTGAATCTGGTAAAAGTTAAGCGGCAACTGGCGATAACTTTTGATTTCACGCCGCACGATGTCGGAAATCACCTCCTCGTGCGTGGGGCCGAAGCAAAAATCGCGGTCGTGGCGATCCTTGATGCGCAACAGCTCCGGCCCGTACTGCTCCCAGCGCCTGGATTCGATCCACAGCTCGGCGGGCTGCACCGCGGGCATGGAGAGTTCGATTGCGCCAGAGCGATTGATTTCCTCGCGAATGATGTTTTCCACCCGCCGCAATACCCGTAATCCCAACGGCATCCAGGTGTAAACGCCACTGGTCAGCCGCTTGATCAGCCCCGCTCGCAGCATCAGCTTGTGGCTGACCACCTCGGCCTCGGAGGGCGCTTCTTTGAGAGTGGAAATAAAAAATTTACTCGCGCGCATGTCAGCAATCGCTAATCGTCGGAAAAACACGTATTCTACCGGAGGGGCGTAGGCAATCGAGAAAGCGCGGTTCATTGCGGGCTGGCCAACACCTTTTTTGCCACAGATTTCACAGATTTCCGCAGATTTTTTCGCGGTTAATCTGTGTAAATCTGTGAAATCTGTGGCGAAGGTTTTTTGAGATCGCGGTAACCAACAGATCGCAATAGCAAAGCAAACATCATGGGGTTGTTTAGCAACTGGCGCATCCGCAAGGCGGAGGAAGATGGCGAGACGGTCTACATCGCCGAAAAATTCGGCGTGCGCACGCTGCATATCGGCAGCGACACGGTGCAAAGCGCCATGCGCATCAACGCGCCCAACGAGTTGGAGCTTTCCTACACCCGCAGCATGATGGGTTTTTTGTTGTTCAACGAAAAGCCGGTCTCGGTGCTGGTGGTGGGCTTGGGCGGCGGCTCGGTGGCGAAGTTTGTGTACCACCGTATGCCGTGGACCAAAATCCGCGTGATTGAAATCAACGAGCGCGTGGTCAGCGTGGCGCGGCTTTATTTCGCGGTGCCGGGCAATGATGAGCGCTTTGAAATCATCATCGGCGATGGCGCGGAGTTCATGAGCCGCCCAAAGGTGTGCGCGGATATTTTGCTGGTCGATGGTTACGACGGCGAGTCGCATGTCGAGGCGGTGTCGACTTACGCGTTTTACCGTGATTGTCACGACCGGCTCAACCCCAACGGCATGCTGGTGGTCAACCTGTGGGGCGGCGATCGCGAATTTAACGAAACGTTAAAACGCATCGAGCGCGCGTTCCCCGGCGGCACGCTGTGTCTGCCCGCCGAGCGGCCCGGCAATGTGATCGTGTTCGGCTTTCGCACAGCGCCCGGCCCGCGGGATTGGGCGGCGCTCCGGCAGCGTGCGCTGGGGCTGGAAAAGCACTACGAGCTACCCTTTACGCGCTTTGTCGAAAGCCTGCGCCAGATGAACCGGCACGACCCAAAACACCTTTTAATATAAGTGCTTAGCGGCGCTTTCCATAACCTGAAATTTATGGAAGAATCGACCCCAACTTATGAATAACCGGGGTCGTGATCGTGATAGACCGCGATGGGTACCGCCCCAATGTAGGCATCATTCTTTGCAATTGGAAGAACGAGGTTTTCTGGGGTAAACGGGTGCGCGAGCACTCGTGGCAGTTTCCGCAGGGTGGCATTAATCCGGGCGAATCGCCGGAGGTTGCCATGTACCGAGAGCTGCATGAAGAAATCGGGCTGCGCCAGGAGCATGTGAAAATCTTGGGCCGCACGCGCGATTGGTTGCGCTATGAAGTGCCGGATAAGTGGGTGCGCCGCGAGTGGCGCGGCAACTATCGCGGTCAAAAACAAATCTGGTTTTTGCTGCGCTTGATCGGGCGCGACACCGATGTGAGTTTGCGCGCGAGCCAAAAGCCGGAATTCGACGCCTGGCGCTGGAGCGATTATTGGGTGCCCAGCGAAGCGGTGGTCGAATTCAAGCGCGAGGTGTATCAAAAAGCGCTCTCGGAGCTGGTGCGTTATCTGGAGCGTCAACAACATACGCATGCGCGGCGGCGCCGGCCGCAAACCGCAGCCGATGCGCTGTCTCAATCGCACAGTGCTGCGCAAGAAGGCAGTTAACCCGCATCGCGCGCAATGCTCGTCCGGCGGTGGCTGTCGCCGATTCGTGGAAGCGAGTGCGAATGGATCGGTCAGGGTTAGGGGCAGGGGCAGGGCTGCTGCATCCTTTTCTTTGTTTTCTTTGCCGGCTGTGGTTTGACAAATCAGCATCCAAGTTTTATAGTTTCAGCCCGAATTAGATTTAGTCCAAACTGAGTTCGGTCGCGTTTTACGGTATCGCGGTTCTTCCTCCGGCACACCCGGAAAATATTTGTAAGTTATTGATTCTAAAGGAGATTTTTATGCAACTCAAAGGCTCCAAAACCCACGGCAATTTGAAAGCCGCATTCGCCGGCGAATCGCAAGCCAATCGCCGCTATCTTTATTTCGCAGCGAAAGCGGACGTGGAAGGCCAGAACGACGTCGCCGCGCTGTTTCGCTCCACCGCTGAAGGCGAAACCGGCCACGCGCACGGCCACCTCGAGCACATGGAAGCTTGCGGCGATCCGGCCACCGATCTGCCGATCGGCAGCACCCGCAACAACCTGAAGGCTGCGGTGGCGGGCGAAACCCACGAATACACCGACATGTATCCGGGCATGGCCAAGACCGCGCGCGAAGAAGGCTTCGGCGAAATTGCCGATTGGTTCGAGACGCTGGCCAAAGCCGAGCGCTCGCACGCCAACCGTTATCAAAAGGCGTTGGACGCGCTAGCCGATTAACTTCGTCGTGAGGCGTGAAGCGTGAGGGGTGAGGCGTCAGCCGCCCCTCATTTTTTTTCGCCTTACGCCTCACCCCTCACGAAAAAAATGGCCATCACCGTCAAAGAAGGCAGCCTGGAAAAACCCACGCGCCACGCGCTCGACTGGAAGTCGGCGGATTTCTACGACCAGGAGAGCGTGAACAAAGAGCTCGAACGCGTGTTCGATATTTGCCACGGCTGCCGCCGCTGTGTCAGCTTGTGCACGGCGTTTCCGACGCTGTTCGATCTCGTCGACAACAGCAAGACCATGGAAGTCGATGGTGTCGCCAAGGCGGATTTCGCCCAGGTGGTCGATCAGTGCTACCTGTGCGACATGTGCTACATGACCAAGTGCCCGTATGTGCCGCCGCACGAATGGAACATCGATTTCCCGCACCTGATGCTGCGCGCCAAGGCGGTGAAATTCAAAAAGGGCGAAGTCAAGTTCCGCGACAAGCTATTGTCGAACACCGACGCGATGGGCAAACTTGCCTCGATTCCGGTGGTGGTGCAGGTGGTCAATGCGGTGAACAAAATGGGGGTTGCGCGCAGCGCGCTCGACAGCGTGCTCGGCGTGCACAAGGATCGCGTGCTGCCCGAATATGACAGCGCCAAGTTTCGCAGTACCGCCAAACCGAATAACAGTTTCGCGGTGCGCGACGGCGCGCAAACGCCGGGCAAGGTGGCGCTCTACTCGACCTGCTACGTGAATTACAACGAGCCGGGCATCGGCCACGATTTACTGAAAATCCTCGCCCACAACGAAATCCCGGCCAAGCTTGTCGAAAAAGAAGTGTGCTGCGGCATGCCGAAATTTGAACTGGGCGACCTGGAAGCGGTCGCACGCAATAAGGCGATTAACATCCCCGTGTTGGCGAAGTTGGCGCTCGACGGATATGCGATTCTCACCGCGGTGCCCTCGTGCACGCTGATGTACAAGCAGGAATTGCCGCTGATGTTCCCCGATGATCCCGACGTGAAGGCGGTGGCCGAAGCGATGTACGATCCGTTTGAATATTTTGTGCTGCGGCAAAAAGACGGCTTGTTAAAAACCGATTTCAAACAACCATTGGGTAAGGTGTCGTATCACATCCCGTGCCATTTGCGGGTGCAAAACATGGGGCAAAAAACGCGCGAGATGCTGGAAAAAATCCCCGACACCAAGGTCACCACCGTCGAGCGCTGCGCTGGACACGACGGGACGTGGGGCGTGAAAAGCGAATACTACGAGAACTCGATGAAAATCGGACGCCCGGTTTTTAGGCAAATGAACGAGCCGCAGCCCGATTACATCAGCTCCGATTGCGCCATTGCGGGCCGCCACATCCAACAGGGGATTCATGAAACCAACGCGCAAAGCAAAGCCGAAAAACAACATTCGCTAACGCTGTTGCGCATTGCCTACGGGTTGTAAATCATGGCCAAGATTACGCGTGAAAGTTTGATGACGCTGGAAGCCTACGCCAAGGAACGCGTGGCGATGCGCGCCAAGGTGATCGAGCACAAAAAAACGCGCACCGTGCATCTCGGTGAGCACGTGACGCTGATCTTCGAAGACGAACTCACCATGCGCTATCAAGTGCAGGAAATGCTGCGCGTGGAAAAAATTTTCGAGGAAGCCGGCATACAAGATGAACTCGAAGCCTACAACCCGCTGATCCCCGACGGCAGCAACTGGAAGGCGACAATGATGATCGAATATCCGGATGTCGATGAGCGGGCGCGCATGCTCGCCAAATTGATCGGCATCGAAAACCGCGTGTGGGTGCGCGTCGCCGGCCACACGCCGGTGCACGCCATCGCCGATGAAGACCTCGATCGCACGCGTGAGGACAAAACCGCGTCGGTGCACTTTTTGCGCTTTGAGTTAACGCCAATGATGAAGCAAGCGCTAAAATCGGGCGCCTCGCTGGCGATGGGCGTGGATCACCCGCAATATCGCGCCACATTGGACCCGGTGACGCCGGAGGGAACCGCATCGCTCATCCGGGATTTAACATAAGTTATTGATTTTATTATGTTTTTTAGATTAGCCCTAGCCGGGACCACAGTCGCGCTGGCGCTGCCGCTGGCCGCGCAATGGAAGGACTGGGACTACCAGCTCGATCGGGAAATAAAACCGTGGGCTGAATTGCAGACACAATTGCCGGCCTACCCCAAAGACGAAAATCTGCTCAGGTTCGACATGGGCTCGGCCACGGCGAACCGTTTTTTTATCGATGCCCGATCACTGTCCGTGGGTGAAGACGGCGTGGTGCGTTACGCGCTGGTGATTAAAGCCGCCGGCGGCGCCACCAACGTCACGTTCGAGGGCATCCGTTGCAATGGGCGGCAGGTGCGCATTTATGCGTCCGGGCATGCCAACGGCCAGTGGTCGCGCGCGCGCAATACGGATTGGCGCGATATCCAGTTACGGGAAATCAACGGCTACCACCATACCTTGCATCGCGATTATTTCTGCTGGACCTCGAACCGCACGGAAACCTTCACGTTGAAGGAAATCATGGTGAACTTAAAGCGCGGCCCGCAGCATCCCGCGGACGGCCTGCGCTAACTTGACGGCTTACAGCAGCACCAAATCGTCGCGGTGGATGAGTTCCGCCTCGCCGACGTAACCGAGCTTGGCCTCGATATCATTGGACGGTGTGCGCAAGATTCGCCGCGTTTCCGAGGCGCTGTAGTTGGTGAGCCCGCGCGCGATCTCACGGTTGGCTTCGTCGCAGCACGCGACGACTTCGCCGCGCTCGAATTCGCCGGCGACATTGTAAACCCCGATCGGCAGCAGGCTTTTGCCGCCGGTTTTTAACGCCTTTACCGCGCCGGCATCGAGCATCACGCGCCCGCGCACTTGCAAATGATCGGCGAGCCACTGTTTGCGCGCGGCGAGTGTCGCCGACTGGGCACGCAGCAGCGTGCCGATGGCTTCGCCCTTGGCGAGCCGCACCAGCACGTCGGGTTCTTGGCCGGAAGCAATCAGCGTGTGCGCGCCGCCGCGCGCGGCGCGCTGCGCGGCGGTGATTTTGGTCGCCATGCCGCCCAAGCCGATGGCGCTGCCCGCGCCGCCCGCCATTTTTTCGAGCGCGGGGTCCATGGCGTCGGCCTCGGCGACGAGTTTTGCCTCGGCGTTCTTGCGCGGATCGGTTTCGAACAAACCGGGCTGATCGGTGAGGATCACCATCACATCCGCCTCCACCAGGTTGGTGACCAGCGAGCCCAGCGTATCGTTATCACCGACTCGGATTTCGTCGGTGGCCACCGAGTCGTTTTCGTTGATCACCGGGATCACGCCCAACGCCATCAGCGTGCGCAGCGCCGAGCGCGCATTCAAATATCGCTTGCGGTCGGCGAGATCGTCGTGCGTCAATAAAATTTGCGAGGTGAGCAAGCCGTGCTGGCGAAAGCACGATTCGTAGGCTTGCGCTAAGCCCATTTGACCGACGGCGGCGGCGGCCTGCAGTTCGTTCACCGCGCGCGGACGTTTTTTCCAGTTAAGGCGCTGCATGCCTTCGGCGATAGCGCCGCTGGACACTAGCACCACCTCGCGGTTCAGTGTCCTCAGTTGCGCGATTTGCGCCGCCCAGCGCGCAAGCGCTTGATGGTCAAGCCCCTGGCCTTTGTTGGTGACCAGACTCGATCCGACCTTGATCACCCAGCGGCGGGCGGTTTTAAGCGGCGATGTCATGGGCGGCTTTTTGCTCGGCTGGAAGGCTGTCAAGATGGGTCATGATGGCTTGGGTGAGCTTATCGCAGCCCGCGCCGGAGATCGCCGAGATCACGAACAGCGGGCCCTTCCAGCGCAAGCGGCGCACGATGTCTTTCGCCAGTTTGTCGCGCGCCGTATCGTCGAGCAGATCGGCTTTGTTCAACACCAGCCAGCGCGGTTTTTTGTAGAGCGCTTCGTCGTATTTGCGCAGCTCCGCGACAATGGCGCGTGCGTCTTTCACCGGGTCGGCGTTATCTTCCAGTGGCGCGATGTCAATCAAATGCAGCAAGAGGCGCGTGCGCGCGAGATGGCGCAAAAACTGGTGGCCGAGCCCCGCGCCCTCGGCCGCGCCTTCTATCAAACCGGGGATGTCGGCAATCACGAAGCTGCGGTTCACATTCGCGCGCACCACGCCCAGATTCGGATGCAGCGTGGTAAACGGATAATCCGCCACCTTGGGCCGTGCCGCTGATACCGCGCGAATAAACGTCGACTTGCCGGCGTTGGGCATGCCCAACAGGCCCACGTCCGCCAACACTTTGAGTTCGAGTTTCAGTATGCGCAATTCGCCCGGCTCGCCGCGCGTGAATTGGCGCGGCGCGCGGTTGGTGCTCGATTTGAAATGCAAGTTGCCGATGCCGCCTTTGCCGCCCTTGGCGAGCAGCGCGCGCTGTTGGTGATGATCGAGATCGGCAATGACTTCGCCGGTCTCGGCGTCGGCGATCACCGTGCCCACCGGCATGCGCAGTTCGATGTCATCCGCCCCGCGGCCGTAACAATCGGAGCCACGGCCTTTTTCGCCGTTTTTGGCGCGATGGATGCGCGCGTAGCGGTAATCGACCAGGGTGTTGATGTTTTCATCGGCGATGGCGTAGATGCTGCCGCCACGCCCACCGTCACCGCCGTCGGGGCCGCCAAAGGGCATGAACTTCTCGCGGCGAAAACTGGCGATGCCGTCCCCGCCGTTGCCGGCGTGCACTTCGATGGTCGATTCGTCGATGAATTTCATGCGGAGACTCTAAAACAAAAAAGCCCTGTCGGCGACAGGGCTTGTTGTCGCGGTGGGCGCTGGATCAAGCCGGAACCACGCTCACCACCGTGTGTTTCTGCGCGCCTTTTTGCGCGAAACCGACGCGCCCGGTCACCTTGGCGAACAGCGTGTGATCGCGGCCCATGCCGACGTTCTCGCCCGCGTGCATGCGCGTGCCGCGCTGGCGCACGATGATGCTGCCGGCGGGTATCAGTTCGCCGCCAAAGGCTTTGACGCCCAGGCGTTTGGCTTCGGAGTCGCGGCCGTTACGGGAGCTGCCGCCTGCTTTTTTGTGTGCCATGGTGTAGATCCCTTATGCGTTGATGCCAAGAATTTCGAGCTCGGTGTAGTTCTGCCGATGCCCTTGTTGCTTGCGATAGTGCTTGCGGCGGCGCATTTTGAAAATGTGCACCTTGTCGCCGCGGCCGTGCGCAACCACCTTGGCCTTGACCGAGGCGCCTGCGACCAAGGGCTTGCCCAGCGTGACCTCGGCACCTTCACCCACCGCCAATACTTGATCGAGTACGACCTCGCTGCCCACCTCGGCTACGAGTTGTTCGACTTTAACTTTTTGACCGCCGCTCACGCGGTATTGTTTGCCACCTGTTTTCACTACTGCATACATGTTTGACTCCGGGATCCTGTGCGCTTCTTGTGCGGCAGCGAGCAAGAGCGCTGCTGGCAACTTGGAAAACCGTGCATTCTACAAAACGGCGCACTGTGTGTCAAAGCCGACGCTCGAAGGGCGGTAGGCGATGTTTTTGTAAGTATTTGATTTTATTTAATATTTTTTGAAACATGGAAGCTAGGCAAGGCCATCCCGGCGTTTGGCGCGGTGCCGATCAGGTACAATCGGCGTTTTGCGCGGTCTTACTGTGTCCATAGAAACCATCCGCGAATTTATTGCCGCGGACATGCGGGCAATAGATCGCGTTATCCGATCCCGTCTGCATTCCGGCGTTGCCTTGGCGGAGCAAGTCGCCGAGCATATTATTGCGGGCGGCGGCAAACGGCTGCGGCCGGCGCTGGTGGTGTTATCGGCCGGTGCGCACGGTTACCGCGGCGATTTGCATCATCAGTTGGCGGCAGTGGTGGAGTTTATCCATACCGCGACGCTATTGCACGACGATGTCGTCGACGAATCCGCGCTGCGCCGCGGCCAACCCACCGCGAATTCGTTATTCGGCAACGCGGCCAGCGTGCTGGTGGGCGATTTTGTCTATTCTCGTGCCTTTCAGATGATGGTGCAGGCGGGCAGCATGCGCATTTTAGAGGTGCTGGCCGAGGCCACCAACACCATCGCCGAGGGTGAGTTGCTGCAATTGATGAATTGCCACAATCCCGACATCGACGAAGCAGCCTATTTGCAAGTCATCCGCTGCAAGACGGCGAAACTGTTCGAGGCGGCAACGCGCATCGGCGCCATTTTGGGCGGCGCGGAGCGTGCCGGGGAGGACGCCATGGCGCGTTATGGCGCGCATTTGGGTACGGCGTTTCAATTGATCGACGACGTGCTCGATTACAGCGGCGAGCACGCGCTGATCGGCAAAAACGTCGGCGACGATTTGGCCGAGGGCAAGCCCACGCTGCCGTTAATTCACGCCATGCGCCAAGGCACGCCTGAGCAAGTGGCCGCTGTGCGCCGCGCCATCGAAGCGGGCGGGTTGGCGGAATTGCCCGCGGTTTTGGCCGCCATACGCGACACCGGCGCGCTCGACTATGCGCGCGCGAGCGCCCACAATGAGGCACGCCTTGCCCGCGCGCAACTGGCAGGCCTTGCCGCGAGCCAACACCGCGATTTTCTGCTACAATTGGCGAACTTTGCAGTCGACAGAACTTACTGACCTGCTGATCTACCGACCCACCAAGGTCGCGGTTCTTGTTTTATAAAATTCAGCAGCCATCGGTAATCGGCTAGTGGTGTTAAGGTAGTCATAAGTTAAAAAAGCATTCAGAAAATGCTCATACCCCAGCGCGGCGTGTCCGCGTGTTTTTTTCTGGGGTTCCCGATCCGCGGCCGTGGGTTTGATGTGATGCAAGTGTTTCAAATCGGGGTGTAGCTCAGCCTGGTAGAGTACTGCGTTCGGGACGCAGGAGTCGGAGGTTCGAACCCTCTCACCCCGACCATTCTTTTTATCTGTCGCGGTCGCCGTAGCTGCGGCACGATTTTCGCGCACCGCGCACCGTGCACTGTGCCACGCCGGCGCTGGCGTCGAACTCGACGCCGGCAGACGATTGCGGCAGACTTGCCGCACCGTTTTCCGATTTTTGTGGCAAAGCCGCATGGGCAAGTATTTGGTGTTGATCGTTATCGCGCTGCTGGTCTACTGGCTGGTGCGGTCCAAACTGCGCCGCAAGGGCCGCGGCGGGCAACACAAAACCATCACCGACGACATGGTGCGCTGCGCGCAGTGCGGCGTTGCGCTGCCGCGCGGTGAAAGCCTGGCCGCGCGCGAGCTTTACTTTTGCTGCGTTGAGCATCGCGAGCGCCATGCCAAGCGCTGACTGCCGATGAAAGTCCTCGCCGAACGGCGATCCAGCCGCGGCGCCGAGAGTGGCGCGAATGGCGCCGGCTATCCGGAATCGTACTGGCGTTCACTGCATTTTTTTAACGGCTACCGGCTGCTGGTGGCGCTGCTGCTGCTCGCCAGCGTGCTGCTGGGCGAAGAGCGATTGCACTTCGAGACGCACGACCGCGCGTTGTTCATCCGCGTTACGGTGGTGTATGTGCTGTTCGGCGTGGCGTGTATTGCGATGATCCGCACGCGCTGGCGTTTTAACGTACAAATCGCCGCGCAAGTGTTAAGCGACATCGTGATTATCACGCTGCTCATTTTCGCAAGCCGCGGTGTCGGCAGCGGATTTGGTTTGTTGCTGCTGGCCACGCTGGCGGGGGCGGGTTTGATCAGCCGCGGGCGCCTGGCGCTTTTCTTTGCGGCGTTCGCCAGCATTGCCGTGCTCCTCGAACACAGCTACGAGGTGTTGTTCTTCGAAGGCAGCGCGGCGCAATTCATGCAAGTGGGGTTTCTCGCCCTGGGCTACTTTGCCACTGCTTTGGTGGCGCACACGCTGGCGCAATTGACGCGGCAAAACGAGGAAATCGCCGCGCAGCGCGCGCTTGATGTGGCGAATCTGTCCGAAGTCAACCGGTTGGTGATCCGCGACATGCCCGATGGCGTGGTGGTGGTCGACGGTGACGGCGCGATACGTCAAATGAACCGTCAAGCCGAAGCGTTTTTGGGGCCGTTAAACGGGCGCGAAGACGTGATGCTCACCGATCACGCGCCGCAATTGGCGGCGCATCTGGTGCGCTGGCGCGCGGGCGCGGCGGGCGTCGCGTCGGGCTACGCGGCGTCGATGGATGAACGCCATGGGCTGCGTTTCGTGCCGGTGAGCGCGAGCCCAGAGGCGGGCACGGTGATTTTTCTCGAGGATTTGAGCCGCGCGCGCGAACAAGCGCAGCAAATGAAATTGGCCGCGATCGGGCGCCTGACCTCGAATATCGCGCACGAGATCCGCAATCCCCTAGGCTCGATCAGCCACGCCGCGCAGTTGTTGCACGAAGAGTCGGAGCACGCGCCCGGCACGCGCCGCTTGCTCGGCATCATCAACGACAACACCCAGCGCTTAAACCGCATGGTCAACGACGTGCTGGGCTTAAACCGCGGCCAGGCGGCGTTGTTGGAAACCATACGCATCGGCGATTTTGTGCGTCAGTTCGTGGCGGAGTTTTCCGAAACCGAAAAAGCCGCACCTGGTTTGTTCGTGGTGCGTGCCGATCTTGCGCTTTCGATTTTGTTCGACCGCACGCAGTTGAACCAGGTGCTGTGGAATCTATGCCGCAATGCGATGCGTCATTGCCGCGGCAACGCCGGCAGCGTGCAAATCATCGCGCAACGGGTGCGCGGCAGCCGTGTTGTAAAATTGGACGTGATCGATGACGGCCCCGGCGTGCCGCCGGCGGTGCGCGGCGATTTGTTTGAGCCGTTCATGACCACGGCGCAGGGCGGCACCGGGCTCGGGCTTTATATCGCGCGCGAGCTGTGCGTGGCCAATGGCGCCGCGCTCGACTATGTGGAAAGTTCGGCGGGCGCGCAGTTTACCTTAACCTGCAGGGCGGGGGGATGAGCGAGAACAAGCTGGTTTTGGTGGTGGATGACGAAGCCGACATCCGCGAACTGCTCGCCATGACGTTAACGCGCATGGGTGTGCAATCGCACGGCGCGGCGAGCTGTGCCGAGGCGCTGGCGCTGTTACGAGCGCAGGATTACGCACTGTGTTTGACCGACATGCGGTTGCCGGACGGCGACGGTTTGTCGGTGCTCGACTACGTGGCGAAAAACCATCCGGCGACGCCGGTGGCGGTGATCACCGCGCACGGCAGTACGGAGAACGCGGTGGCGGCGCTAAAAGCCGGCGCCTTCGATTATCTCGCCAAGCCGGTGTCGCTCGAGCAATTGCGAGCGTTGATCCGCTCGGCGTTGAATCTGCCGCGCGCCGTCGAGCTCGATACGGTGGCGGCGGCGCCGGCGATCTGCGGCCCGCGCTTACTCGGCAGTTCGCCGCAGATGCGCGAGGCGCGGCAGATGATCGAAAAACTCGCGCGCAGCCAGGCGCCGATTCACATCACCGGCGAGTCCGGCAGCGGCAAGGAGCTCGCGGCGCGCTCGGTTCACGACAAGGGTTCGCGCCAGGCGGCGCCGTTCGTGCCGGTGAACTGCGGCGCGATCCCGGAAAACCTGATGGAGTCGGAGTTTTTCGGCTACAAAAAAGGCGCGTTCACCGGGGCCGCAGCCGATCGCGACGGCTTTTTCCAGGCGGCCAACGGCGGCACCTTGTTTTTGGACGAGGTGGCGGACCTGCCGCTGCCGATGCAGGTGAAACTGCTGCGCGCGATTCAGGAAAAGCGCGTGCGCAAGGTGGGTTCGACGGCCGAGGAAAACGTCGATGTGCGGATCATCAGCGCCACCCATCGTAATCTCGCAGCGGAAGTCAAAAACGGCAGCTTTCGCCAGGACTTGTACTACCGCTTGAACGTGATCGAACTGCGAATGCCCAGTCTGCGCGAAATGCGCGAGGATATTCCGATGCTGGCGCAAATGTTGCTCGCGCGCTTGACGGGGGAGGGTGCTGCGGCACGCTTGTCACCCGAAGCGTTAACGGCGCTGCAAGCCTACGATTTTCCCGGCAATGTGCGCGAGTTGGAAAACGTGCTGGAACGTGCGTTGACGCTCGCCGGCGGTAACGAAATCACGCGCGCCGATCTGCAATTAAACGGCGCCACCGTGCCGCGACAGCAGGCACCGGCTGCCGCCGCAGCGGTGGATGCGTACGCCATTACTGCGGAAATCGATCTGTCGTCGAACCTGTCGCTGCCCGAAAAACTCGAAAACATCGAACGCCAGGCGATCATGGCGGCGCTGGAGAAATCGCAGTTTAACCGCACCGCGGCGGCGAAGCTTTTGGGCGTGAGTTTTCGCGCCCTGCGTTATCGCATGGAACGTCTGGGCATAAAGGACGAACTCGATGCCAAGCGCCAAGAATAACGCGCTCAATCGAGCTTAACACGCGTGCGCATCGACGACGACGGTCTTGCGCAAGGCGCGCGTTACATCGCATCGCCCAACTGCGATGCGCGGCCCGCCGCCATGCCGGTGGAACTCATTGTGATTCACGGCATTAGCCTGCCGCCGCGCGAATTCGGCGGGCCGGGCATTATCGATTTGTTTCTGAATCGCTTGCGCGCCGATGCGCACCCTTATTACGCGGGTATCGCGCACCTTAACGTGTCGGCGCATTTTTTGATCCGCCGCGATGGTGAGCTGATGCAATTCGTGCCGTGCACGCAACGCGCCTGGCACGCGGGGATGTCGCAGTGGCGCGGGCGCGAACGTTGCAATGACTTTTCCGTGGGTATCGAGCTCGAAGGCGCCGACGACATCGCGTATGAAGCCGCGCAATACACGTGCTTGAACACGCTGCTGAGTGCATTACGCGCGCGTTATGCGGTGCGCGCCGTGGTGGGCCACTCGGATATTGCCCCGGGGCGCAAAACCGACCCTGGACCAGCCTTTGATTGGACAAAAATAAAATATCAATTAAATCAATAGTTTACAAATAGTTTCCAGTTGCGCGCGTGCCGCCTGATCGCCGCGGAAGGGGTGGCACGGCATGAGATGTGTGCGGGTTGTGAAACCCTCACATAAAGCCGACGCCATGGTCACGCAATAGCCTGCTTTTTACCCCACTTTAACGCAGTTTTTGCCTCAGCCTAAAAGCGCGCCGCAGCTGAAAGCTGCCTAAATTTTGCGCAATGAATCCGATGCTTATATCGGATTGTTGTTGTTTTTCAAGAGCTTTTTGATGGAGCCGAAAAAGCTGTTGCGTTCTCCAAACTGTGCCACTAGAATTCGGCTGAAATCCGGCACTCACCACAAGATATAGTGGTTCCAATATGGGGGGCTCGATATAGAGGGGCTCGACTCGATATAGGGGTCCCGATATTGGGGCCAGATATGGGGTGGTCCAGAATGAGCGGCTGTTTCGCGCAAGGCGTGGGGATCGCACTGCGGTAACGGTGAAGACTGTGACCCCGGCGGCGCCTTTGGTTTCGTGACCAACGGCATGGCGCAGGGTGTTTGCGGCTACCGCGGCTTTTCGGTTTTTCGCTGCCGTGACGGGTGAGACGGATCAGGTGGCGCTCGGCAGGCTAGGATGGCTGGTGCGGCGTGTAGAAAAAAACGTATAACGAACAAGAGGTTACATATGCAATTGGCGACCGAAACCGTCCAGCCTGCGTCCATCACAAATTTCGCTGTTGTGGAGATTACGCCTGAACGAGCGGCCGCTTATGCGCAATACAAGGTGATCCGGCGAAATGGCGCGGTGGTGGGCTTTGAGCCGCCCAAAATCGCGGTGGCGGTGACTAAGGCGTTTATCGCGGTCAACGGCGGCCAGGGCGCGGCTTCAGCGCGGGTGCGCGAGCAGGTGGCGCAATTGACTGATGTTGTGGTGATTGCGCTGATGCGCCGCCAGCCCTCGGGCGGCACGGTGCATATCGAAGACATCCAGGATCAAGTCGAATTGGCGCTGATGAGGAGCGGCGAGCACAACGTCGCGCGTGCCTATGTGTTGTATCGCGAGGAGCGCGCCAGGGAGCGTGCGCGTCAACGCGAGACGCAGCAAGCGGCCGCGGCCTCGCTCAAGCCGGCAATCAGCGTCACCGAAAATGGCGTGACCAAAGCGCTCGATTTCGCGCATATCAGCGCGTTGGTGGCGAGCGCGTGCGAAGGCTTGGGGCGCGAGGTGAATCCGCAAGCGGTGATGGATGGCATGCAGCGCGATCTTTACGACGGCGTGCCGATGGAGGAAGTACGCAAATCGCTGATCCTCGCCGCGCGCGCGTTAATCGAGACCGACCCCAGCTACACCTACGTTACCGCGCGCTTGCTGCTGCACACGCTGCGCATGGAGACGCTGGGGGTGGAGGCGACGCAATCGGACATGAACACGCTCTACGCCGCGTATCTGCCGGAGTTCGTGAGAAAAGGCATCGCGGCGGAGTTGCTCGATGAGCGGCTCGCCGGTTACGACTTAAAGGCGCTGGGCGCGGCGCTCGACGCCAGCCGCGATCTGAAGTTCACCTACCTCGGTTTGCAGATTCTTTACGACCGCTACTTCCTGCACATCGAGGGCCAGCGCATCGAACTGCCGCAGATCTTCTACATGCGCGTGGCGATGGGCTTGGCGTTAAACGAGCCCGAAGGCAGCCGCGAGGCGCGCGCCATCGAGTTCTACAATGTGCTGTCGAGCTTCGATTTTATGAGCTCGACGCCGACCTTGTTCAACTCCGCCACGCGCCGTTCGCAACTGGCGAGCTGCTACCTCACCACGGTGACGGATGACCTTGACGGTATTTACGAGGCGATCAAGGAAAACGCGCTGTTGCAAAAATACGCCGGCGGCATCGGCAACGACTGGACGCCGGTGCGCGCGCTGGGCGCCTACATCAAGGGCACCAACGGCAAGTCGCAGGGCGTGGTGCCGTTCCTGAAGGTGGTCAACGACACCGCGGTGGCGGTGAACCAGGGCGGTAAGCGCAAGGGCGCGGTGTGCTCCTACTTGGAAACTTGGCATCTCGACATTGAGGAGTTTCTCGAGCTGCGCAAAAACACCGGCGACGATCGCCGCCGCACACACGACATGAACACCGCGAACTGGATCCCCGATTTGTTCATGAAGCGCGTGATGGAAGCGGGCGAGTGGACGCTGTTTTCGCCCAGCGACGTGCCCGATCTTCACGAAAAATACGGTGCGGCGTTCGAAAAAGCGTATCTCGAATACGAGCGTCAATGCGCCAGCGGCGAGATGAAGCTCTACAAGAAAATCCCCGCATTGCAACTGTGGCGCAAGATGCTGACCATGTTGTTCGAAACCGGGCATCCGTGGATCACCTTCAAGGATCCGTGCAATCTGCGCTCGCCGCAGCAGCACACCGGTGTGATCCACAGCTCGAACCTGTGCACCGAAATCACGTTAAACACCGGGCCCGATGAAATCGCGGTGTGCAACCTGGGGTCGGTCAACATGCCGGCGCATTTGGATCTTGCCACCGGCAAGCTTGACATGGAGAAGTTAAAGCGCACCATCGGCACGGCCATGCGCATGCTGGATAACGTGATCGACTTGAACTTCTACAATGTCAACAAGGCGCGCAATTCCAACTTCAAGCATCGCCCGGTAGGCTTGGGCATCATGGGTTTTCAGGATTGTTTGCACATGCTGCGCATCCCCTACGCCTCGCGGGCCGCGGTGGAGTTTTCCGACCGCTCGATGGAGCAGATTTGCTATACCGCCTATCAGGCCTCGGCTGACCTCGCCGAAGAGCGTGGGCCGTACTCCACCTTCAAGGGCTCGCTGTGGGAGCGCGGCATATTGCCGCAGGATAGCCTGAAGGTGCTGGCTGAACAGCGTGGTGGCTACGTGGAGAGCGACACTTCGGCAACGCTCGATTGGGGTGGGCTCAGAAAACGCATCAAGCAAGTGGGCATGCGCAACTCCAATTGCATCGCGATTGCGCCGACCGCGACCATCGCCAATATCACCGGGCTGTCGCAGTGTATCGAACCAACCTATCAGAACCTCTATGTGAAATCGAACCTGTCGGGCGAATTCACCGTGGTCAATGAGTTCCTGGTGCGCGATCTGAAAAAATTGAATTTGTGGGACGAGGTAATGATTGCCGATCTCAAGTACTTCGACGGCTCGCTCTCGAAAATAGACCGTATCCCGCCCGATGTGCGCGCGCTCTATGCCACCGCATTCGAAATCGAACCCATGTGGCTGGTCGAGTGTGCGGCGCGGCGCCAGAAGTGGGTGGATCAGTCGCAGTCGCTTAATATTTACATGGCGGGCGCCTCCGGCAAAAAACTCGACGAGACCTACAAGCTGGCGTGGCTGCGCGGTTTGAAGACGACGTATTACCTGCGCACGCTGGGCGCGACTTCGGCGGAAAAATCCACCGGGCGTGCCGGGCAATTAAACGCCGTGCCCTCCGATGGCGGGTTGTCGGAGGTGCCGGCAACGGATGCTCAGTTTTGCAGCATAGACAACCCGGAATGCGAGGCGTGTCAATGACTCGAATTCCGGGTAGCGGCGTAGGCTAACGTGAGCGTGGCGAATGTTAAGCGCGAAGCGTGCGGGCCGTAGCCACAATCCCGACTGCGAAGCCTGCCACTAGCGGGCTTTGAGGTCGCGTGTTTCAGCCGTAGCCCAGGGGCAGCAGTACCGGCAAACGCGGGCGACACCTAAAGCAAGTCGGCAAATAAAGTCGCCCGCCGCGCCTAACGAGATACCGGTATCCACCGAAAAAAGCCAATAAAGGAGACTTACGATGTTGCAATTTGAAGACGCTCTACCGCAATCGGCCGGGCCCGCGCCGCAGCCGGTGGTGCCGCAAGCGGAATATGTGCCTGCGCCGCAACTCACCGATACGGCCAAGCTGCGCCGGGTGAATGTCGCTGACAAGCGCATCATCAACGGCCAAACCGACGTCAATCAGTTAGTACCGTTTAAATATAAATGGGCGTGGGAAAAATATCTCTCGGCGTGCGCCAACCATTGGATGCCGCAGGAAATCCAGATGGCGCGCGACATCGAACTGTGGAAGAACCCGCGTGGGCTGACCGAGGACGAACGCCGCCTGGTCAAGCGCAACCTCGGTTTTTTTGTAACCGCCGATTCGCTCGCCGCGAACAACATCGTGTTGGGCACCTATCGCCACATCACCGCGCCGGAATGCCGCCAGTATTTGTTGCGCCAGGCGTTCGAGGAAGCGATCCACACCCACGCCTATCAATACATCGTCGAAAGCCTGGGGCTGGATGAGGGCGAGGTATTTAACGCCTATCACGAAGTGAGTTCGATTCGCGACAAAGACGAATTCCTGGTGCCGTTTATCGACACGCTGACCGACCCCGCGTTCAAGACCGGCACGCTGGAAACCGATCAAGCGCTGCTTAAGAGCTTGATCGTGTTCGCGTGTTTGATGGAAGGTTTGTTCTTCTACGTCGGTTTCACGCAGATTCTTGCGCTGGGACGTCAAAACAAAATGACCGGCGCGGCGGAGCAATATCAGTACATCCTGCGCGATGAGTCGATGCACTGCAATTTCGGCATCGATCTCATCAACACCATCAAAATGGAAAACCCGCATTTGTGGACCAGCGAATTTCGCGAGGAGATCCGCGCGCTGTTTGTGAAGGGCGTTGAGCTCGAATACCGCTATGCGGAAGACACCATGCCGCGCGGTGTGCTGGGCCTTAACGCGGGCATGTTCAAGGAATATCTGCGCTTTATCGCCAATCGCCGCGCGCAGCAAATCGGGCTCGATCCGCTGTTCGAGGGTGCGACCAATCCGTTCCCGTGGATGGCGGAAATGATCGATCTCAAGAAGGAAAAAAACTTTTTCGAGACTCGGGTCACGGAATACCAAACCGGCGGAGCGTTGAGCTGGGACTAATACGCACATCGCCCGAACCACGGCGGCAACACGCCCCGTACTTGGTGCGGCGGGGACGTGCCGCCGTTTTTTTTGACGTCGATATCGTTCATCACCCAGCGGAGCTACTTTCTCATGGCCTCTAGCCTGAAAAACCGGCGTTACCGCAGCCGCCGGCGCGGGTTGCGCATCGTGACCGATTTGCGCGCGGAACACGACTACATGCTGTGGCTCAAATTCGACGACGGCATGGAAGGGCGCGTCTATCTTGGCCATTTGATGTCCACCGCGGCGTACGGCGCGCAACTGGACGAGAAAGATTTTTTTAAGGGCACCGTCGACCCGATTTCAAGCGCGGTGACGTGGGAGGCTGGCGTGCATGTCGATGCGGACGTGCTCTACCGCAACCTTGCCAGCCAGGCCAGCGCGCCGTTACATTAGCGCTCATGGTGACGATCGTGACTATCACGGTCCAAGGTGAACTGAAATCTGACGACGGAGGTTCGTATGGCAAAAGCTAAAAAGAAGTCGGCGAAGAAAAAATCGGCGCGTAAAGCGACGCCTTCGCGTAAAAAGAAATCCGTAAGCAAAGCCGCGCGTAAATCCCCGACTAGGGCGAAAGTTCGTAAAGTTGCCGCTAAGAAAAAGCCGAGCCGCGTGACCAAGCCGGCCAAAAAAAAGCCGGCTAAGAAGCCGGCTGAAGGAAAAGCAGCAAAGAAAAAAACAGCAAAATCTGCTGTCCGCCGGGGCCCGGCGTCAAAACCCGTTGTAGCAGCTTCAACGCCCGCAGCGCCCAGACCGATCGCGGTGCCTGGAGCATGGCCATTTCCCATGGCCAGCAGGCCGTAACACCGTTACGCGCCGTTACGTTTCAGATCTAGCGGTTTTCCGAGGAAGGCCGCCGGTCCTGCCACGTCGCGGTTGCGTGACCAGTTGGTCAGCAGGCTTTGAAAGATACCCAATCTGCCCGGCCCCGGCAAGGTACAAATTTTGCCGTCAAATTGCGCGACCGAAAAATCAAAAATATATAATAAAATCAGTATATTATATTGAATACTGATGAGGCCGAGTATTCTTAGTGAGTGCACGCCGACAAGTTCATTTTGGCGGCAACCGGCTTGTGCTTTGCCAATCGCGAAGCTCGCCCACCGCACCGTTTGGCACCGCCGAGGGTGCCTGGTACCGGTACCTATGGATACCTGCCAGCGCAGCGCTCGGCTTCGCAGCATGGGCCCATGGTGTTTGTTACGGCCGGAGAGTAGGCCGCGTTAAATCTTGGAGTAGCTTGCCGAGGTGGCGTACGCGCCGCGGCGTTAACATTCGCTCCAAACCTTGGCAAACGCGGCGATGGCGTGATCCACATCGGCCGCGCCGATGTGCCGATGCGTCACGAAACGGAGCGAGCGTGGATCGGCAGGGCTAACCGCGACACCGTGTTTTGCCAGTGCTTGCGACCACTGATCGGCGGTGTGCCGGGTGAATGAAACATCGACGCGCACCAGATTGGTTTCGACATCGTTGGGGTCGGTCAAGCGCGCATCGATTTTGCCAAGCCCCAACGCAAGCCGCTTGGCGCTGGCGTGATCGTCCTTGAGGCGATTCACCATCGAATTTAACGCAACGATACCCGCCGCGGCGAGCCCGCCTGCCTGGCGCATGTTACCGCCGACTTGCCGGCGAAATGCGCGCGCGCGTTCGATGAACGCATTGGTACCGCACAACACCGAGCCCACCGGCGCCGACAAACCCTTGGAGACGCAAAAACACACGCTGTCGGTGTATTGCGCAATGGTTTTGGCATCGACACCCAGCGCCACCGCCGCGTTAAAAAAACGCGCGCCGTCGGTATGCACCGGCACGCCGTTGGCTTGCGCGAGTTCGTACACCGCTTTCATGTGCGCCAGCGGCAGCACCGCGCCGCCGGCGCGGTTGTGCGTGGTTTCCATGCACACCAGCGCGGTGCCCATGTTGTTGCGCGTCATCGGGCGGATTTTTTCGCGCAGTTGGTCGAGATCCATCGCGCCGCGTTTGCCGGGAATCGCTTTATGAAACGTGCCAGTGAGCGCCGCGACGCCGCCCAATTCGGAATTCAAAATATGCGCGCCTTCTTCCAGCAGCACCTCGCCCGCGCGTTGGGTGTGGGTGAGCACCGCCACCAGGTTGGTCATGGTGCCGCTGGGCATGAACGCACCGGCTTGCTTGCCGGTGCGCTCGGCCGCGAGTGCCTCCAACTTCATCACGGTTTCATCGCCGTCGCGCGAATCGTCGCCTTGCGTCGCCTCCGTCATCGCAGCGAGCATGGTTTCGGTGGGGCGGGTGACGGTGTCGGTGCGTAGATCGATCATGAGCTGTTCTCTCTGTGCAGTGTTATTCCTGGCCTTCAATTTCGACCATCGCCCACACGCGGCGCATCGGCCCGCGCGAGCGTATGAGTTCTTCCGCGGCGGCTTTCGCTTCGGCCTCGTCCATCCACCGCGGTTGGCCGAGCGTGCAGGCGAGATAAGCGCGATGCGCGTTTTCCTCTAGGAAAAACGCGCCGGTGACGCATTCCTCGACGTCTCCGCCGGTGACCACGCTGCCGTGCGCGCGCATCAGCGCCGCGCGGTGCGGGCCCAGCGCTTTGGCCAATGCAACGCCGCGCTCGGTGCTGTTGACCAAGCGCGGGTCGTCATAAATCGGCAAGCCGTCGGCGAACAGCGTGCCCATCAGATGTATCGGTTTTAAAGTGTGCGCGCCGCTCACGGTAAACGCGGTGGCGTGCATGCCGTGATAGTGGATGATGCTGTGCACATCCGGCCGCGTTTTATAAATCTCGTGATGGATCGGCGCTTCTCCGGGTTGGTCGCCCTTGCCGCCGATTTGCCGGCCGGCGGCGTCATACACCAGCATGTCGTCGGGCACGATGATGCGACCCAGCGAATGGCGCGTCAGCATATACGTGTCGGTGCCGGGTATGCGCGCGCTGATATGGCCAAAGCCTTCGATGAAGCCACGGCGGTAGAGAAAACGCCAGGCTTTCATGCATTTGTCGATGAGGGTGGCTTCGGTGGAGGGCATAGTTTCTTCAGGCGGCGGGTTGCGGTTTGGGATCGAAGCCAAATTTTTTAGGTGCATCGACTGCGCGCAGCCCTTCGATTTTCACACGTCCAGCGCCGAACTGAAACCACAGCGTCGCTGCCGTGCCTGCGGCAAATTCGTCAAAACGCACTTCCAGCGTGTCTTCATCGATCGCTTCACCTTTGTCATTCACGAAGCAAGGCAACAAATATTCAAGGTCTTGATCGTGCACGCTGCCGACACCGTGCTCGGTTTGCAGCAAGAGGGTGCCAGTATCGTCGATCCATGTCGCGCGCACCTCGCGCACTGGTCGCTCGGTGTGGGTGATCATCGATTGCGGCCGCGTGTGATCCGGTACGCGGTAGACGTGCGGCGCACAGGCCAATTCGACAAACACGCGCTGCGGCCCGTTCTGGAAATACCAGCGCCCGGCCTCGTCGTGCAGGTAGTTGCGGTTGATGAAGGCTGTAATTTGTTGGTTAGGGATGGTCTCGCCCTTGATTAGCCAGTTGCCGCGGCGGTCCAGCGCGAGCCAGCCGTAGACGGCAGGGACGTTGGGCCATTTGGCCATCGCCTGTTTGACGATTTCATCCACGGGTGCTTCACTTCAACATCTCACCGCAGAGACGCCGAGGCGCAGAGTTTACGCAGAGAAAAACCAAAACACTTTCGATCTTCTCTGCGGTGCCTCTGCGCATCGGCGCCTGTGCGGTGAAGGGTTTAATCGTTACTTCATGTAGTCCTGAATCCACTGCTTGTACTGCGCATTGCGCGTCATCTTGTCCATCTCTTCGTTTGACGCGATTTTGGATTTCAAATCCGCCGGGTTGCCGCCGTTGTAAAGGTGGCTGTAAATCTCGCGCAGCACTTTGACCGCGCCCGCCAGCGGCTGGTGCCCTTGCAGCACCACGCGCGCGCCGGCGGCCAGGAATTGCTCGCGGCTGATCGACGCCGGTGCGGAGCCGCAGATGATCGGCAGTTTCGCCGCGTCGTGGATCGCCTGGATTTGATCGATCGATTCGGAGCCGACGACAAAAATGCAATCGACACCGCAGGCGGCGTAGGCCTTGGCGCGCGCAGCGGTGGCCGCCGTGCCTTCGACCTTCAATGCCGCGGTACGCCCGGCGATCACGGTGGCGGGGTCTTTTTTGGCGGCGACCGCGGCTTTGAGTTTGCCGCACATTTCCGCGATGGAAATCACCGCGTCCTTGGTTTGGCCGAAGGCGAGCGGCAGCGCGGTGTCTTCGATGCTCATCGCCGAGACGCCCGCGTGTTCGCATTCGATCACGGTGCGCATTACATTCAATGCGTTGCCGTAGCCGTGATCGGCGTCGACCAACAGCGATATGTCGCTGGCGCGCATGATGCGCCGAATTTGATCGGCGAATTCGGTGAGCGTGAGCACAATCAGATCGGGCGCGGCCAGCGTGCTGTTTGATGACACCGAGCCTGCGAGGATGCCCAGCGTGTAGCCGACGTCTTGCGCGAGGCGCGCGGAAAGCCCGTCGTAGACGCTGGCGGGTGAGAGCACCTGGTTGCCGTTCAAAATCGCGCGCATGCGCAGTCGTTGTTCGGTGGGGGTCAGCATATCAGCTCCAAAATAAAAATATAAATTAAATCAATGACTTATGTAATCATTCAATGCGGATGCCGGCTTTGCGGATCACGCCTTCCCACTTGCTGATTTCCGCGCGCAACAGTTTACTGTAATCGTCGACCGTGCCACCGGTGGCATCGTAACCGAGTTCGT
>VGIF01000031.1 GCA_016868015.1 Betaproteobacteria bacterium
CGCGCGCGCGCTGCAAAGCCGCGGCGTGACCGGTGTGATCACGCCGCTCCCCGACAGCGCGCGCATCGACAGCGAAGCCTTGCTCGCCACGCCGTTTTTGCGCGAGGTGGCCGGCCAGCACGTGGTGATTTTTCGCGGCGACGGCGGCCGTGAATTGCTGGGTGACACCTTGCGCGCGCGCGGCGCGCGCGTCCAAACCGTGACTTGTTATCGCCGCGGCAAACCCACGTTCGATGCCGCGCTGCTAAACGCCGCGGGCGCGCGCGGTGAAGTGGCGGCGGTGATCGTCACCAGCAGCGAAGGCTTGCGCAATTTTCGCGAGCGGCTGGGCGCGGGCGGCGGCTGGCTTGATCACGCGCTGGTGGCCGTGCCGCATCCGCGCATCGCCGCGGTGGCGCGCGAACTGGGTTTAACGCGCGTGGTCGAATCGGCAAGCGGGGATGAAGCGCTGGCCGCAACCGTGCTGCGCGCGTTTGCCGCTTGAGCCGATGGCCCTCGCCCATGCATACTCCAAGCCTTCGTTATGAATGACACTCCGTTACCCGCGCCGGCGGCACGCGGCAATCGGTGGCTGGGCGTGGTGGCGCTGCTGGCGCTCGCCGCGTTCGCCGTCGCCGGCTGGCAATATCACTCGAGCCGGCAGGCGATCGAGGGCTTGCGCGCGGAACTGGCCAAGCGCCTGGCGAATGTGGATGCGCAAAGCACGGCGAGCCGCATCGCGGGCGATCAATTGCAGGAAGCCACGCGCGAAGCGTCGGTGAAGCTCGGCGTGCTGGAGGCCAGACTCGCCGAATCGCAGAGCCAGCAAATCGCGCTGGAGGCGCTGTATCAGGATTTATCGCGCAACCGCGACGAATGGGCGTTCGCCGAAATCGAGCAAACGCTGCTGGTGGCGAACCAGCAGTTGCAACTCGCGGGCAATGTGCGCGTCGCCCTGATCGCGTTGCAGGCGGCGGACACGCGCTTGCAGCACATGAACCGCCCGCAGCACGCGAACTTGCGCCGGGCGATCAACGATGACATTGCCCGGTTAAAGGCTGCGCCGTTCGTCGACACCGTGGGTTTGGCGGTGCGCATCGATACCGTCGTGGGCGCGGTGGACAAGCTGCCGCTTGCCGCCCACACGCGCGCGGCGGCGCAGGAGGCGCCGCCAGCCCCCGCGGCGGATGAACCCGGCTGGTCGCGCACCGCGCGCGGCGTGTGGCAAGAGTTAAAGCAATTGGTACGCGTGCAGCGCGTCGAATCCGACGTGCCGCTGCTCGCGCCGGCGCAGCAGTTTTTTTTGCGCGAGAATCTGAAGCTGCGTTTGTTGACGGCGCGCATGGCGCTGCTGACGCGCGATCAAGCCACGTTTCGCGGCGATTTAAAATCCGCGCAGGAGTGGATCACGCGTTATTTCGATACGCGCGATAAATCGGTGGCGGTGGTGCTGGCGTCGCTTGCCGCGCTGCAAAAGGCCGACGTCGTGATCGAGTTGCCCGATTTGTCGGCGACATTGAAGGCGCTGCGCATGATGTCGCCGGCCGCCACGCGCGCCAAACCACTGTGATATAACCTATTGATTTTATTGAATCTTTTATTTCTGGCATCGAGGCTGTGAAAGCACTGTTCTGGATCTTGAGTGTGATCGTGCTGGCAGTGGGGCTCGCCGCGCTGGCCCTACGCGCCAACACCGGCTATGTGCAAATCGTGTGGCCGCCGCATCGCATTGAGGTGTCGCTGGTGCTGGCGGCGGTGACGTTGCTGGCGGGGTTGGTGCTGACGTATCTCGGTGTGCGCTTGATCGCGGCGATGGTGGCGATGCCGCGGCAGGTGCGCGAATACCGCGCCGCGCGCAAAAAGCGCCAGGGCATCGAGGCGCTGGGCGAAGCGTTACGCGAATTTTTTTC
The DNA here is from genome assembly GCA_016868015.1 of Betaproteobacteria bacterium. GTDB lineage: Bacteria > Pseudomonadota > Gammaproteobacteria > Burkholderiales > SG8-41 > UBA5216. The sequence goes on from VGIF01000031.1 coordinate 1,890, forward strand.
CGGGCGTTTTGCGCGCGCCGAAAAAGCGGCCACCACCGCCATCGAGTTAAGCGACCAGCCCGGTCTGGCGGCGATGCTCGCCGCGCGCGCGGCTCACGAGCTGCGCGCGCCGCAACGGCGCAATGGGTATCTCGCGCGCGGCGCGGCGGTGTTGCCCGAGGGGGCGCTGATGAAGGTCGTCACCGAAGCGGACTTGTTGCTCAAGGAGCGGCGCGCGGCCGACGCGCTCGCCGCGCTCGGCGCGATGCCGCAAAAACACACAGCGGGGCTGCGCCTGGAATTAAAAGCGTTGCAGCTCGCCAGAGAGTGGGAGCGATCGCTACCCGTGATCGATCAGCTTGAAAAACGCAAGGTCTACGATGCCGCGCAAGCGCGCGAGCTGCGCGCGCGGGCGTGGATTGAGCATCTCAAAAAGCGCGGCGGTGCGGACGTCGCCGCGCTCGACGAAGCGTGGCGCAAGGTACCCGATGCATTAAAGCTCGATGCGCGCGTGGCGCGCGCCGCCGCCCAGGGGTATATCGCGTTAAACGCCGGCCACCGCGCCGCCCTGTTGATCGAACGCGCGCTCGATCAAGCGTGGGATAGCGAGCTCGCCGCGCTCTACGCCGAGTGCGACGGCGGCGATGCGGTGAAACGCATCGAGCATGCCGAGCGCTGGCTCGCCGCACAGCCGCGCGATGCGGGCTTGCTCGCTACCTTGGGCCGCTTGTGCGCGCGGCAAAGCTTGTGGGGCAAGGCGCAGAGCTATCTTGATGCCAGCTTGTCGGTCGAGCCCACGCTCGAAGCGCATCTTGCGGCGGCGCGCTTGAACGAACAGCTCAATGACCATGAGGCGGCACAAAAGCATTATCGCGCGGCGTTGGAGTTGGCGTTGACGCGGTTAAAACCGGCAACGGGATAATAACGGGGTAAACCAGGGAGGTTTCCATGCGGTTGCGGCATATTTATAGCTTGGGTTTGGCCGCGGGTTTGGCCACGGGTTTGGCGGCGGGCTACGCCCACGCGCAGCAATATCCCGCGCGCCCGCTGCGCATGATCGTGCCCTACCCACCCGGCGGCGCGGTCGATTTCACCGCGCGCCTGCTGGCGCAACGGCTCGGTGAGAGTTTGGGGCAGGCGGTGGTGATCGACAATCGCGGCGGCGGCGGCGGGGTGATCGCGGCGGACCTCGCGGCGCGCGCGCAGGCCGACGGCTATACCCTGTTTTTCGGCACGCCGGCTTCGCTGTGCGTGGCGCCGGCGATCCAATCCAAAGTGCCGTACGACACGCTGCGCGACTTTGCGCCGATCAGCCGGCTGGTGGTGAATCCGCAGATTCTGGTCGTGCTGCCGAGCTTTCCGGCGAACAACGTTGCCGAATTGATCCAGGTGGTGCGCGCCAAACCGGGCGCTTTCAACTATGCCTCGGTGGGTGTGGGCAGTCCTCAGCATCTGGGCATCGAGCTTTTAAAAGCGCGTGCCAAGCTCGATATTTTGCACGTGCCTTACAAGGGCGGCGGCCCGGCGATGACCGATGTGCTGGCGGGACGCGTTCAGATTTACATGGCCAGCATTCCCGGGCTGTTGCCGCACATCAAGGATGGCAAAATCAAGGTGCTGGGTGTGGCGGCACTGGAACGTTCCCAATCGCTGCCCAATGTCCCGACCATCGTGGAGTCGCTGCCGGGCTACGAGTATGTCGGCACCTGGTACGGCATGTTGACGCAAACCAAGGTGGCGCCGGCGATCATCACGCGGCTGAACGGGTTGCTCAACAAGGCGCTGCAGGCCGATGACATACGGCAAACCCTGATTTCGCATGGCTCGTTGCCGCAGCCCTCGTCGGTGGAGGACTTCGCCAGGTTTCTCCGTAGCGATTGCCCGAGCTGGGCGCGCGCGGTGAAGTTGGCCGGTATCAAACCGGAGTAGGCGCGTGGTATCCGGCTGCGTCGCATGACGCAAAATCTGTTCGCGCGCCTGGCTGAAAAACCGCAGTTCGCGGCGTTGCGGCAACGCGATTTTCGTATGTTGTGGATTGCGACACTGCTTTCGTCCACCGCGCGCTGGGCGGACATGGTGGTGCTCGGCTGGCTGACGCTGGAGTTGACCGATTCGCCGCTGATGGTGGGCATTGTCACCGGCAGCAAAATGGCGGGTTACCTCGCCGCGCCGTTCATGGGCGTGGTGGCCGACCGCATGGATCGGCGGCATTTGTTGATCATCGCGGCGCTGATCAATCTGGCGGTGGCGGCGCTGATGCTGTGGCTGTTCGCGGCGGGCTGGCTTGCGCTGTGGCATGTGATCGCGCTGGCGCTCGTGAGCAGTGTCACCTGGGCGATCGACAACCCCGCGCGCCAGGCGCTGGTGCCCGATTTGGTGGCGAAGGAACATCTCACCAATGCCGTCGCGTTAAACGCCGTGGCGATGGAGATCACCGTGGTGGTGGGCCCGGCGCTGGGCGGCTTGCTGATCCCGCTGCTCGGCATGAGCGGCGCCTACGCGCTGATCGCGGCGATTTTTCTGCTCGACGTGGTGGTGCTGCTCAAAATGCAAAGCGTTAAGCAACATCAGCCGCAGGTGCGCGAATCGCCTGCGCGCAGTTTGGTCGAGGGCTTTAAGTACGTCGGCGGCAATCAAATCGTGCTGTGGCTGCTGGTGATCGCGTTTTTGCTGAACCTGCTGGCGGCGCCGTATCGTTATGCATTTTTGCCGCTGTTCGCGCGCTACATCCTCGATACCGGGCCAACCGGTTACGGTATGTTGACCGCGATGGCGGGCGTGGGCGCGCTGGCGGCGGGGCTGTGGGTGGTGTCGCTGGGCAATGTCAAGGGCAAGGGCAAATTATTGGTGTGGAGCAGCCTTGCGTGGCCGGCGGCGCTGCTGTTGTTTGCGCTGTCGACGTGGTATTCGTTGTCGCTCGCATTTATATTCGTGGCCGGGTTGATGCAAGCGATCGCGTGGACGGTGATCGCCACCTTGATCCTTGGCAGCACCCTGCCGGCAATGCGCGGGCGCGTGATGGGCTTGCGCACCGGCGTGGTGGTGGCGCTGCCGTTTGGCAATTTTCTCGCCGGCGCAGCGGCGGAGCGTTTCGGCGCGCCGATCGCGCAAGGCGCGTATGGTATCGCCGCGATATTGATGATGATCGCGATCGTTTGGTGGGTGCCTCATTTGCGTAAGTTGGATTGAGAGCGCGTAACGAGGTTGGAAAAGGTGTGTTCGTGCTTCGACGAGCTCAGCACGAACGGTTCACAAAATGGCCGTTCGCCCTGAGCTTGTCGAAGGGTGAACGGCCATTTTGTTTCGCGCTCGGGTTGAACCTTGGAGAATCAAGCGATGCGCTGCTTTCAAACCCTGCTGCCGATGCGCGACGGCGTGCGGCTTAATACCTTTGTGTATTTGCCGGATGAAGGCGGCCCGCGTTTCCCGGTGATCGTGCAGCGTACGCCCTATGGCATCACTTCGGGCATCACTTCGGCCGAAGGCTGCGCGAATCACGACCCAACACAAGGCTGGCTCCCCGCCGCCGATCAACCCATGCGTGGCTCGATCCTGCGTGGTTATCGCGCGATCACCGCGCGTGGCTACGCGGCGGTGTATCAGGATACGCGCGGACGCTACGGCTCCGAGGGCGAGGATCGCGTTTATGCCGACGACGCGGCCGACGGTTACGACACACTGCAATGGATCGCATCACAACCGTGGTGCAACCAAATGATCGGTGTTTCGGGCTCCTCCGCCGGCGCAACCACCGCTTTTGCCGCGGCCTCGACGCGCCACCCCGCGTTGCGCGCGTTTTTCGCGCAAGTCGGCGGCTCCAGCATTTACGACGACGTGGTGTACGAGGGCAACGCCATCGAGATGGAGCGGTTGTGGCTGTGGGTGTCGAAAAACATTCCCGGCCTGTCGGCGTCGCATCGCGAGGCGGCGATGCGCAAAAGCGGCATCGGCGCAAGTGCGCTCGAAGCCGCCGCGCAAGGCGCCGCCGCCCGTTACGCGCGGCTGGATGCGGCGCGGCAAGCCGCGGCGCCGTTTATCGAGAGCGAAGACTGGATGCGCCTGCCGCTCACGCGTTACCCCGATTTTTCGACTTGGCAGCCGTTTCTCGACGAGATCATCACGCACCCCGCGCCGGATGCGTTTCGCGCCGCGCACAACTTTCGGCGCACGATCGAGATCCCCGGCTTTTACGCCACCACCTGGTACGACATTTTTCAAACCAGCGTGATCGCGGCGTTTAACGAGGTGCAGGCGCGCGCGGGTAACCAGATGTTGTGGATCGGCCCCAACGATCACTACTACATTTACGAAACCAATTTTTGGCCGCGCGACCCGTATTTCGAGTGGTTCGATTATTGGTTAAAGGGCGAGCCGACCGGCATCGCGGATAAGCCCGCGGTGTTTTATTCGCCGCGCGCGTGGGTGGACGATCGCGCGGGGTATGTGGCGAATGATTGGCGTTACGCAGAGCGCTGGCCGCCGCCGGCCGCGCGGCCTCGACGTTTATTTTTGCGCGGCGATGGCACGTTGTCCAGTGATGCCGCCGACAGCGCGCCGCGCAGCTACACCTACGACCCGCGCCGCCCCAACCCCACGCTGGGCGGGCGCAACATGCTTATCGACGCCGGCCCGCGCGATCAGCGTGCGGTGCGCGCGTTGCCCGATTACGGTTTGATTTATCGCGGCGAACCGTTGCAAGCCGATCTCACCATCGCCGGTGAAGTGCACGCAACCTTGCACGTGAGCTCGGACTGCCCCGACACCGACTTCATCGTCAAGTTGATCGAGGTATTGCCCGACGGCCGTGCGCTGTCGTTGATGGACGGCGTGGTGCGCGCGATGTACCGCGACGGCGCAAACGTGCAGCTGTTGAAACCCGGCGAGGTTTACGCCGTGCACATCAGTCTTGCGCACCTGCATCACACCGTGCGCAAGGGCCATCGCCTGGAAATCGACGTCGTCAGCAGCAACTTCCCGCGCCGCGCGCGCAACACCAACAGCGGGCACGCGCTGCTGGCAAACGACAGCGACGCGGATATCCGCGTGGCGCGCAACAGCGTGCATCACGCGGCGGCGACGCCGTCGTTTGTGCAGATTCCGGTGTTGTCTACGGCTTATTGATCTATTCAACAATCATTACACCGTTCGGGCTGAGCTTGTCGAAGCCCTGCTGCCCTTCGACAAGCTCTCAGGCGAACGGATGTGGTTTGTCACGAATGACGAAAAGATCAATAAGTGCGCTTGCCCCACGGCGAACTACTGCGGCTTAATCCCCGCCGCCTTGATGATGCGCCCCCACTTCTCGGTTTCGCTGCGCATGTAAGCGCCGAACTGCTCCGGCGTGCTGGCGACGATCTGCGCGCCTTCGTTGGCCATGATTTTCGCGAGGTCGGGCGATTTCAGCGCGCGCACGGCTTCTTGATGCAGGCGATCCAAGATCGGCTGCGGCGTGTTGGCGGGGGCTAAAAAGCCGAACCATTGCGTGGCTTCGTACCCCGGCACGGATTCGCCGATGGCGGGCACATCGGCCAGATGCGGCGAGCGCTTGGCGGTGGTGACGCCCAGCGGGCGCAGCCGTTGCGAGCGGATGTGGCTCATCGCGCTGGGCAGCGAGGGAATCTGAGCGGAAATTTCACCAGACAGATGGGCCACCAACGCGCTGCCCGAGCCCTTGTACGCCACGTGCACCACGTTGATCTTCGCCAGATGCGTGAACAACTCCAGCGACAAATGCGGGCTGGTGCCGATGCCCGCCGAGCCGACGTTGATCGCGCCGGGCTGTTTGCGCGCGAGCGCGATGAACTCGGGCACGCTTTTCACCGGCAGCGACGGGTGCACGATCAAAACGTTGGGCACGGTGGCGATTTGCGTGATCGGCGCCAGATCGCGCAGCGCGTCGTAGGGCAGCTTGGCGAACATCCACGTGTTGATGGCGAGCGTGGACGGGCTGACCAACACGGTGTAGCCGTCGGGCGCCGCCTTGGCGACGTTGTCGATGCCGATGGTGGTACCGGCGCCGGCGCGATTGTCGACGACCACGGCATGCCCCAGGAATTCACTTAGTTTCGCTGCGAGCGCCCGGCCCAGAATGTCGGTGCCGCCGCCGGGAGCCGAGGGCACCACCAGGCGGATGGTGCGCGCGGGGTAGGTTTGCGCGAGCGCCGCGCCGCTCACGCACAGCGCCAAGAGTGGTATAACGTAAGTATTTGATTTAATTGATATTTTTTTCATGAACGTCATTGCCTTGAAATGTATTAATCCGCCTTCATGCCGGCGCGTTTGATTGGTGCGGCGCATCCGTCGGGTGTGGTGGATGAAGTTTCCGCGCCTCGATTCAACAGGCTGCTTTTGATTTCGGCGGCATTCAAAATGTTGGTGAACTCACCGCGCAGGCGGTAATCCTGAACTTAAACATCGTGTCGATTCATTGCAGTCTATGGTTTGAGCCGGCGGGCGCCTACCGACAAGCCGACCGTGCCCAGGCAAGTATTGTAAGTGATGGCGCGCAATTGGCGGCGCGCGGCCTCGCACCAACACCCGCAGCCCGCGAACGCGGGCATCAGCCGGCCACGATTGGGTTGATCGCTTGTCGATTGGCAAAAGGCGTTGGGCAATACCCAAACCGATCGTAGTTCTGCAAGTTGAATGGGTCTTGCAGCACCGAGTCAGCACTCAAGAACCGCCCCAACCGCGGGTCATAAACCCGCCCATTCATATGAATAATCCCAAACGTGGCGAACTGCTCATGGGTAGTAAACCCACGATACCCATCCCCCGCCACATTGGACTGCCCCCACGGATCAAACGCGCGGCGACTGCCCGCCACCACCGCTCCGCTGGCATCGGTGGCCACCGTCACCGAGCCCAGGTGATCCTTGTGCCAATACTCCGTGGTGCTCACCGAGCCGGTGGTCACCACCGCCACTACCCCGGTGGGGGCGTTGATGTAGTGTTTGTGCCTGGTCTCTCTACCCGAGACCTCCCTCTCGTAGAGCAACGCGCCCGCGTTGCCGGGGTTCAGGAAGTACACCGTGGTGGTCACGCCCGATACCACGCGCGTCTCCTTCACCCGCGCGTGCTCCGGGCCGTAGACGAAGTTCAGCGTGTTGCTGCCGCGCGTGACGCTGGCGAGCATGTTGTAGCTGGTGTAGGTGAAGCTGCGCGTGCCCAGCGACGGGTCGACGCTTTGCGTCATGTTGCCGTTGGCGTTGTAGTTAAACGTCGCCCCGCCCAGTGCGCCGCTACCCGCCTGGATGCTGGTCACCGCATGCGGGCGCGAGCTGCCGTAGACATAGGTGCCCACATCGCTCTTGGTGAGGATGTTGCCCATGGCGATGTAGCTTTGCAGCTGGGTGGCAATGACCGGCCCGCTGCCGCTACGGCTAAGCAGCCGGTTTAGCGCGTCGTAGACGAAGTTCTCGGTGGTGGCCCCGCCGGTGGCCAGCGCGTCGGTTCGCTGGGCAACGGGTCAAAGCCGGCCCAAACGTTTAGCGCCCTGCTTCGGCTTTGATCCCCGCCCCGGCCACCACCTTCGCCCATTTCGCGAGTTCGCTGCGTATGTGCTCGCGCGCGGCTTCGGGCGTGGTGCCCTCAATTTCAAAGCCTTGTGGTTCAAGCTTCGCGCGCACGTCGGCGGCGTTGAGCGCTTTGTTGGTTTCGGCGTTCAAGCGCTGCACGATGGCCGCCGGCAATTTCGCCGGGCCCAGCAGCACGTACCATTGATTGGTTTCAAAGCCGGGCAAGCCGCCTTCGGCCACGGTGGGCAGGTCGGGTACGGTGGGCGAGCGTTTAAGGCCGCTTACGGCGAGCGCTTTTAATTTGCCGGCGCGGGTGTGCGGCAACGCCGCGGGCAAACTGGCGAACGCGAACTGCACATGCCCGCCGATCAGGTCGATCAACGCCGGCCCCGCGCCCTTGTGCGGCACGTGGGTGAAGCTCACCCCGGTCATTTGTGCGAGCAGCACCGCCGACAGATGCGTGGCGCTGCCGAAACCCGCCGAGGCGTAAACGATTTGGCCGGGCTTCGCGCGCGCCGCGGCGATGAGTTCCTTAATCGAGTTGGGCGCAAACGAGGGATGCACGCTGACGATGTTTTGCGACTGCGCCATGTAGGTGACCGGCGTGAAATCATTCAGCGCGTCATACGGCAATTTGCTCAACGCCGGGTTGATGCCGTGCGAGGCGGCGTAGCCCAAAAACAGCGTATAGCCATCGGGCGCGGCGCGCGCGGCGAGTTCGCCGGCAATCGCGCCACTGGCGCCGCCGCGGTTGTCGGCAATCATCGGCTGGCCCAGTTGTTCGGATAATTTTTGCCCGATCACGCGGCCGATAAAATCCGCGCCGCCGCCGGGCGGCAGCGGGATGATCAAACGGATCGGGCGTGTGGGGTAGGCTTGCGCGGCGGCGGGCCAGGCGCTCAGCGTCATTACGGCAGCAACAACTGCCAATCCGGTTCTCATAAAAATATTCAATAAAATTAAATATTTACGTTTTAGTCGCGAGTGGGGTGCTCACTGCCTTTTCAGATTGCGCTCCCACAAATCAAAAATTTTCGCCCACGAATGTTCCGACGCCACCGGGTTGTACGACGGGCGTTCGGCGAAACAATAACCGTGTTGCGTGCCGGGCAGCACTTCGAGCGTGTGTTTAGTACCGGCTTTTTTAAGCGCTGCGGTTAACGCGGGGATCACATGCGGCGGCACCGACGGATCGGTCTCCGCGAAACCGTAATAAAGCTCGCCTTTGATTTTGTCGACCAGTTGGTGCGGCGAATCTTCTTTGTCGGTGACGATGTTCACGCCGTAAAGCGATGCCGCCGCCATCATGCGCGTCGGAAAGCGCGCCGACACCGTGGTGATGTAGCAGCCGCTCATGCAATGGCCCACGCAGCCGAGCGCGCCGGGCTGCACTTTGTCTTGCGCGTCGAGCCACGCGATGTAACCGGCGGTGTCGTCGGCGACATCGGCATTGGTCAGGCTATTCATCGCCGCCTTGATCACGCCGGACATCGGATCGTTACGCCGCGGTATGTCAAAGCGGCAGGTGCCGAGCCGGTAATACATGTCAGGCAGCAAACAAAAATAACCGTGCTTGGCGATGCGCCGCGCCATGTTGCACAACTCCTCGCGAAAGCCCGGCGCGTCCATGTAGAGAATAATGCCGGGGAATGCGCCCGGTGCATCGGGGCATGCGGCGAACGAGGGGCACTTGCCGTACTTGGTGGTGACGAGAACGTTTTGTTCGATGAGGGCCATGGGTTTTCCTATTGAAAGTGTTAGGCTGCCGCCGCTTGCGACACCACCGTCGTGCGATGCATCAGGCGCGGCGTTTCGGCGGGGTAATCAAAAGTCGCTTGGTGTTGCGTGGCGCAATCATCCCACATTACCAAGTCGTGCTGGCGCCAGTTGTGGCGGTATTGAAACTCCGGTTTGATGCAGTGCGCCGTAAGTTCTTTGATGAGATCGCGGCTTTCGTCTCCGGGTAGCCCCAGAATTTTTTCCGTGTAGCCCTCGGTGACATACAGGCACTTGCGCTCGTTCACCGGATGCACGCGCACCACCGGGTGCACCGCTTCGAGGTCGGCCTTGACCGCCGCGCCGTAATCTTTTTTGATGCCGGAGTCGAGCGTTTGTTTCAAGCGGAACATGATGCTGTGCAGCGCTTGCAGCCCTTCAAGGCGTTGTTTGATCGCGGCAGGCAGCGCGTCGTAGGCTTTGGATACGCTGACGAATTTGGTGTCGCCCAACACGCGGCCATCCACCTGCGGCACGATCAGCGCGCGCAGCGCCGAAATCGCGTGCGGGCTTTTCAGATACGCGCCGTCGGTGTGCCAGAACACGCCGGCGTCGTAGGCGCCGATGTATTGACCGTCTTTTTTGATGTTGGAGATCACCATGATCTGCGGGTGGTGCGCGTGCAGCACGTTGGTGAGTTTCAATTGACGCAGCGTGCCAAAGCGCGCGCTAAAGCGGATGTGATCCTCGTCGGTGAGTTCTTGACCGCGAAAAAACAGTACTTCGTGGGTGTAAAACGCCTCGCGGATCGCCGCGAAGTCGGGCTCGCTCAAGGGTGTGCAAAGATCGGCGCCGATGACTTCGGCGCCGAGCGCGCAGCCGCTGGGTTTGATTTGAATCGTCATGTCGCGCGCGGTTGGCCGTTACTCGATTTTCACACCCGCCTGCTTGATGACGCGCCCCCACTTCGCCACCTCGTCGCGCAGGAACTGATCGAACTGCGCCGGCGAACCGGCCACGGGGTCGATGCCCATCTGGATCAATCGATCGCGGATATCCGGGCGTTTGCCGACGGCTTGAATCTCGCTGCTGATTTTTTCGATCGCCGCTTGCGGCGTACCCGCGGGCGCGAGCCAGCCGACCCAGGTGCCGCCCGATACCTGCACGCCGTTCTCGGCAAGCGTGGGGATGTCGGGCGCCGCAGCCACGCGCTTTTCCGAGGCCATGCCCAACGCCCTGATGCGCCCGCTGCGCACGTGCGGCATCATCGAGGAGGGCGTATCGATCAGGATTTGAATTTCACCGCCGGCGAGCGCCTGCGTCGCCGGCGCGGTGCCCTTATACGGCACGTGATTCATGCGTATGCCGGTGGTCAACATCAACAATTCGGTGGTGAGGTGAGCCGCGGCGCCGATGCCGCTGGAGCCGAAGGCGATGGTGCCGGGTTTTGCCTTGGCCAGCGCAACCAGCTCCTTGATGTCTTTCGCGGGCAGATTGTTGGTGGCGGTGACGATCAGCGGCGCGGTCACCAGCAGCGACACGGTGGAAAAACTTTTGATCGAGTCATACGGCAGCTTGGGATACAGCGTTTGATTCGCCGCGTGCGCCGCGATCACCGAGGCCAGCGTGTAACCATCGGCTGTGGCCTTGGAGACGATTTCCACACCCAAGATGCTGTTCGCGCCGGGGCGGTTATCGACCAGTACGTTTTGGCCAATCGCCTTGGAAACTTCCTGCGCGAAGATGCGCGTCACCACGTCGGTGATGCCACCGGGGGTGTAGGGCACGACCACGCGGATCGGGCGTGCAGGGTAATTTTGTTGCGCGTAAAGTGGCATCGCGCACACTGCGGCGAACACTATGAATAATGCACAAGTATTTGATTTTATTGACATTGTAATTTTAGGGGTAAAAAGGTTAAAACCACGGACAACGCCTTCGACGCTTGCCTGGCGGGCGGGCAAAGTACGATATTCTAAACGGCTGCGATGATCTGAAACGATACAGGGAGAGTTAGTTTATGGCCGGCGCAACACAAACCGGGAAACGCAAATCATCCGCCGCGCGCGCCATCAAGAGCCAGCGCGACTATGACGCCGTGCTGGGGGTGACGCAGCGCTTGTTGGCGATGCCCAACCGCGATACCGCGGCGGAGCGGCGCTTAAAAGCGTTGCTCGAAAAAATGGATCGTTACGAAGAAACGCATGAAGACGCGGATAACGATGATGCCGACACCATGGCCTACGGCGGCGCGTATCGACGCTGGTCGGATGATGCGGCGGAGCATTAGCGCCTGTTAACCCTTGATTGTTGAGATGCGCTGCTGTCCCAAGCGTCGCCGGCAAGCGCTCACCGCGGGCGCTATCGCGAATGTTGTGCCGGCCGGTGCGTGGCACACACGCGGCGACATGGGCGCCGCACGTCGCCGCATGTTGCTGCAGGTCGCCGCACGTCGCTGCACGAATTTTTTAACTCATTGATTTTATTATAGTTTTTATTTTTGCCGTAACCCGTGCCGATTGCGGGGCAAGCGCTGTGTGGGGTTGCGCGCGCGGTGCCGCGCGCCCGAATCCCGCCACAATTTCCCGCCACATTGCCATAGCCGATTCCCCAGACGCGCCCTTTTCGCCCGCTTAAATGCAAGGCATGACCGGGTGGCCGGTCGCTTACGCGAAGAAGGGGAGTCACATGCAATTATTGTTACATCACATCCGCCGCGCCGCTGGCCTGCTCGGTGGGTTGATGGCGGCGGCGTGCGCCGCGCACGCCGCGCAACTCGCGCAACCCGCGCCGGACACCGTGCCGATGCGCGTGCAGGAAGTGCAATCGGGCACGCTGCTGTTCAGAGGCGAAGACGGCGCAACCATGGCGGTGCCACGGCTGTCGACCGAAGTGTCGATCCAGGTTTCCGGCATCGTTGCGCGCGCGGTGGTGAAGCAAACCTTTCGCAACCCGCACGATGCGTGGTTCGAGGGCATTTACGTGTTTCCGCTGCCGCAGAACGCCGCCGTCGATCACCTGAAAATGCGCATCGGCGAGCGCGTGGTTCAAGGCGTGATCAAGGAGCGGGCGCAAGCCAGGCAGGCTTACGAACAAGCCAAGGCGGGCGGCCAGCGCGCGGCGCTGCTCGAACAAGAGCGGCCGAATATTTTTACCGCGAATGTCGCCAACATCGGCCCGCGCGACAGCATCGTGGTCGAACTGGAATATCAGCAAACGCTGCGTTACGACCGCGGGCAATTTTCACTGCGTTTCCCGACGGTAATCGGGCCGCGCTACATCCCCGGCACGCAGATGGCCGACGGCGCGCCCGGCAGCGGCTGGGGCCAAAACACCAACACCGTGCTCGATGCCGCGCGCATCACGCCGCCGGTGCCGCTGTCCGGTTCGCTGGATGAACCGCTCAACCCGTTGACACTCACCGTCATGCTCGACGCCGGTTTGCCGCTCGCCGCGGTGGCGAGCCCGTATCACGATATTCAGGTCAAGGACATCGATGCGCAACGCCGCGAGATTCGACTCGCCGGCAAGGCGTGGGCGACGCGCGATTTCGAATTGACGTGGAAACCGCACGCCGACCAACAACCGCAAGCCGCGTTTTTTACCGAGCAAAAAGGCGGCAAGACCTACGGCCTGCTGATGGTAATGCCGCCCGCCGCGGCCAACACCAAAGCGTTGCCGCGCGAAGTGATTTACATCATCGACACTTCAGGTTCGATGGAAGGTACCTCCATCGTGCAAGCGCGCGAGGCGCTGCACATGGCGGTGGCGCGTTTAAGCGCGGGCGACACCTTTAACGTGATCGAATTTAACTCGTCTGCCAAGGCGTTGTTCGAAGATGCGCAGCCGGCGACGCAAGACAACATTCGCACGGCGGTCAACTGGGTGAAAAACCTGCGCGCGCGCGGCGGCACGGAAATGGCGCTGGCGTTGAACTTGGCACTCAACGGTAAAGAGAACCCGCAGCGCGTGCGGCAAGTCATCTTCTTGACCGACGGCCAAGTCGGCAACGAAGCCGAGCTGTTTAAGTTGATCAACAACAAATTGGGCGACTCGCGCTTGTTCACCGTCGGCATCGGCTCGGCGCCCAACAGCTACTTCATGACCAAGGCGGCGCAGACCGGCCGCGGTACGTTTACGTATATCGGCAAGGTCGAGGAAGTGAAGGAAAAAATGACCGCGCTCTTCGCCAGGCTCGAATCGCCGGTGTTAAAAGGCGTGCAAGTGGCGTGGCCGGGGGCAAAAATCGAAGCGTGGCCGCGGCGTGTGCCCGATTTGTATCTGGGCGAACCGATCGTGATCAGCGCCGCGCTTGCGGGCACCGAAGGCGAAGTCAAGTTGAGCGGCATGAACGGCGATTTACCGTGGAAGTCCTCACTGCCGATCAACACGGCAGCCAACGGCAACGGCATGGGCGTGTTATGGGCGCGCGACAAAATCAGCGCATTGATGGAGGGCTTACACGAAGGCAAAACCGAAGACGAGGTGCGGCCCGCGGTGGTGCACGTGGCGCTGGAACATCATCTGGTGTCGAAATATACGAGTCTCGTCGCCGTCGATAAGACGCCGGTGCGCAAACCGAGCGATCCGTTAAAGAGCGGCGCGGTGCCGAGCAATCTGCCGGATGGTCAATTGCACGAAGCGATTTTCGGCGAGCAGCACGGTGAGTTGCCGCAAGGGGCGACGGATGCGCGGTTCAATCTGTTGTTGGGGATGCTGTTGCTGATGATCGCGATGATGTTGTGGCGGGTGCGGCGGCGGGGTTTGTTGTAAGCGAAGCGAATCTCAAATCTGCCGTGCAGCCCCTCTCCCACACACAGAAGAGGGGCGTATCGCAAGCCGCCGTACGCGTTCCCCTCTCCCACTTGTGGGAGAGGGGTTAGGGGAGAGGGCAACCGCGCTTGCATCTTCGACTGAAGCAAAAATGACTAAACACAATGACCAACTTCGAACACCAACTCTGGCGCTGGGCGTCGAGTGTGCGCTGCCGGCTGGCTACGCGGCGCACGGCGTTGCAAGCCGCGCCGCTCGAAAGCCCATTACCTCGAGACTCCTTACTGCCTTACTCGTGCTCTGCCTCGCCGCCGGCGTGTGGTAACTCGGCCAAGGCTTCTACATTCACGCCAAAGCCCGACTCGCGCAAGTGCTGATCGCGAATGCGTGGAGCAAAACACTGGCAGGAGCACGCGCTGTAAAACCGTGGCCGTGGGCTGACACCTGGCCGGTGGCGCGTTTGACCGCGCCACGCAGCGGCGAAGATGTTTACGTGCTCGCCGGCGCTAACGGCCGCGCCATCGCCTTCGGCCCCGGCCATATGCACGGCACGCCGCTGCCGGGCGCGGCGGGTAACAGCGTCATCGGTGGGCATCGCGACACGCATTTTGCGTTTTTGCGCGAGCTTAAGGTGGGCGATGACATCACGGTGCAGCGTGAAGACGGCGGGCTACGGCGTTATTGGGTGAGCGACACGCAAGTGGTCGATAAAAGTGATGTACACGTAGCGCGTAACGCTGGGCCAACACGGCTTACGCTGGTGACGTGCTGGCCGTTTGATGCGCTGCGCGCGGGCGGGCCGCAGCGTTATGTGGTGACGGCGTTGGCTGTTCCTGCCAACTAAGCACGATTTACGAAATCGGAAAATGTGTGTTCGTGCTTCGACGAGCTCAGCACGAACGGTTCTCAAAATGGCCGTTCGCCCCGAGCTTGTCGAAGGGTGAGCGGCCATTTTGCGCCGCGCTCTAACCCACCCGCAACGGCGCCCCCACCGCCGACCAATACGGCAGCGCAACCAGCATCACCACCGCAAACGCCACCATCGTCATCCAAACGCCAAAGCGGAATATCTCCGGCGCGCTGAGATAACCGCGCTCGTAGGTGACCAGCGAGGACGCGCTTTGCGCAGGGTAGTACAGCACCGAATCGCCGGCGATCATCACCGCCAGGCCGCAAATCATCGGGTTCACTCCAGCGGCGGCGCCGATGGACATGGCGATCGGAATGGTGATTGCCAAAAAGCCGGTGATGTTGGGAATCAACAGGCGCACCGGCACCGACACGACAAGTAGCGTGGCGATCACCAACACGGGCGACTCGCGAAACTGCGGCACGCCGTGCAATATGAGTTGGCCGAGCCAGGCGCTGGCGCCGCTCGCCACCAGTGCGTTGGCGAGCGAGAGCGAGGAGGCGATCACAAAAAAATTGGTCCAGCCAATGCTGCGCTCGAATTCGCTCCACGAGAGTACGCCGATACGCGGCATCAGCAAACAAATCCACGCGATCATCGCCGGCGCCACCGGGTGCAAGCCGTGCAGCGAGTCGGTCAGCCACAACAGCGAGGCGCCGAAGGTGATGACCATCACGCGCCACTCCTTGCCGGATAGCCGTGATTTTTTCGCGGGCAGCGGCGGCAGCTTGATGCTAAAGCCGTCGCGGTAAATCCAATAAATCAGTATCGAGCCGATGGCGAGCAGCGCGAGAAACGGTACGCTCATCAGCAAAAACCATTGACTCCAGTTGATGCCGCCGATCAGCGCCGCCGACACCATGGGCGTGATGCCGCCCGTCAGTATAATCGTCGAAGCAAGGCGATTGGTCGAGCCCAGCGACATCATGATCGCGCGCGCGAGCCCGTGGCGGCGCGGCACCTTCGCCATCTCCAGCGCTTCTTCGTAGACGTGCACCAGAATGCCGGTGCGCGTGGTGGCCGAGGGCAGAATCAGCGTGAGCAAGGGCATTGCCGCTAGCAATTGCAAATACAGCGACTTCGCGCTGCCGCGCGAGCGGTGCAAAAAAAACAACGCCACGCGCTCGGCGAGCCCGCTCCTTTGCACCGCAAGCCCGATGGTCAACACGCCGATCAAAAAATACGCCACCGGCTCGGCAAACCCGGACAGCGCCTCGCGAAAGCTTGGCACGCTGCCGGCGAGCACCAGGCCGACAATGAGAATCAAACCGGTCAGCGCAGCGGGCAGCGCTTCGGCACACCACAGCACAATCGCCAGCACCGCGATGGCGATCACGCGTTTGCCCGCTTCGGGCAGGCCCGTCGGGGTGGGCGCCGCGATCAGCGCGAGGCATAGCGCCACTGCCGCAGCCGAAGCCCACAACGCGCGATGACTCGGGGCAGCGGCTGCCGCCGTTTGATCGGGTGGCGGCAAAGCGTTACTCGATCTTGTAGCCGCTGTCCTTCACCACCTTCGCCCACTTGTCTTTTTCGGTGGCGAGCCAGCGCCCCAAGTCTTGCGGCGTTTTGGTTTGCGGGCGCGAGCCTTGCGAAGTCATTCGTTCGTTGATTTCGGGCAGCGCGACGATGCGCCGCACTTCGTTGAAGGTTTTGTTGACGATGTCCGCGGGCAATTTCGCCGGGCCCAGCATGCCCTGCCACGATCCAGCGGTGAAGCCCGCTAGCCCCGGCGACTCCGCGACGGTCGGCACGTGCGGGAACATCGGCTCGCGCGTCTCACTCGATACGGCGATCAATTTCAGCTTGCCGCTTTTCACATGTACCCAGGTTTGCAGCACTCCCATGAACAAAAAATCGCCATCGCCGGTCATCACCGACAGCACGGACGATTGGCCGCCCTTGGTGGGCAGGTAGACCCACTTCGTGCCCATGCGCTGCTGCATGTCGAGCGTGGCCATGTGGATGCTGCTGCCCAAACCCACCGGCGCGTTCAATTTGCCGGGGTTCTTTTTCGCGAGCGCGATCAATTGCGCCACGCTTTGCACCGGCACGCTCGGATGCACGCACAGCAAATACGGCGAATAGGTGATGGTGGTGATCGGCGTCAGATCGCGCAGGATGTCAAACGGCAGCTTGTACATGCTGGGGCTGACGCTCAAATTGCCTACGTCCATCAGCGTCAGGGTGTAGCCATCGGGTGGCGAGCGCACGACGATCTCCACGCCGATGTTGCCGTTGGCGCCGGGGCGCGAATCGGCGATCACTTGCTGGCCCCAGCTTTCGGTTAACTTCGCGCCGATCATGCGAGTGAGTATGTCGGAGGTGCCGCCGGCGGGATAAGGCACGACCACGCGGATCGGTTTGGCGGGCCAGGCGTGAACGCTGCTGGCGGCGGGCGCTTGCGCGTGTACTGAAAATGCCACAACGGCTGCCGCCAATCCTGCGCCGATACAACCACTCATTTTGCGGGGCATGATTCCTCCTGTGTGTGAAGTGTAGCCGAGCAGCCTGTCGCACTTAACTCTATCGGCTGCAAGCGTGGCGGCACGCGAACCACTGCCGTACGTGTTGCGCGAGTATCGCGCAAAAGTCGCAAACCACCGCATGGCGATTGCAGGGGCCTCACGCAACCCGACCGGCATCTCTTTGGAAATTTAAAAAATATAATAAAATCATATACTCACGATAAATTCTGTGAGGCGCGGCAAGGCCTGCGTGTGCAGCATCATGGGGCTCCAGCGCGCCAGCACGGTTGCGAAGCGGCACAAAAAAGGGCGCTGCGGCGCCCCTTTTTGTGCTGCCATACCAACCCCTTATTCGATCTTAAACCCGCTGGTTTTGATCACCGCCGCCCAGCGATCTTTTTCGCTGGCGAGCCATTTGCCCATTTCCGACGAGGTCATGGGCAGGGTTACCGTGCTTTGCGTCAGCAGTTTTTCGCGGATGTCGGGTAATCCCTGGATGCGTTTGATTTCGGCGTTCATCCTGGCGACGATATCCGGCGGCATTTTCGACGGCGCCAGGATGCCCTGGTAGCTGCCGGTGACAAAGCCCTGCAGTCCGGGCGTCTCTTGCACCGTCGGCACGTCGGGCAAGGAGGGCTCGCGCTTTTCGCTGGATACCGCGATCGCCCGGATGCGGCCGTTTTTCACATGCGGCAGGGTTTGCAGCATGCCCATGAACAAGAAGTCGCCTTCGCCGGTGGCGAGCGTCAGGATCGACGCCTGGCCGCCCTTGGTCGGCACATAGAGCCACTTGGTGCCCGATTTTTGCTCGAGCGCCAAGGCCGCAAGGTGCGGCGCGCTGCCCAAGCCCACCGGCACGTTGAGCTTGCCGGGGTGTTTTTTGGCGAGCTGGATCAATTCGGCGATGCTTTTCGCTGGCACGTTGGGGTGGGTCGCCACCATGTGCGGCGAGTACGACACCATCGAGATCGGCGTCAGGTCGCGCAGGATGTCAAACGGCAGCTTGGTGTAAACGCTGGGCGAAATCGACACATTGCCCACGTCGGTCAACACCAGGGTGTAGCCGTCGGCCGGTGCGCGCGCGGTGGCGTCCAGCGCGATGTTGCCGCCGGCGCCGACGCGGTTTTCCACCACCACGGGTTGGCCCCACGATTCGGTGATCTTGGGCCCGATCATGCGCGCGAGAATGTCGGAGGTGCCGCCGGGCGGAAAGGGAACCAATAAACGTATCGGTTTGGCGGGCCAGCTTTGCGCGATCGCGCAAAGCGGCGACGCGGCGCAAACGGCGAGCAGGACGCGCGTGGTAAGGCGCATGGGCTTTCTCCAGTCAGTGAAGGGTATGACAAGTGTAACCACGCCGCCGCGCGCTGTCGAACGCGCGGCAAATCGGGTGCGCCGCCGTAGTATCCTACGCCTGCCCATGAAACCGCTCGCTTACACCGTGTTGCGCTGGCTTGCCGATGGCGAATTCCATTCCGGCGAGGCGCTCGCGCGCGCGGTGGATGCCTCGCGCGCGAGCGTGTGGAACGCGGTGCAGGAAATCGAGGCCAACGGCGTCGAAGTCTATCGCATCCGCGGGCGTGGGTACCGGTTGGCGCAGCCGCTGTCGCTGCTCGATGCGGGCGCGTTGCAGCGCTGGCTGGGCGAGAGCGCACCGTTTAGCGTGGAGATTTTGAACGAGGCCGAATCGACCAACACTTTGTTGTTGGAACGCGCCCGCGAAGGCGCGCCGCACGCCAGCGTGATCGCGGCGGAGTGGCAGCGCGCCGGGCGCGGGCGCTTGAATCGGCCGTGGCACGCCGGGCTTGCCGGGGCGCTGACGTTTTCCGTGTTGTGGCGCTTTTCGCAGGGCGCGGCCACGCTCGCGGGGTTGAGTCTGGCGGTGGGGCTCGCATTGGTACGGGCGCTGGAGGCATTCGGTGTTAGCGGCGCGGGGCTTAAGTGGCCCAACGACGTGGTGTGGCGGCAGCGCAAACTCGCCGGCATTTTGATCGAAATGCAGGGCGAGGCGCTGGGGCCGAGCGCGGTGGTGATCGGCGTGGGGGTTAACGTGCGGCTGTCGAACGCGCTGCAAACGCGCATCGATCAAGCGGCGGCGGATGTGGAAACACTCACCGGCCAGCCGGTGGATCGCAATCGGTTGCTGGCGGCGCTGCTCACTGAAATCAATCGCGTGTTGCTGGAATTCGAGCGCGCGGGGTTTGCGCCGCTGCGCGAGGATTGGCAACGCCGCCATGTGCATCAGGATTGTGCGGTGCGCGTGAGCTTGCCCGGCGGCTCGGCCGAATCGGGGCTTGCGCGCGGCGTGGGCAGCGACGGCGCGTTGTTGCTGGAAACCGCGCAAGGGGTAAAGCCGATTCACAGCGGCGACGTGAGCCTGCGTGCGGTGGGGCGCGCCGCATGATGGTGTTAGCGATCGATGCCGGCAACAGCCGCATCAAATGGGGTGTGGCCGACGACAGCGGCTGGTTGCGGCGCGATGCGTTGAACACCGCGGACGCGGCGCAGATCGGCGAGGCGATTAAGGATTTGCCGGTGCCGCGGCACATTGTGATTTCCAACGTCGCTGGCAACGTGGTGCGCGATGCGTTGACGCTAGCGCTGGCGCCGTTAAACGTTGCTCCAACCTGGGTGCAGGGCCGCGCCGAGCAATGCGGCGTCAAAAGCGGTTATGCCGATCCCGCGCAGCTCGGCTCGGATCGCTGGGCGGGGGTGATTGCGGCGTGGCGGCGCTTTGGTGCAACTGGCGCGGCGTGCATCGTGGTCAATGCCGGCACCACCATGACGGTGGACGCGTTATCGAGCGACGGTGTGTTTCTCGGCGGCGTGATTGTGCCGGGGCTGGAACTGATGCGCGAGTCGCTCACGCGCGGCACGGCGCAGCTTAAACACGCGCCGGGCGTATTTTGTTATTTTCCCGACAGCACCGCGGATGCGATCATGAGCGGGGCGATCAACGCGCTCGCCGGCGCCATCGAGCGCATGCGCGCCTACATGCACGAGACCGGGCAGGGCGCGCCGCTGATCGTGCTGTCCGGCGGCGCCGCGCTGCTGATCGAGCCGCGGCTTAACGCGCCGCATGAGCTGGTGGATAATCTGGTGCTCGAGGGTTTACTCGACATCGCCAGAGAATCGATCTAGATGCGGCTGCTGTTTTTGCTATTGCTGTTGGGCAATCTCGCTTTTTTTGCGTGGTATCACTATTTGCGCACGCCGCTATCAAGCGCCGCGCATATCGAACAGATTCAGATGTCGCCGGAAAAAATCCGCATCGTCGGCGCGCCGCCCGCCCCCGCCGCGCAAGCGGCGGCGGCAACGGCACAGGCGGTGGACCCTCAGCCGGCCGCGGCGTGCTTGTCGTGGGGCCCGTTTATCGGCCCGCAAGATGCCGGCAATGCCGATGCCATGATGGCCGAAGCGCGGCCGCCCGGCGCGCAAGTGCGGCGCGTGATTTCCGATGCCGATGGCCATTGGGTGCTGATCGCGCCACGCACAACGCAAGCCGAGGTCAATCAGGCGCTGGAGAATTTAAAGCGCCTGGGGATCGCCGAGTACAACGTGGTGACCGAGCCGGCGCAGTGGCGCAATGCCATCTCGCTGGGCATATTCCGCACCGAGGACGCGGCACGCACGCTGCTAACCGAAGTGCAAAACAAGGGCGTGTCCGACGTGCTGCTGGAGCGGCGCGAGCGCTTTTTCCAGCAACTGATGTTTTACGTGCGTGACCCGGATGATGCCGCGGTGGCGCGCCTGACCGCCATGCGCATGCGCATGCCGGGCAGCGAACTCAAGGCGGCGGCTTGCCCGGCGCCTTAAGGCACTAAGGCATTAAGGCATTAAGGAAATAACCCTAAATATTTGATTTTATTGATATTTTTACAATGTGGTCGAGCAGCGCCGTGGTCGACTTCTGATGCAAAAAGGGGATCGAATGCACCGTGCCGCCCCAGCCGATGACCTCATCGGCGCCGACAATCGAATGCGCCGGCCAATCGCCGCCTTTCACCAACACCTCGGGTTTTAGCGCGCGGATCAACAAAAGCGGCGTGTCTTCTTCGAACCAGGTTACCGCGTTCACCGCTTCCAATGCGGCGATCACCGCGGCGCGATCTTGCAATTGATTGATCGGGCGCTGCGCGCCTTTGTTCAAGCGTCGCGTCGAGGCATCGGAATTTAGCGCGACCATCAAACTAGCGCCTTGCGCGCGCGCTTGCGCAAGATAGGTGACATGCCCGCGGTGCAACACATCGAATACACCGTTGGTGAATACCAGCGGCCGCGGCAGTGTTTGCGCAAGCGCCGCGATGCCGCGCGGATCGCGGATCTTGTGTTCGAAGGCGGGTAGCGGGTAATTCAACCGCGGTTCAATCGAGATACTCGAACAAACGCACCACTTTTTGCACGCCGCTGGTGGTGCGTGCCAGTTCGCTGGCGGTCTCGCCCTCGGCGCGGTTGACCAAGCCCATTAAAAACACCGTGCCGTTTTCGGTGACCACCTTGACGTGGACCGGGTTGAACTGGCGCGCCTCGAAAAAGCGGGCCTTGACCTTGGAGGTGATAAACGCGTCATTGGCGCGCACGGTCCTCGCGGTGTTGGGGCCGATTTGCAGCTCGTTGAACACGCCGCGCACGTTATCGATGTTGCGCGTGACGTTCTCGGCGTCCTCGCGCGCGGCGGCGTTGGGCACTTCGCCCGAGAGCAGTACCAGGCGGTTGTAGCTGGTGACGTTGATGTGGCCGTCCGGCACGCGGTTACCCAGGCGCTGGCCGCCCTTGAATTCAATCGATTGATCTTCGGTGACGGTGCCCACGGTGCGCCGGTCGTTGGCGAGCAGCACGCCGCCGCCCACCGCGCCACCCACCAATGCCGCCGCACAGCCGCCCAACAGCGGCAGCGCAAAAACCAAAACCAGCGCGTAGAGCCTGTTTTTCATTAATCCACTCCCAAAAGTAGACAGTCAATGCCGTCACAAATGCAATGCAGCGTGAGCAGGTGCACCTCTTGTATGCGCGCCGTGCTGTGCGCGGGCACGCAGATATGGACGTCTTTGCCGTTGATGAGTTCCCCGATCTTGCCGCCGTCGCGGCCGGTGAGCGCCACCACCGCGAGCCCGCATTCGTGCGCAGCCTCGATCGCGGCGATGACGTTTTTGGAGTTGCCGCTGGTGGAAATGGCGAGCAGCACATCGTTTTTTTGTCCCAGCGCGCGCACCTGCTTGGAAAAAATTTGCTCAAACGCGTAGTCGTTGGCGATCGAGGTGAGTGTCGAGCTGTCGGTGCTTAGCGCGATGCCGGCCAGACCCGGGCGTTCTTTTTCAAAACGGTTTAACAGCTCGGAGGAGAAATGCTGCGCATCCGCCGCCGAGCCGCCATTGCCGCAGGCGAGTATTTTGCCGTCGGCCTTCAGGCAATCGACCATCAGTTGCGCGGCTGCGCCGATCGGTGCGGCCAGCGTGTCCATGCACTCGAGCTTTAAGTGCGCGCTTTCCGAAAAATGCTCGCTGATGCGGGCGATAAGATCCATGGCGCGGTATTTTGCGCCGTCGGCGGCGATTTGTACAGACCGTCGGCCGGGCGCATCACGAATCCGCCTGAAAGGCGTCGCGCAGCCACTGCACGCCGGGATGGTCGCCGGCGCCGGTCAACAGCACCGCGTCAAAGCGGCAGCGCGGGTTTTTACCGAGCGTGGCGAGGTAATAAAGCGCGGTGCGGGTCAATTTGCCGCGCTTGGCGGCGGTGATCGAGGCCGCGGCCCCGCCAAAGGCGAGGGAGCGGCGCGCGCGCACTTCAACGAACACCACCGTCGCGCCGTCGCGCGCGATCAGATCGATCTCGCCATGGCGGCACTGGTAATTGCGTTCGAGGATTTTCAGGCCCTGCGCCTCGAGGTAGCGTGCCGCGCGCGCTTCGGCTTGTTCGCCGCGTTTGTTCAACGCTTGCTCACCGCGTATCGACTAAACTCCGGGCAGCAAAACCGCCGGCGGGAATGCCGGCGCGGGTGCGGGTGCAGCAGGCCCCGGCGGCGGCGGCGGCGCGGGCGCGCCGTCCCGGCGCAACACCAGCTCGCGATTAATGTGGCGGTCGCGTCCCACGCTCAGGCGGCCGGTTACGCCGTCAAGGGAAATATCGATGTGCCGCGCGAGCAGCGCCTGGCCGATGCGCCAGGCGTCGATGCCCAGGGCGTAGAGGCGTTCGAGATCGGGGTCGCCGAAGTTTTGCCGCGGGTAAATCATCACCGCAGTGTGATCGGGCTGCAACAACCACGGCATGTCGAGGATGCGCACGTGGGCGAGCGCCGGGTCGGCGCTGCTGGTTTGCGAGGATGCGTAAAGCGGCAGCGAATCGAGTGCCGGCCGTGCGCCGCGGGCGAGCACCGGATCAAGCGCCAGGAACGCCATATCGGCGCCTTGCGCGCGCGCCGCTTCGCGCAGCCGCGCTACATCGGCGTTGCTGCCGCTAAAGCGCAACTCCCCCACATGCCGACCGCCCAAGTTCACAAAGGCTTCGACAAACGCCTGGTGCACGCGCTGCATCAGCATGCTGCCGCTGGACACCGTGTAAACGCTGCGCCGCCCCTCGCGGTAGGCGAGCGCAGCCACCTGGCGCGCGTCAACTTCGATCTGCAGGCTCAACACGTATAAATTGCGGCGCGTCAGCGGTGCGTCCGGCACGTTGAGCAGTAACGTTGGCACCGGCGCATCGACGCCCGCCACCGCGTTCACCGCGCTGCGCACCAGCGGCCCCACCACCAGGCGCGCGCCGGCGTTCACGGCCCGGGCGTAGCTCGCCAGGGCCTGCTGCGGATCTTCGCCCACCGCGTAAACGCGCACCGGCAGCGTCGAGGGGTCGGGCAACTTGGATGCGGCCAAAAAACCATCGCGCAGCGCTTCGGCGTGGCGCCGAAACATGCTCGAATCGGTGGCCAGCAAAAGTGCTATGTGCGGCGTGTCAGCGCCGGCGGCCGTGGCGGGGAGCTGCGCGCGCGCTGGCCACCATGCCGAGCGCGCCGTATAGTAGGGCGGCGTTGATGCATACGATCAGCGCCCACCACACCCACACCTTACGCTTGTTATGAATACTGCCGTCGCCCATGATTCGCCGTCCGCCGTGGCAAGGGCGACATTATATGTAGTTGCCACGCCGATCGGGAATCTTGCCGATTTCACCCTGCGTGCGCGGGGTATTTTGCAATCGGTTGACACTGTTGCCGCCGAAGATACGCGCGTCACGCGGCGGCTACTCGAGCACTACGGCATACGCGCGCGGCTGATTTCACTGCATGAGCATAACGAGCAACGCGCGGCGGACGAGGTTTTGCAACTGCTGGCGGGCGGCGCCGCGGTGGCGCTGGTGAGTGATGCGGGCACGCCGGGCATCGCCGACCCCGGCGCGCGGCTCGCGGCGCGCGCGCATGCGGCGGGCTATACGGTATGCCCCGTACCCGGCGCGTCGGCGGCGATCGCGGCGGTATCGGCGAGCGGATTTTTGTCGCCGCATTTTTTGTTCTACGGGTTTTTGCCGGCACGCGCCGCCGCGCGGCGCGAGGCGCTGGCGGCACTGGCAACGCTGCCCTACACCCTCGTGTTCTACGAAGCGCCGCATCGCGTGGCGGCGTGTGTCGATGATTTGATCGCGGCGTTGGGCGAAGCGCGCCGCGTGTTGATCGCGCGCGAATTGACCAAGCTTTTCGAGCAAACCCATCGTTGCACGCTCGC
Organism: Betaproteobacteria bacterium; assembly: GCA_016868015.1. Lineage (GTDB taxonomy): Bacteria > Pseudomonadota > Gammaproteobacteria > Burkholderiales > SG8-41 > UBA5216. The sequence goes on from VGIF01000031.1 coordinate 26,965, forward strand.
GCAAGCGGCGGCGTGGCTCGCTGCGGACAAACATCGCGAGAAAGGTGAATTTGTGCTGGTGGTGCAAGGTGCGCCACTCGACGCAAGCGCCACGGCCGATGTCGACAAAACACTCAATGCGCTGCTGGCGCAATTGCCGTTGAAACAAGCGGTGGCACTGGCGGTGGAGATTACCGGCGGCAATCGCAATGCGTTGTACGAGCGGGCGCTGGCATTAAAAAAGCGGTGAACCGTAATCAGTGAACAATGAACCGTGAACAGAACGAACGGCGACGCCGGGGTTACTGTTTACTGTTCACGGTTCACTGTTTACCATTCAAGCCACCATGAAAACGCTCACCCTCACCCGCCCCGACGACTGGCACTTGCATTTGCGCGATGGCGACTATATGCGTGCGGTGCTGCCCGACACAGCGAAACGTTTTGCGCGCGCGATCGTGATGCCGAATTTAAAACCACCGGTGACCACGGTGGCGCTGGCGCTGGCGTATCGGCAACGCATCCTCGATGCGCTGCCCGCCGCTTCGAGCTTCGATCCGCTGATGACGTTGTATCTCACCGACAATACACGGCCCGAAGAAATTATTCAATTAAATCAGATACTTACGGTTAAAGCCGTCAAGTACTATCCGGCCGGCGCGACCACCAATTCCGATGCCGGCGTGACCGATCTAGCGCGTTGCGCGGCGGTGCTGGAGGCGATGCAAGCCACCGGCACGCCACTGTTGGTGCACGGCGAAGTCACCGACAGCGCGGTGGACATTTTCGATCGCGAGCGGGTATTTTTGGAGCGTGTGTTGACACCGCTGGCCGTGAAATATCCGAGTTTAAAAGTCGTGGTGGAACACATCACCACGCGCGAAGCCGCGGCGTTTGTGAAAGCCGCGCCCGCGCACATCGGCGCGACCATCACCGCGCATCACCTGCTGCTCAATCGCAATGCGCTGTTCGCCGGCGGCATGCGCCCGCATCATTATTGTTTGCCGGTGCTCAAACGCGAGACGCATCGCGAAGCGCTGGTCGAAGCCGCGATCAGCGGTAACCCGAAATTTTTTCTCGGCACCGATAGCGCGCCGCATGCGCGACATACCAAGGAAACCGACTGCGGCTGCGCCGGTTGTTACACCGCGCACGCCGGCATCGAGTTATACGCGGAAGCGTTCGAAGCCGCCGGCGCGCTCGATAAACTCGAAGCGTTTGCAAGCCATCACGGCGCGGATTTTTATGGCCTGCCGCGTAATCGCGACACCATCACCTTGGTTAAGGAGCCATGGCGGGTGGCGGCGGATGTCGCGTATGGCGATGATCGCTTGACCCAGTTTCGCGCCGGGGGCGAGGTGGGTTGGCGTTTAGCTTTATAAAAAACATAATTAAATCAAATTCTTAAATAAGGCTCTTCAGGAACTCGAGTGGGCGATTTTGGGGCATTTCAGAGCGCTGGCAGCATGCAAGTGAGGATTTTGAGCCTCAGGTATTCCTGGTCGCGCAGTCCGTATGCGCGGCGCTGGATGACGCGGA
>VGIF01000032.1 GCA_016868015.1 Betaproteobacteria bacterium
AGATACATGCGCAGCATGCGTTCGATGCCGATCGGCGGGCGGCCCGCGCCTGTCTTCGGGTAATGCGGTTCGATCAACGCGCAGAACTCGCTCCACGGCACCAGCGTTTCCATGCGTGCCAGGAACGACGCCTTGCGCGTGGCGCGGCTGTGCTTTTCAAATCCGCTCACTGCTGCCAGCGTCATTTGTTTCATGTCTTGCCTCGTGGCTCGCGAATACGTCCTCCCAATCAGAACGTACCACTGGGATTCGCGTTTACAGAGCAATCGGGGACTTATTCAGCGCTTCCTTAAGGTAATCCCTGAACGAACGATGGCTGAAATTTTTTCTTCTTTTCCGTCGCCCGATTGTCGCGCGATAAAATGGGTGAGCGCCCGGCCAAGGCCAAGGTCAAAAAAACCGAAATAGCCCACCAAAACCCATGCGAGCGAAAGTACCCCGAATCGAGCGTCGCCCATTGCCTTAATCAACGGCGGAATGGCAACAACCGCCGCCAGGAGGGGGACTATGGTTCCGAACGCGCTCCACCAAATGTTGCTACGCATTCACCTTCCCAAGATAACCCATCATGAATTTTGAACTGTGTTGTTTGGAAGTCCTTTGCAAACAATGGGCACTGTAGGCGCCGTCATCTTTGACTCGTCCTGTGGCTCTCGCTGTTATCGCTCAACGGAATGGAACCGCCAACCGCTCCGAGTGATATCATCTGCCTTACACAAAAAGTCTTCAAAGCATTAGTTATCGTGGCTATCACAGCCTTGACGTCGGCCACTGTTTGGCGTTCCGCAACAATCGTTTCTCTAGGTGCCTGACTGTCGGCACCCTGCGCACCCCCCCAAAAAATGCACAACCCGATTACACTTAATTGGCGTTCCCTCTTAGCATTCGTCCACGACGTTGTGGCGTGCGGGGTTGCTTGGATTGCGGCATTCTGGCTACGTTTCAATTTTTTTGTACCGCCATCATACACCGAAATGGCGTTAAAGACTGTGGGGTTGGTCGTTGCAATCCACGTGCCGATTTTTGCCGCGATGGGCCTCTACAAAGGCATTTGGCGATTTGCGAGTTTGCGTGATTTGCTGCGCATCATTTTTTCCGTTGGCATGGCAATCATCGCTGTTGCTGCAGTTATGCTGCTGTTGGAGATACGCCCCCCACGGTCGGTATTTCTGGTCGCGCCGCTTTTGCTTATCATGGCGATGGGTGGAAGCCGCTTCGCGTACCGGCTGTGGAAAGAGCATGCGTCGCACACCACTCGGGGCTCGGAACGCGCCCGCGTACTCGTTTTAGGCAGTGAGAATGCGGCGTCCAACCTAACCAAAGACCTGGCACGCAGCCCGCTATGGCACGTGGTTGGCGTACTTTCTGAAGATCGCGCCATGCACGGCCGCGAGCTTCATGGCGCCAAGATTGTCGGCGCCTTCGAAGATATCTCGGGTTTTGCGCAATCGGCCGGCGCCAAGCACGCCATCATCGCCATGCCCGAAGCATCGCACACGCTGCGCCGCAAGGCGGTGGAGCTCGCGCGCGCCGCCGGCTTGCAAGTGCTAACGGTGCCGTCGTTCGACGATTTGATCAGCGGCAAAGTCACCGTCTCGCAAGTGCGTAATGTCGAGCTTGACGATCTATTGGGGCGCGATCCGGCGGTGCTCGATGCACCCGGATTGCGGCAATGGATCGGCGGCAAGGCGGTGTTGGTGAGCGGCGCGGGCGGCTCCATCGGCTCGGAGTTGTGCCGCCAGATCGCGCATTATGAGCCGCGCACGCTGATTTTGTTCGAGTTAAACGAGTTCGCACTCTACACTATTGAGCAGGAATTCGCGGAACGTTATCCCAAGACGCAAATCGTCTGCGCCATCGGCGACGTCAAAAACGCCGATCGCGTGCGCCAGGTGTTCGCCACGCACCGGCCCGCCGCGGTGTTCCACGCCGCGGCCTACAAACACGTGCCGCTGATGGAAACCGAAAACGCCTGGCAAGCGGTGCTTAACAACGTGCGCGGCACGCAGGTGCTGGCGCAAGCCGCCATCGAGCACGCCAGCGAAAAATTCGTGCTGATTTCCACCGACAAGGCGGTGAACCCCACCAATGTGATGGGCGCCACCAAGCGCCTGGCGGAGATGGTATGCCAAGCGCTGCAGGGCACGTCGAAAACCAGCTTTGTGATGGTGCGCTTTGGCAACGTGCTGGGCTCCACCGGCAGCGTGATACCGAAATTTCGCGAGCAAATCGCCAAGGGCGGGCCGGTTACCGTCACGCACCGGGACATCACGCGGTTTTTTATGTCCATCCCCGAGGCGGTGCAATTGGTGCTGCAAGCGGGGCTGATGGGCAAGGGCGGTGAAATTTTCGTGCTTGATATGGGCGAACCGGTGCGCATCGCCGATCTCGCGCGCGATTTGATCCGCTTGTCGGGGTTCACCGAAAACGAAATTCGCATCGTCTACACGGGTTTACGCCCCGGCGAAAAACTCTACGAAGAAACACTGGCCGACGGCGAAAACACCTTGCCCACGCCGCATCCCAAATTGCACGTGGCGCGTGCGCGGCACGAAAACGCGGATTGGCTTAACGACTTAAATCGCTGGCTCGAGGGCGGCGCGCAAACCGATTACGCCGCAGTAAAAGCGGCATTGGCACAGCGCGTGCCCGAATACGCACCGCAAAATTAGCATGTGGCCCGCGGTTATCGGCAATCCCACCACGCGCGTATTTCGCTTCACCGTGATTGCGCTGGGTGTCAGCATCCCGATATCGACCGCGCTTGACAATTTGTTGCTGGGGCTTGCATGGATCGCTTTTTTGCTTTCCGGGCAATTCCGCGACCTCGCAAAAAATATCAATAAAATCAAATACTTATGGTTTGCGATCGGGCTATTCGCGTTGCTCGCGCTGGGCCTGCTGCAAAGCATTGGCGATATGCGCGGCGCGGCGCGTACCCTTTCCAAGTACGCCGATCTCATGTGCATCCCGCTGTTCGTGGTGGCGTTTCGCGACCACGATACGCGCATGCGCGCGCTCTACGCGTTCGCGATCACCATCGCCGTGATCGTGGTGCTGTCGTATTTGATTCGTTTCGGCCTACTGCCTGCTTGGCCCGTATTCACCGGCGATGCGTTATCGCCGACGGTGTTCAAGCTCAAAATCACGCACAATCTGCTGCTCGCGTTCGGCGCATTCCTGTTCGTTTGGTTGGCGATCAACGCGAGTGATCGGCGCCGGCGGCTTGTCTGGGGCGCGTTAGCGGTGCTCGCCGCGCTCAATGTGCTGTTCTTGGTGCAAGGCGCGACCGGTTACGTCACGCTGGCAGTGCTTGCCTGGCTGTTGGGTTCCACGCGCCTTGGCCGGCGCGGCACGCTGATCGCGGCGCTCGCGCTCGTGGCCGTGGCCGCCGCCCTGCTTGCCACGCCCAACAAATTCCGCGACCGCGCCGCGCAAATCACGCAAGAGGCGCTGGAGTGGCCTGGCCAAGGCGCGGCCAATACCTCCATCGGCTTGCGTCTGGAGTTTTACGCCAACACGCTACCCATCATCGCCGCTCACCCGCTCATCGGCGTGGGCACGGGGCGCTTTGCTCAAGCCTATGCCGAGCAGGTGCAGGGGAGTGAAAAAGTCCGCACACACAATCCGCACAACGAGTATTTATTGATTGCCGCACAGGTGGGCATTCCCGGGCTCGCGCTGCTACTGGCGATGTTTTGGCAGCAATGGCGCGGCGCCAATCTCGCGGCGGGGCCGCTGGAAGCGGCGCTCACGCGCGGCCTGGTACTGACTATGGTGAGCGGCTGCCTCGTCAACTCATTTCTGCTCGACCATGCCGAGGGTTTGTTCTACGCGTGGTTGTCCGGCCTACTCTGCGGCGGCATAAAATACGCCTCGTCAGAACGAACGCCTGCACTCGCATGACGCTTTCCGTCTCTATCATCGTGAAAAACGGTGAACCGCTGGTCCGCCGCTGCCTGGAATCGGTCACCTGGGCCAACGAAATCATCGTGGTGGACTCCGGCAGCACCGACAACACGCTGGCGATTTGCCGCGAGCTGGGTGCGCAGGTGACTCAGACCGCCGATTTCCCGGGCTACGGTACACAAAAAAATCGCGCGCTGGACCACACGACCGGTGATTGGATACTCGCGCTCGATCACGACGAATGGGTCACGCCTGAACTGCGCAACGAGTTAGAGGCCATCATGGCCAACCCCGGCGGCATCGAGGCATACGCCTTACCGCGTCTATCGAATTTTTGCGGGCGAGATATGCGCCATTCGGGCTGGTGGCCGGATCCGGTCATTCGTTTTTTTCGCAAGGGCGCTGGCCGCTTCGCGGAAGACCATATGCATGACCGTGTCGTTGTTACGGGCAAGCTTGGGCGCCTTAAAAATCATCTGCGTCACGACCCGATGCCCACGCTGGAACACGTGCTAAACAAGGTCAACGGTTACTCCTCGGCCGGCGCGAAATTTAATCTCGCGCGCGGCAAGCGCGCCTCGCTCACCCAAGCCATTTTTCACGGCTGGTGGGCGTTTATGCGCACCTACATTTTCAAGGCCGGGTTTCTCGATGGGCGCGAAGGCTTCATATTGTCGGTGTCCAATGCCGAGGGCACCTACTATCGCTACCTCAAACTAATGATGCTTGGCAAGACACCCCCGCCCCGTTGAAAACCGCTGTCATTGTCACCACCTATAACCGCCCCGATGCGCTGGCAGCGGTACTCGCCGGATTTTTCGAGCAGACGGTACTCGATTTCGAGCTGCTGGTGGCGGACGACGGCTCGCGCGAAGACACCCGCGCGCTGGTGCTCGAACATGCGGCGCGCGCGCCGATCGCGCTGCGCCACGTGTGGCAGGAGGATCTGGGCTTCCGGGCGGCAGCCGCGCGTAACCGCGCGGTCGCCCAAACACAAGCGCCGTATTTGATTTTTGTCGACGGCGACTGTGTGCCCGGACGCGCCTTCGTCGAGCAACACCGCGCGCTGGCGTGTCCCGGTTGTTTTCTGGCGGGTAATCGCGTGCTGCTATCCGAAACCTTCACCCGGCGAGTGCTCGGCGAGCGCCTGCCGCTCCAACGATGGCGTATCGCGCGCTGGCTCAGCGCGTGGGCTGCCCGCGACGTCAATTGCCTGTTGCCGCTGCTCACCTTGCCCGATGGCGCTTGGCGAGAACGCGCGCCGCGCCGCTGGCATGGTGTTAAAACCTGCAATCTGTCGTTGTGGCGCGCCGATTTCATGCGCGTCAATGGTTTTGACGAATCGTTCGTCGGTTGGGGCTTGGAAGACAGCGACTTGGTAACCCGCTTGATTCGCGCCGGTGTGCGGCACAAGAACGCGCGCTTTGCCGCACCGGTGTTTCACTTGTGGCATCGCGAAAACGATCGCAGCCGTTTGGCGGAGAACCAAAAGTTGCTCGAGGGCATTCGAGCCGCCGATCACATCGAAGCGCGCGTGGGGATGAATCGGCACGCATGACAGGCTGCTAGGCGTTTGCCGGCGTCTCGCTCGAAAACTGGATTTGATAGAGCTTTGCGTAAGTGCGGCCCTGGGCCAACAGCTCGCGGTGCTTGCCGACTTCCACGATACGCCCCTTGTCCAGCACGACGATGCGATCGGCGTTTTCCACGGTGGACAAGCGATGCGCGATCACCAGCGTGGTGCGCCCTTTCATCAGCGTTTCCAGCGCCGCCTGCACATGGCGCTCCGACTCGGTGTCCAGCGCGGACGTCGCCTCGTCCAGCACCAGCACCGGCGCGTTTTTAAGCAGTGCCCGCGCGATCGCCAGCCGCTGGCGTTGCCCGCCCGAGAGCTTGACGCCATTTTCGCCCACCAGCGTGTCAAACCCTTCTTGCATCTGCTCGATGTATTCGGTCGCGTGCGCGGCATCCGCGGCGGCTTTGATCCGCGCCTGATCAACGTCTTTCATCGCGCCGTAGGCGATGTTGGCGGCCACCGTGTCATTAAACAGCACCACGTCCTGGCTCACCAGCGCAATGTTCGAACGCAAGCTCGCGAGCTCGACTTGTGCGATGTCGTGCCCATCGAGCAGCACCCGCCCCGTAGTGGGCCGATAAAAACACGGCACCAGATTCGCCACCGTGGTTTTGCCCGCGCCGGAGGCCCCCACCAGCGCCACGGTCTCGCCCGGCGCGATGGTGAGATTGATGTTATCCAGCGCCGGACGCTCGGCGCCCTCGTAACGCAGGGTGACGTTTTCAAATTGGAGTTCACCGCGCGCACGCTCGAGGCGCAGCTTGCCGTCGTTTTTTTCGCCTGGCTGATCGAGCAGCGCGAATACACTTTCCGCGGCGGCGAGCCCGCGCTGCAGCGGCTCGTTGATATTGGTGATGTGCTTGAGCGGCCCGGTGAGCATCATCATTGCGGTCAAAAACGAGACAAAGCCGCCGACGGTGACGCCATTGGCATCGCGCAAGGCGAAAAAAATCATCGCCGCCAGCGCGCTCGCCGCCACCAGCTGCACCACCGGCCCGCCCGCCGCCGCCGCGGACGCCTGCTTCATCAAAAAACGCCGCACGCGATTGGTTTGCACTTCAAAGCGCTGCGCCTCGTAATTCTGCCCGGCGTAAAGCTTGACCACCTTTTGCCCTTCAATCGCCTCCTGGATCACTTGCGTCACGTCACCCACCGCCGTTTGCGCGCTGCGGCTGGTCGTGCGCAGCCGCACGCTCATCAGGCGCACGATCAAAATGAGCAGCGGCGCCATGCCCAACGCCAGCAGCGTGAGCTTCCAGTTCAACCAAAACATCCACGCCAGCAAGCCGATAATGGCCACGGTGTCCTTGAACACCACCACCAGCACATTGGTGGCGGCCGCCGTCACTTGCGTCACATCGTAGGTCAGCTTCGAAATCAAATTACCGGAGGCTTGTTCGTCGTAATACGGCGCCGGCAGCTCCAACAGCTTGGCGAACATTCGCGCGCGCAAATCCATCACCACGCGGTTGCCCACCCACGCCATGCAGTAGTTGCTGGTGTATTCGGCGAGCCCGCGCACCAGAAACAAACCGATAATCATTAGCGGCATCCAGCGGATCATGGCCGCGTCGCGCTCGACGAACACGCCGTCAAACAACGGTTTCAACAGAATGGGTAACGCCGGCTCGGTGAGCGCGACGACGATGGTGGCCAAAATCGCAATGGCAAACTGCTTGCGGTACGGCGCGACGTAGCGCAGCAAGCGCCGGTACAACTGGCTGCCGGTCAAAGTACTCGTGGGGGTATTCACACGGCCAACGATAACAAATGAATCGCGTTGATTCAAATACTTAGGCCTCGAAGACCTCAAGCAAGGAAAGGTTCACCCTGCGGCGGGCTCAGGGCGAACGCGGTTGATACACCAGCGCCACCATGCCGTTGCCGCGCGCGTCATTAAAAAACCGCGCGCTCTCATACTCGCGATTAAACACATTGCCCCAGCGCACATCGAGCGCCCAATCCCGGGTAAGCGCATAGCGCGCGGTGAGATTGAGTAACGCGTAGCCGTGCAGGCGCGTGTTGGGCGCTTCGGTGGTGGAATCAAAGCGCGCGCCACTCGCCACCACTTCGGCGCCCACGCGCCACGGCCCAGTCGTCTTTTCGGCCGCCGCGCTGCCCAGGTATTTGGCGCGGCGGCGCAGTTGCGCGCCGGTGGCGTCATCGCGCGGATCTTGCAGCGTGGCGTTGGCGCGCAGTTGCCAGGCCTGAATTTGCGCGCGCCACGCCAGCGCCACGCCATCGATGCGCGCCGAATTCAGATTGCGCGTGGTCGACACAAACGTCACGGGGTCGGTGACCACCGTAATCAAGTTGGAAATCCGGTTGCGAAACAGCGTGGCGGCGAACTGTTGTTGCGCGCCGTCGTAATTGATGCCCACCTCGCGGCCGCGCGAACGCTCCGGCCGCAAGTCCGGATTGCTGAAATAAAACGGCGGAAAATCCGGAAAATACAGGTCGTTAAATGTCGGCGCCTTGAACGCCGTGCCCGCAGCCATGCGTGCACGCCACGCTCGCGTGAAACGATAGCTGTAGCCGAGCGAGCCGGTGTGTTGCGCGCCGAACTGGCTGTTGTCGTCGCGCCGGCCGTTGGCTTGAAAGCCGTGCGCGCCGAAATCGCCGCGATAGCCGAGGAAAGCGCTTTTGACGTCGCGCCGCGTGCCGCTATACGGCGTGTCGCTGGCCACGCGCTGGCTCAAGAATTCCACGCCGCCGATCAGAGTGCCCACGCTCAAACGCACGTCGTGCTGCCATAATACCTGATGTTGGTCGGTGCGGAAGTAACCGGGAAACGCGCCCACGCTCGCCGAATGATCGCGCGCGCTGCCGATGCGCAGCAAACTCGTCCAATTGGGCGTGATGCGATTGCGGCTGTAGAGCGAAAACGCTTGCACGGTTTGGCTTCTCACGTCATCGGTGGCGAGCCCGGCGTCGAAATGCGTGTCGCCGCGGCTGTGAAACGCAGTGGCGCCCAGTTCGTGGCCGTCGGTCAGGTGTTGAATCCAGCGCGCGGAGACGTTGCGGTTGCGATAGCCGTCGCGATCGGGGTTGTACTGCGCGAATGGCGTGTTGGGTTTGGTGGCGTCAAAGCCGCGCGTTTCCGAATACCCGGCCGCCAAACTGAATTCGCTGTTGCCGATGCGCCGGCCAAAACCCGCGGCGACTTCACGTGTACCAAAACTGCCGACACTTACTTTCGCGCTCGTGCCGGATGCCGCGCCGCGCGTAAAAATTTGAATCACGCCGCCGATCGCATCGGCGCCGTAGACGCCGCTTAACGGCCCCGGCACGATTTCGATACGCTCGATTTGCGCTGGCGCAATGTGCTCGAACGCCGTGCCGCCGGCGGTGGCCGAGCCCACGCGCAAACCGTCGATCAACACCAGCGTGTGGCGGGCTTCCGCCCCGCGCATGAACACCGCGCTCGGTTGCCCCGGCCCGCCGTTACGGGTGATTTCAACGCCGCCGTGCGCCTGCAGCACTTCGGTCAGCGTGGCGTAGCCGCCGGCGCGGATTTGCGCGGCGCTGATGACGCTCGCCTGCGCGTGCGCCTCGCTCATATTTTCAGCGGTGCGCGTCGCGGTGACGATCACGGTCGGGCCTACGGGCACTGTTGCTGATTGCGCATAAACGCCATGCGTGTACGCCGCGAGCGCCGCCGCGGCGATGTTGAAATTCGAATTCATAGATACTCCACAGACGATGCGCGCCCGCCGCGCGCAAAAAAGCGCCGTGAAAACACCGTGGAGACGTGAAAACACATGGCGAACCCATGCGCAATTGGCATGGATCAGACACACCGCATCCCCGCGGCATTTCCGCTAGACGATGCGGGCCGGTCTACGGGCTGATGACTTAAACGCGCCGCCTTCCCGTGAGTGCAAACTCACGGTGGCTCGGTGTTACCCGAGGTGCGTCATTGCGATGCCATCCAACACATCGCGTCATTTACCGTTGCGGGGGCAGCACCGGGATTGAGACGTAAGTATTTGATTTTATTATACTTTTTCTCGCACCGGTTTCCCGATTATCCGGCGCTTAGCGATAAGCGCCGGCACCCGACATCGTGTGCACATCACACTCGCCTACGGATGGCGCGTGACGCGAACGGCGCGTATGTTAACACGCGCGCGGCGCGCGAGCGCTTCGTGAAATCCGCCACGAATGACGCTCGCCTGATTTGCCAAAGTCCATTCACAATACGCTGTTAGCGGTTGACTCGACAGAATTTTTACAACTATAGTGCACGCCATGGAAGCGGAGCTGAAATCACTCGAAAACAAGTTGGAGCAACTGATTAGAGTGGCCCAACAACTGCGCGCGGAAAATCACCAACTGCGCCAGGACGTCGCTTCCGCGCGCAACGCCAATCGCAAGCTGGAAGACAAAATCGGCGGCGCCACCGCGCGGCTGGAGGCCTTGCTGCAAAAACTGCCGGAAGAAGACGCCGCATGAGCACCATCGACGCCAAAGAAGCCAAGGGTTTGCAAATCACCATCATGGGGCGCAGTTTTCGCGTCGCCTGCAAAGAAGAAGAGCAACGCAGCCTGCTCGAAGCCGTCGATTATTTAAATCGCCGCATGGAAGAAATTCGCGATCAAGGCAAGATCGTCGGCCTGGAGCGCATCGCAATCATGGCGGCGCTTAACATCACGCACGAATTTCTCGGCGCCAAGGTCGGCGGTGATTTTGACATGGCCGCCTTCAAGCGTAGAATGGCCCACATGAAAACGGTGATCGATCAGGCGATGTCGGAGCAGACCAAGCTCTTTTAGCGCGATCGATCACGCGTTCGAGAATTCCCCTGCGGTGTTCGTAAAGGCCTATCATTTCTTTGAGCCAATAAGTGGTATTAGGTTGCTAACTCAAGTGATTCCGGTGTGAGCGTCCCACGTCGGACGAACCTGAAGGAGTCCGGAAGGCGACCCCTTGAACCTTTGGTTCAAGAAACGGGCCGGAACGGCACAGGCGGGGGAACCCATCGCGGCGACGGTAAAAGGTTATCAAACCTTTTACCGCACGAATCTACCCTCTCTCGCCGGGACAATGGAACACTTGCAGCGCAGCAAAGGGGCCGGGGGTGAGGAAACGTGTGTGCGGGAAAGAAATGAAAATGCGGCTTGGCCGCATTTTTTTTGAGGAGACATCATGCGTTACTGGCTTATGAAGTCGGAACCCGACGCCTACAGCATCGACCAACTCGCCAAGGACAAAACCGCGCCGTGGACCGGCGTGCGCAACTACCAGGCGCGCAACTTCATGCGCGATCAAATGGCGATCGGCGATAAGGTGTTTTTCTACCACTCCAGTTGTGACGAGCCCGGCATCGTCGGCATCGCCGAAGTGTGCAAACGCGCCTACCCCGACGAAACCCAGTTCGATAAAAAAAGCGATTACCACGACGAAAAATCCACGCGCGACAACCCACGCTGGCTGCACGTCGATGTGAAGTTCGTCAAGAAAACCCGCACCGTCGGTCTGCCCGAACTGCGCAACCACAAAGCGCTCGCCAACATGCGCGCGCTCGCGCGCGGCAACCGGCTGTCGATCACGCCGGTGGATCCGGCGCAGTGGGACTATATTGTTGATAAGTTGCTTTAACGGCTTCACCGCAGAGACGCAGAGGACCGCAGAGAAGAGCAAAAACGTTTTTGAATTTCTCTGCGTAAACTCTGCGCCTCCGCGCCTCTGCGGTGAAGTTTTGGATTTTTGTCGTTTAAGGACCCACCATGCCCCCACCCATCCAGACCATAGACACCCACGCCCACTACTTCCCGCAAAACTACATCGACTTGATCGCCCAGCACGGCAGACGCTGCGGCACTACGGTGACGGTGGATGACAAGGGCGTCACCTTCATCCAGGTGGGGCTTAACCTGCGCACCGGCCCGATCACACGCACGTTCATCGATCTCGATGAGCGTTTAAAAATCATGGATCAGCAGGGCGTGGGCATGCACGCATTGTCACTCACGCAGCCGATGGTCTACTGGGCCGATGACGAACTGGGCGCGCAACTGTCCGCGGCGTTTAACGATGCGGTGAGCGCCGCGCACAAAAAACATCCGGATCGCTTGATCGGCTTCGCCTGCCTGCCGATGCAAAACCCCATCCTTGCGGTGAAAGAATTGGAGCGCGCCGCCAAGCTCCCCGGCATCAAGGGCATTTATTTCGCCACCGCGGTGCGCGACCGCGAGTTGTCCGACCGCAGCTTTTTCCCGGTGTACGAGCGTTGCGAGGCCTTGGGCCTGCCGATCTTCCTGCACCCGATGATGATCAACAACGAACGCATGAAGCAGTTTTATCTCGTCAACCTGTGCGGCAACCCTTTCGACACCGCACTCGCCGCCTCGCACCTGATCTACGGCGGCGTACTCGATGCCTTCCCCAAACTCGAAGTGAGCCTGCCGCACGCGGGCGGCGTGCTGCCGATCATCCGCGGGCGGCTCGACCGCGGCTTTTACACCCGCGCCGAATGCAAAACCATTGCCAAGCCGCCGAGTTCGTATTTGAAACGCTTTACCTACGACACCATCAGCTACAACGAGGAAATTCTTGAAGATTTAATCAAGCTGGTGGGCGCCGATCGCATCTTGGTGGGCAGCGATTACTGCTTCGACATCGCCTACGAAGAACCGATCAGGTTTTTGAACGGCGTGAAGTCGCTGACCGCCGAGCAAAGACAGCAGATTGTTTGGAACAACGCGGCAAAGCTGCTGCGGCTGTGATCAATTTCTACCGGGCGGACGCAACAGCGGAATGACGGAACGGCCATTGCGGCGGTAATGCTCGAAATCCGAGTCCAGAGTGAATAACCTGCAATCGGAATAACGTTCCGACAGCCGCACCAAACAGGCGCCCGCCAAAGACATCGGTGTATCGACATAGCGCCGCATCAGCGACTCGATACCGGCGGCGTCTTCCTCCAGGTCGATGCCGATTTCAATCGTGCGCTGCGCGATTTTGCGCACCAAGTCCGCCGGTCTGCCACCCGCGCGTTGAATCAAAAAACACGCTTCGGTTATCACCGGCTCGCAAGTCAGCAGCGGCGGATTGAGCGCCGCCATCTGCTCAGCCACCCAGCGGTGCCATTTATCTTTCCGATTAACGTATGCGACCAGCGGCCCCGTATCAACAATGATGCGGGTCATTCACCAATGCCTGTCATGTGTTTTGGATTGGTGGAAAGATCCGTGGGCCCGTCGACCACACCGCAAAGATCGGCCATCAGATCGTGGCAACTCACACCGCCTTCGCCTTGCCGGTAGCGCTCGAGCGCGTCTCGCACCAGATCGGATTGCGAGCGATCTAAATCGCGCGCGCGGCGTGTGAGCCATGCGGCGAGTGAATCGGGGAGCTTCACGGTAAGCGTTTTCATCAATTGATGGTATTACGAATATGCAAGATATGCAATACGCCGCTGGCATCGCCCCTCATGCCAACCCTGCAGCTCGCGCCGAGGTTGCGCGGCATGCGCACCGGTTAAACCGTGCCGTCCTGCGCCGAAATCCAAGGTGTGCGATTATCAACGCACAGCAACCTAGGAAGAATGCCTGTGAAAACGCAGCCCTCTGTCGCTTTCGATGCTTCACAACGCCGCCGCTTTTGCTGTCGCGCTACTTGCGCGAGGAAGCGGAAAAAGATTTCAAGAGCGTGCTGCCGCGCGACGTGATGGCTGAGCTGCGCACGTCTGACCACGACACCTTGCAAGGCCACCACGAAGGCGCGCTAAAAGCGCTGCTCGCGATTATCCCGACTTCGCAAGTACTGTTCGGCACCAACGACCCATTTTTGGGTGGGCGCAAAGTCCCCGGCGACTTGGTGAAGGACGGATTAAGCGCCACCGATTTGAGGGAGATCGAGCGCGATAATGCGTTGCGCTTGTTTCCGCGGTTGAAAGCGTAAGTGCACGCGCGGCGATAAACTGCGCGTCAGCACGCTGTCGCGGCGCTTGACAAGCCATCGATGCCGCAAAAAAATATTCAATAAAATCAAATACTTACATTGACTCATTTTAACAACTGATTAATCAAGACAGGAGCCGCACATGGGCGCCACTACTCTGCTTTCCGAATTCGCCAGCCGCACCCGCATCGGTGATATTGCCAGCAACGCGATTGAAGCCACCAAGCGCCACATCCTCGATTGCACCGGCGTGGGCCTTGCCGCAACGGTTGAGCCGGCGGGCCGTGTGATCCTCGACATCACGCGCGAGCAGGGGGGCGCTGCCAAGGCGCGCGTGTTTGGTTCGAACTTGCGCACCAGCGCGGTGGCGGCGGCGTGGGCCAACGGCTCGCTATCACATCTGCTCGATTACGACGACACCGGTTTTTCGCACCCAACCGCATGCATCTTGCCCGGCGCGCTGGCGTTTGCGGAGGAAGCTAACGCCAGCGGCGCCGACGTGGTGGCCGCGGTGTGCGTGGGGTTGGAAGTGTTCGAGCGCCTGTCGCTCTCCGGCCGCCAGCATGAGCCAGAGTTACGACGGCGCGGTTTTCATCCGACTTCGCTCTATGGTTGCTCGGCGGCAGCCGCGGCGGCGGGCAATATCGTGCGCTTGAATCCGTCGCAAATGGCGGTGGCCATCGGGCTGGCCGCAGCCAACGCCGGCGGCTTAACGCAGCACTTCGGCACCTGGGGCAAGGGTATCCACGCCGGCAATGCCGCGCGCGCGGGTGTGACCTCGACGCTGCTCGCGCAAAAAAATTATTTCGCCGACCCCGACGGCATCGACGGCGATTACGGCTTTTTCTCGGCGTTTCACGACAAGGGCAATTACGACCTCTCCAAAGTCGGCGACAAACTCGGCTCGCATTGGTCGATCGTCGACCCCGGCCTTACCGTCAAAGCCTACCCGTGTTGCGGCGGCAACCTGCGCGCGCTCGATGCTGCGCAAGGCCTGCTGCGCGAACACAATATCAAATTCGACGACGTCGCCAAACTCGAAGTCGACGTGCACCCCGATCTGCTCAACACCGTGCGCTTTCACAAACCGACGCAAGGCTTTCGCGGCAAATTCTCGCTCGACTACGTGCTGGCGGCGATGCTGCTCGACGGCCGCGTCGATCTCGATTCGTTCTCCGACGCGTACTGCAACGCGCCGAAGATGCGAGCGTCGCTCGACAAAGTGACGATTAACCAGCACCACGAATGGGGTGACGACCCGGTCTCGCGCCGCCGTTCGCCGGTGACCATCACCCTAAAGGATGGCCGCAAATTTACCAAACAAGTCGACAAAGTGCGCGGCAGCCCCGGCAACCCGATGACGCGTGATGAGCTGCTCGGCAAGTATCGCGGCTGTGCTTCGCGCGTGTTGCAAGGGGAGCGGTTGGAGCGGTCGATTCAGGCGTTGGAGAATCTGGATAAGCTGGCTAAGGCTGGTGAGTTGATTGATGCAATCACAGCTTGAGACGCCGTAGGGCGGGAGGAACGCAGTGTATCCCGCCGACTCGCGTGTATTCGCGAAAGGCGGGATTCGTTTCACTGCTCCCGCCCTACTTTTTTCACGCGTGGAAATTCACCCCCCACAGGCGTAAATTGTGCATTGATACATGACAAATCCACACAGTGAAATTTCATTCGACCTGACATCGACCCCAGGAGCCACCATGGCCGTCACCAAACTAGCAAGCCGAACCGCCCGCAAACCCGCATCGCTCAAAGACCGCGTCAGCGAAGCCGAGTGGAAAATGCGCACCGATCTCGCCGCCGCGTATCAACTGGCGGTGATTTACGGCTGGACGGATATGATCCTCACGCATTTTTCAGCGCGCGTGCCGGACGCGGAAAATCAGTTTTTATTGAATGCCTATGGCTTGATGTTCGATGAAGTCACCGCCTCCAACCTGGTGAAAATCGATGGCCAAGGCAACATCATCGAGGACATCACCGGCATGGGTGTCAATCAGGCGGGCTTTGTCATCCACGGCTGCGTGCACGAATGCCGCCCCGACGCGCACTGCGTGATCCACACGCATACGCGCGCGGGCATCGCGGTCTCTGCCATGACCGAGGGGCTGCTGCCGTTAAGCCAGCACTCCACGCGCATCGTCGCGGAAATTTCGTATCACGACTACGAAGGCATCGCGCTCGACATGGATGAACGTACGCGGCTCGCACGCGATTTGGGGCCGACCAGCCGCTGCATGGTGCTGCGTAACCACGGCTTGTTGACGCTGGGCGCCACGGTGCGCGACGCGTTTATGCTGATGTACAACTTCGAGCAATCGTGCAAAACGCAGATCGATGCGCTGGCGGCGGGACGCAACGGCGTCACGCTGATTTCGGATGAAACAGTCAAGCACACGCATGCGCAAGTGAACCGCGTGCGCCCCGGCGGACGCCCCGATTGGCCGGCGCTGTTGCGCATGCTGGATCGGCGCGGCATCGATTTTCGGAGTTAGTTTGTAGGGCGGGAGAAACGCAGTGGAGCCCACCGTTTCGCGCATGTTCTAAACAAATCGCCCCCTTCGACTAGCTCAGGACAGGCTTCGACTAGCTCAGGGCGGACGGTGGTTCTAGGGGCCGTTCGCGGCGAGACTATCCAGTTGTGACAAGCAAATTGAAGAGACACACCATGGCAGAAACCAATCGCATCAAAGAAATCCCCGATAACGAGATGACGGCGGCGCAAAAGAAAGTATTCGCCGATCTCATCGCCGGCCGCGGCAAATTGCTAGGGCCGTACAAAATCTGGATCCACTCGCCGAAATTCGCGGCGGCGATGGAGACCATCGGCACGTTTCTCAACAAAGCATCGTCGCTCGCCGAGCGCGAAGTCGAACTGGTGATTTGTATCATCGCCAACCATTGGCGCGGCGAGTATGTGTGGGCCGCGCACGTCAAGCGCTGCCTCGAACTCGGCTACAAGCAAGCCGTGTTCGATGCGATGCGCGCCGGCCAAACGCCGACGTTCGAGCACGAACGCGAGCGTGCGATCTTCGATCTCGCGACGATTGCCATGGCGCCGGGCGGCGGTTCGGATGAAGTGTTCGACCGCGCGGAAAAACTATTGGGTCGCAACGGCGTCGCCGAAGTGCTGGGGTTGCTGGGCTACTACAGTGCGGTGTCGATGGGCATGAAGCTGCATCGGGTACCGATTCCCAAACCGGCGTAAGTTTGATTTTAGGTTTGAACTTAGCGAAACCGCAGCGCAGTTAACCGGCGTTCGAACTCGCTAACACTCACCACGCCGGGCAAGCCGAGCGATAACAAATCGCGGCGGTCGCCGGTCACCAGAAACTCCGCGCCCGATGCGACGAATGCCTGCACCACATGCAAATCGCCGGCGTCCGGCGGCGTTGCGGGCACGGCAACGTTCGCGGTTGCAACCGTGATCGCCTTGAAGCGGATGATTTCGAGAAATTCACCAACCATGGCGGTGGTGATGCCGCCCTTTTCCAACAAGATACGCACGCGAGAGTAGGCGAACACGCGGCCGGCTTCATCCAGCAACGCGTCCGACACCACCAGGTCGAACTCGCCCGCGCGCCACGCTTCGATCACCCGGCCCGGCGCGCCGGTGCTTCGCGCCAAGCCCGACACCAGCACATTGGTGTCGAGCACCACTCGCATCACGTGCTGCTCGCGCCTGCCTTGCGCGCGTCACGCACAGCGTCGTCGATCGCCTTTTCGAGTTCCACGTCGTCCAGCGGCGCCAGCGCCGCGCGTATGCCGTCGGTGAGCCGCGTGAACCGCTCCTCCATCGCGCGGATGCGCTCGAACAAAGCGATATCCACCAGCGCCGCGACCGGCTCGCCGTCTTTATGGATGACGATGCTGTCGCGCTTGTAGCGCACTTCGTTGAGCATTTCGCCGAGGTTTTGCCGTACTTTGACGGCGGGGGATTCGCGGATCATGGTCTGGTGATGATTATATCGATCAATATGATCCATATAATCATAACACAGCGACGGCCGGCGAGCCGAGGCTTGCCAGCGTGAAGCCCAGTAAAAGCCGGCACCGACATCCGATCATGATAATATCATAAGTATTTGATTTTATTTAATTTTTTATTATGGATCAGCGCAAGAGTCGCTGAGTAAGCACTCACGAAACGGCCACCTTCTCCAACGGCACCGGCTTGGTACTGTGCAATGCCGGCAGCACCTCATCCGACAAAAGCCGAATACTGGCCAGCGCATTGGAAAGCGGCATGCCGAGAAAGTGGGTGCGGAACACGAAGTGCGTCACGCCAAGCTCGGTGATGTACGGTTGTAGCTGATTCCAGCAATCCTCCGGCGAGCCGATGACGAAGCGGCCTTGCACCAACTCATCGAACCCCTTGTTGATGCGCTCGTGTTCCGGCATGGCTTTATCGGTTTCCCATTGCGCATAGGCTTTGTATTTTTCGGCGATATAGGGCGCGCCGAGTTCCATCGCGGCGGCTCGGCTTTTTGCGCAATAGATTTCGATGCGGCAGGGGTTTTCTTTCGGCAAGGGTTTGCCGAGTTTCGTCAGTTCGGCCTTGTACAGCGCAAGCCGCTCTTTGTGCGTGGCGAACGTCGCCTTGGGGCTGTGGTAAAGGCAATCGCCGAGCAGCGCGGCACGCTTGATTGCATTCGGGTGCTTGGCGGCGAACCAGATCGGCGGATGCGGCTTTTGCACGCATTTCAACGAGAGATGCGCTTCGCGCAAAATACAGGTGTCGCTCTCATAACTCACCTTGTCTTCCGTCCACAGCCGCTTGGCGACGACCAGGCATTCCTCGAAACGTTGCACGCGCTGCCCCTTGCGCACGCCAAACGCTTCGAACTCCGCCGTGCGATACCCCAAGCCGACGCCGAAGATCATGTTGCCGTGCGAGATCACATCCAGCGTGGCGATGGTCTCGGCGGTGTAGACGGGGTTGTGCAAGGGCGCCAGCAACAGCCCCACGCCCATGGTCATGTCGCCCGCGTCGGCGGCGAGCCGCGCGAGGTACGGCACCATTTGCAGCCCTTGATTGCCGCCCTCGTTCAGATAGTGTTGCCCGGTAAAATAAGAATCCCAGCCACGCTCGCGCGCAAGCCGCACCATCACGATCTGCTCTTCCAGCGCACTCACCATGTCGACGCCTTCGAACTGCTGGTTGCTGACCATGATGCCTGCCTTGATACCGGTCATTGGCGTATTCCTTTGAACTGTTAAAACCAAGAACAAACTTCTTTAGACGCAGATTTATGCAGATGAACGCGGATTAACCGCCGGGAAAAATCTGCGTTCATCTGCGTAAATCTGCGTCAAAGGTTTTTCGCCGTTTGTCTCGGCGAAGCGGCGGGATGCGTTTCGCTACTCCCGCCCTACTTGAGATGTTGTTTGAAAAAATCCACCGTCAACGCCAGCGCCCGATCGGCGTCGTCCTTGCGATAGGGCTTGCCGCCGTGCCGCGCGAACGCGTGATCGGCTTCGGGATATTTGTGTATCGTCACCAGCGGGTTGGGCGACAGTTTGCGCTCCAGCAAATCGTTCACCTCGGCCTGCACCCAGCGATCTTTCATCGCCATGTGCAGCATAAACGGGCGGTGCAGATTTTTGACCTCGCGGATGTTGTGCTCGATGTACGTGCCGTAATACGCCACCGCGCAATCGATGTCGGTGCGGCAGCACAGCAGATAACACAGTTTGCCGCCCAGGCAATAACCCACCGCGCCGGCTTTGCCGTTGCATTCGGGAAGCCCGGCGAGATAGTTCACCGTGTCTTCCGTGTCGCGCACGCCCAAGTCGTAATCGAACTCGTAGTAAAGATCGAACGCCTTGGGCACATCGTTCGGGTTGCGATCGGAAAGCTCCACGCCCGGCTCCTGGCGCCAGAACAAATCGGGCACCAGACACACGAAGCCGGCTTCAGCAAACTCCTGCGCGTGTTTGCGCATGGTGTCGTTGACACCCCAGATTTCCATGATGGCGACAATGCCGCCGGCGGGCGGGCCGTCGGGCACGGCGAGATACGCGCCCATTACGCCGTCGCGCAGGGGGACTTTGATGTTTGAGGTTTTCATGGAATGAAGTTTAACGTCAAAACCTTCGACGCAGATTTACGCAGATGAACGCAGATTAAACCAAGATTTTTATCTGCGAAAATCTGCGTTCATCTGCGTTCATCTGCGTCTAAAAGCCGTTGAACTTACTGCTATTTAATCCCCGCCGCCTTGATCACCTTGCCCCACAGCGCCGATTCGTAATTGATCAAGTCGGCAAACGCCTGCGGCGGGCCGGTGACGACATCAGTGACGATCTTCGCGAGCACGGCGTGTGTTTCGGGCTGCTCCATGGCTTTGACAATGGCCGCGTGCAGGGTGTTGAGCACCGGCTGCGGCGTACCACGCGCGGCCAGCACGCCGTACCAGCCGCCGGTCTTGACGTCGTAACCGGACTCGTGAATCGTGGGCAATTCGGGGAACAGTTTGGTGCGTTTCTCTCCACCCACCGCCAGCGCGCGCACCCGGCCGCTTTTCATTTGCGGCACGGCCGCCGCGAGGCCGTTGAACATCATGTCGACTTCGCCCGCCATCATCGCGGTCATGGCCGGCGCGGCGCCCGCATACGGCACATGCAAAATGTCGAGCCCCGCCGCCACCTTGAACAACTCACCCGCCATGTGGATGCCCACGCCCACGCCGCCCGACGAAAAGCTCATCTTGCCCGGCCTCGACTTGGATAAACCAACGAGTTCCTTGACGCTCTTCGCCGGCACGCTGGGATGCACCAGCAACACGTACGGCGCCACCGCCACCTGACTGATGGGGATCAAATCGCGCGCCACGTTATACGGTGTCTTGGGATTTAAATTGGGCACGATCGCCAGCGGCCCTGAAAAGCCGAACAGCAGCGTGTAACCATCCGCCGGCTGGCGCACCACGAAATCCGTGCCGATAAGCCCGGCCGCGCCGACGCGATTTTCCACCACCACCTGCTGGCCCAGCACGTCCGATAGCCGCTGCGCCACAATGCGCGCCACCACATCCACCGGGCCGCCGGCGCCGGAGGGGGAAATCAAGCGAATCGCACGCGTGGGATACGCAGCCGTCTGCGCCAGCGCCGGCGTGCCCAGTGCGCACGCGATCAGCAGGAACATCGCCTGATGGGTTTTGTTGGGTGTCATAGGCCTCCTCGTCTGGTTGGGCTGATGATACTACGCGAGCTTGGCATTGACGGATAATCGCGCCTGCCACGATCACCAACTCAGGGACCACAATGAAGCTGCATTTATTCGAACGTTCCGGCAACGCGTACAAGCTGCGCCTGCTGTTGTCGATGCTCAACCTGCCGTACGACAAAGTGCTGCTCGATCCCGCCAAGGGCGAACTCAAAAGCGCGGCATTTTTGAAATTGAATCCGCGCGGCCAGGTGCCGGTGCTGGAAGACGGCGGTGAAGTGTTCTGGGAATCGACCGGGGCGATGGTCTATCTTGCGCGCAAATTCGGCGGCGAAACCTGGCTGCCCAGCGACGCCGCGGGGCTTGCGCAAGTGATGCAGTGGATGGCGTTTGCGCAAAACGAAGTGCTGTTCGGCTTGCAGTGGGCGCGCGCGGTGGTATTAAAGCTGCGCGGCGGCGATGTCGAGGAATACCGCGGCTACGGCCGCGCGGGGCTGGCGATACTGGAGCAGCATTTGGCCAAAAACGCCTGGCTGGCGTTAAACCGCACCACCATCGCCGACATCGCCAACTACCCTTATGTGTCGCTCGCGCCCGAAGGCGGCATTGCGCTGGAGCCTTATCCCGCGGTGCTCGCGTGGGTGAGCCGCGTGCAAGCGCTGCCCGGCTGGATCAAGCGCGTGTAATACGCGACGTGCGTCGTTAGCGACAAACTACGCCGCTTGCCGCGGCGCGAGAAACGGCGGCTTTTCCGCAGCGCTTTTCGACCACTCGGCAAAATCCGCCGCGGTATCGAGATCGAACGCCAGCGCGGATGCGTTGCACAGCCGCACGCGCATGCCGCGCGCATCGGCCATCGCGATGTGGCGCGCGAGGCTGCCCGCACCGAAGGCAAATTCGCAGCCGGTGGCCGGCACCAACATCGCGTTGGTGCCGCTACCGTGGCGATCGGGTGCGATCACCACGTCGCCGCCGGGCGCGGCCAACGCCGCCATCGCATCGAGCGCCGCCGCATCCAAACACGGCAAGTCGCAAGGCAAAATCAACAATTGTTGCGCGCCGTTGGTCACCGCGTGCCCGGCGCCGTGCACCAGCGCCGCGTTAAGGCCCAGCGCGGGTTCGGGCTCGGTCACCGTGTTCGCGCCGGCGTGCCGCGCCAACGCCAACGTGCTCGCGCACGGGCTCACCACCGTGCAATGCCGCGCATCACCGAGCCACCCAGCGACGATGCGCAACGTACGCGCGAGCAACCAGCGGTTTAACTCACTGCGCGCCGCGTCATCCAGCACGGCGGCGAGCCGCGTTTTGCCGGCATACACCCCGCGGTGCGGGATGATCACACGTAAGTAATTGATTTTATTCAATTATTTTTTAAGAGCGAAATTTATCACGCAGCGTGCGAGCGCCGCGCTTTTGCGGCGGTTGGTCATCAACGTGTCGGTTACCAACACGCGCTTGCCCAGGCGCTCGATGGCGGCGGCTTGACGCGCGTCTTGGCGATCGATCACCCAGCGGTCGACGGCATCGCCATAGTGTCGCACAAGCGCGAGTGTTGAGGGCTGCAAACCGAGCTCGCGCATCATTTTCGCGGCCGGGCCTTTAACCGCCGCGCCGCCGACGATGGGCGACACCGCCGTCACCGGAAATTTGCGTTGCTTAAGCCACGCGCGTATCGCCGGCACGGCGAGGATGGGCGAGATGCTCACGAACGGATTTGACGGGCAGAACACCACCGCTTCGACTTGCGTGGATTCCATCGAACGTTGCAGCATCAGCGGCACACGCGCCGCTCGCGCGCCCGCAAAACGAAACCCCGTCGTGTGCGGTTTGCAGCGCAGCCGCACAAAATAATCTTGAAACGAATGCTCTTGCGATTTTGTCTTGACACGCGTGCGCACCGGCATGTCGCTCATCGGCACGATCGCGTGCTCGATGCCGAAACGGGTGCACAAATCGCGCGTGACTTCGGAAAGCGTTGCGCCGCGCCGCAGCGCCTCGCGCCGCAGCACGTGCACCGCGAGATCGCGATCGCCCAAGTTAAACCAACCCTCGCCACCGCAGCGCTTGATTTCGTCCATGAAAGCCCAGGTCTCGCCGGCGCGGCCCCATCCGGTTTGCGGGTTGTTCACGCCGGCCACCGCGTACATCACCGAATCGAGATCGGGGCAAATGGTAAAACCCATATGCTCGAAATCGTCGCCCGTGTTCACCACCACCGTGAGTTCGCGCGGCGGCAACACCGCCGCCAGCCCCGCCGCCATGCGCCCGCCGCCGACACCGCCCGCAAGTGCGACGATCATCGGAACAAATCCTCGTTTTCAGGGCGGATCAATTCTTGTACCGTGCTCTCGCGCAGCGCATACGGAAAACCGCGCGCCAGCACCGCGGGCGTGCCTTCGTCCGCCTGGCCCATCAGCAGCGAGGCGGCCGCGGCCAACTCATCGGCAGCAGCGATTTGCGTGACGCGAAGCTCGCGCCCATCGCGATCTTTTTGCCCGCGCATGTCGATCAACGCCGGGAATCCGGCAATACCAATCGCCATGCCGGTGACGCCGTGGCGCCAGGCGCGGCCGAAGCTGTCGATGATCAACACGCCGATGGCAGCACCCGTGGCTACGCGCAATTGATCGCGCAGCGTGCGCGCGGAAGCGTCGGGGTTTTCCGGCAGCAACAGCACGGTGTCTTCACCATCCGGCACGTTGGAGTGATCGATGCCGGCGTTGGCCATGATGAAACCCAACTGGTGCTCAACGATGATCACCCCCGGTTTCACGCGCAACACCTTGCGCGATTCGCGCAACATGAGCTCGACCACGCGCGGGTCTTTGTGGCCTTGCCGGGCAAATTCTTGCGCGCGTGTGCAAGGCGTGACATCGCTTAGCCGCACCGCCCGGCCTTCAGCCTTGGAGATGATTTTTTGCGCCAGGACGAGGATGTCGCCGTTTTGCAGTGTCAGCCGTGCGCGTGACAGCGCGGCCCGCAACAGCGTGGCAAGATCGGCGCCCGCCGCCACCTCGGGCATCCCCGGCAACGCAACGAGTTTGAGTTCACGCGACAAACAATGCCTCGATGATCAAGGGCTCGGCACACCGGTGATTCTGATGCCCGACCCCGGCACCTTGTAGCGCTTGTTGATCGCGATCAACACCGAAGTCAGCGCCTCCGCCGCCACCGAATTGGCGAGCACGCCCGCGTGCCACGCACGCATGCCGGCGTCCTCGGCGAGCTTCACCACCACCTCACGCGCGGCCGCATCGTCACCACACACCAGCACGTCGCAATCCGGTTCGTGCGCGGCGTCTTTCAAATGCGTGGCGGAAACGTTCTGAAACGCGGAAACGACTTTCACCGCGTCACCCAGCTTGCGCTGCAACGCCAGCACCGCCGATTCGCCGTTGGGCAATTGCACGCGGTCAACCTTGGGCGGCGTGAGCGGCACGGTGACATCGATCAAAATTTTGCCCTTAAGCTGCGCGGCGACGCTTTGCGCCGTGGCCATCTGCGCAGCATAGGGCACCGCGAGCACTACCACTTCGGCTTGCGCCGCGGCGGCGTTATCACCGCCGTGCACCGTCGCTTTGCCCGCAAGCAATTGATTCAACTCTACCGCGCCCGCTTGCGCTTTCGCAGCGTCGCGCGAGCCGATGGTTACCGCGTGGCCTTTTAACGCCCAGCGAAACGCAAGCCCGCTGCCTTCCTTGCCCGTGCCGCCCAGGATGCCGATGTTCATGCCGCCACCTGCGTGCGCGTGGATTCCAATGGCGCGGCGTTAAGCCCCGCGGCGTGGCGCTCGTCACTCACGTCGGCGTAAAGCGTGGTGCGCTGTTGCGGCACGCGGCCGGCGGCGCGGATCATCGCTTCCATGCGCGCGGGCGGCATTTCCTGCCCGTGTTGCGTGCCCGCGGCGCGCGAAATGCTTTCGTTCATCAGCGTGCCGCCGGCGTCGTTCGCGCCGGCATTCAGACACGCATTCACCCCGGGTTCGCCCATTTTTACCCACGATACTTGTATGTTTCTAATCACCGGATGCAACGCGAGCCGCGCCACCGCGTGCATCAAAATTGCTTCGCGCGAGGTCGGCCCACGGCGCGCGCGGCCTTGCACGTACATCGGCGCGCCCATGTGCACAAACGGCAGTGGGATAAACTCCGTGAATCCTCCGGTTTTTTCCTGCAACGCGCGGATGCGCAGCAAGTGCCGCGCCCAATGCTTGGGCTGCTCCATGTGGCCGAACATGATGGTGGCGGTGGAGCGCAGCCCCAGCTCATGCGCGGTTTGCATCACGTTCAACCACTCATCGGTGGTGACTTTGTCCGCGCAAATCACTTGCCGCACTTCGTCATCCAAAATTTCCGCCGCGGTGCCGGGTAGGCTGCTCAAGCCCGCGTCGATCAAGCGCGACAAAAATTCGCGCACGCTGATGTTAAGCGTTTGCGCGCCATGCGTGACTTCCAGCGGCGTGAACGCGTGCACGTGTATGTTGGGCGCGGCGCTTTTTGCCACGCGCAGAATTTCAAGGTAAGTGTTGCCGGTATAGCGCGGATGAATGCCGCCTTGCATGCACACTTCGGTGGCGCCGCGCGCCCATGCTTCGGCAATGCGGCGCTCGATTTCTTCCAGCGGAATATCGTACGGCTCGCCGCGCAGCGACGCGCTGTGCGTGCCTTTGGAAAACGCGCAAAAGGTGCAGCGATAGGCGCAGATGTTGGTGTAGTTGAGGTTGCGGTTTACGACGTAGCGCACGGTGTCGCCGACGGTTTGTTGGCGTAGGTCATTGGCAGCGGCGCAGATTTCCTCGAATTCAGTTTCGCGGGCGGCGAAGGCGCGGGTGATGCCGACCTCAGACGATAAATCGTAAGTATTTGATTTAATTGAATATTTTTTGGTGGTCTTTGCTGGATCCACTGCGCCGCGTGCGGTCGTTGCCCTCTCCCCCGCCCCTCTCCCGCCTGCGGGAGAGGGGACAGGGGAGAGGGCAGTGCTCGATGCCCTACTCGCGCCAAGCCCCGGCAAAGAAATCGCCACCGCCAACCCCGGCGACCAAGCATCCTCCCGCGCAAACCCTTCACTATCACTCGCGCGCATCAACCGCGTCGCCATCCGCGGCGCATGCCAGCGCGACGCATCCAGCACATACGCCGGATACGACGGCAGCCGCGCCACCAACACACGCCCGCGCGCCGCGCTGATCTCGTGCAACTTGTCTATCGCCGGCCACGGCGCTTCCGGGTTTACGTGATCGGGCGTCACCGGCGACACGCCACCCCAATCGTTGATGCCGGCGTCGATCAAATCACCGCAGTTGTCACCCGACAAATTCGGCGGCGCCTGGATGTTCATCTCGACGCCTAAAATCTCGCGCGCGGTGCTGATGGTCCACAACAAATCTTCGTGCTCGGCATGTGGCACATCGGCCATGCGGGTGTCGGGCTTGGCGCGGAAATTTTGGATGATCACTTCTTGAATGTGGCCGTAACGCTGGTGTAAATCGCGGATGGCGTTTAACGCGTCGACGCGCTCGTCACGCGTTTCGCCGATGCCGATCAAAATGCCGGTGGTGAACGGGATTTTGAGTTCTCCCGCGAGCCGCAGCACTTCCAGCCGCACGGTAGGCTGCTTATCCGGCGAGCCATAATGCGGCTCGCCCTTGGCGCATAACCGCTCGGCCGTGCTTTCGAGCATGATGCCTTGCGAGGCGCTGACCTCGCGCAGCTTGGCCATTTCCTCGCGCGTCATCACGCCGGGGTTCACATGCGGCAGCAGCGTGGTTTGCTTCAACACCAATGCGCACATTGCGTGCAGATACTCAATGGTGGTGGCACAGCCCAACGCCGCCAGTTCCTCGCGCGCCGCCTTGTAACGCAACTCCGGCTTGTCGCCAAGCGTAAACAGCGCCTCGGTGCAACCCGCGGCCTCGCCCGCGCGCGCGATCGCCAGCACTTCATCCGCGCCGAGATAAACACTTTTACCGGGCTGCGGTGCCTGCGCGAAGGTGCAATAGCTGCAGATATCGCGGCAAGCGCGGGTGAGCGGAATGAAAACCTTGCGCGAGTATGACACCACGCGCGCGGACACCGGCGCCGCCGCCAACGGCGCGCAAGTATCGGGAGCCGCGTGCGTGCGCATACGTATCAATTCACCGTGACACCGGTGGCCTTGACCACCTCCGCCCACTCTTTGACTTCGCGCTCGAGGTATTGCGAAAACTGCGCCGGGCTCATGCGCATACCCTCGGCGACGTTAACGGCGTAGACATCCTTGGCGGCGGCGCTATCGGAAACACGGTTTAACTCGGCGTTCAAGCGTTCGATCACTGCCGCCGGTGTACCTGCCGGCGCCAGCACCGCGGACACCACCGCGCCTTCCACCCCCGGCAGACTCTCGCCGATGGTGGGCACATCGGGCAAGTGCGGCGAGCGTTTGGCGGCGGCGAGCCCGATCGCGTTCAGCCGGCCTTGACGCACGTGCTGAATGCTCGCCGGCACGGTGGCCATCACCACCGCGACCTCGCCGCTCATCAAGGCAATGATCGGTGTTGCGCCGCCCTTGTAGTTCACCTGCGTGACCTTGACGCCGCTGCGCAGGACGAATTTTTCGCCGGTCATGTGGGTTACCGTGCCGATGCCGGAGTTGCCCATCGGCATGCCGGGATTGCGTTTCAGTCCGGCGATCAGCGCCTTGACGCTTTTTGCGTTCACCGAAGGGTGTGCCACCAACAACAGCGGCGACGCATTCAGCGGCGCCACCGGCGCAAAACTATTGACCGGGTGGTACGGCAGCTTGCGATACAACGACGCGGTGATCGCGTGGCTGGACGCATCGGTAAACAACAGCGTGTAGCCATCGGGCGCGGCCTTCGCCACTACGTCCGCCGCGATGGTGGTGCCGGCGCCGGGGCGATTTTCGACGATCACTTGCTGGCCCAGCGTCTTGCTCATCTCGCTGGCCGACAAACGCGAGAAAGTGTCGGTCGCGCCGCCCGGCGGAAACGACACCACGAAGCGGATAGTCTTGACCGGATAGGGCTGGGCACCGGCATTGGCTACCCAAGCGGCGCTCATGGCGAGAACCGCGACGATCTTTAACGTTTTCACTTTAAACATTTCCCCTGCTGATTTTCGCAAACGCCATTATAGCCGCGCTATGGCAGGCTAGCGCCGGGCGTGTTATATCAGCCAACCATCGCGAAACCTAAGGAACGGCAAACCCATGACGGCGGCACAACCGGCGGACTTACTCATCCGCAACATCGACTGGCTGATTACGGTAGATGCCGAGCGGCGCATCATCCGCGACGCGGCGATCGCGGTGAAAAACGGCAAGTTCGCGGCTATCGGCAAAACCGCGGCAATCGCCGCGCAATGGACAGCGCCGGCGAGCATCGATGCCACGGACATGGTGGTCACGCCGGGGTTTATCGACAACCATTTGCATGGCTCGTTCCAGCTCGCGCGCGGGCTCGCCGACGAATCGAACGCGCAGTCGTTCCTGTTCGAGCACATGTATCCGTACGAGGTGGCGATGGACGAGGACGATGTGCGCATCGCCGTGACGCTGGCCGCCATGGAGATGCTGTGCCATGGCGTCACCTGCTACATCGAGCCCGGCAACTATCACCCCGACACCACGGTGGATGCGATCATGGGCGCGGGTATGCGCGCGGTGCTCGCGGTGAGCTGCTTTGACAAGGGCAAATCGGTGA